>JAGQXQ010000089.1:16106-30927 GCA_020436535.1 Phaeodactylibacter sp.
TTTTTTAAATTATGAAAACCCTGCTTAATTATCTGTCTTATCCAAATCAGGAGTCCAATCCGGAGCCAGTTGGAAACAACTTAGCCTCCGATTCCGATTCGTCTCGTTCGCGGCACATTACTCCGCCTCCTGAGATGGATGAGGAAACAATTGACCCAGCCCCGCCTCCCCGCCCCTTCCCCGACCCCGGCCGCCTGCCTGAAAACGCCGGCCAGACCCGTATCTTCGCCCTGCTCGTCGGCATCAACGACTACCCTGAGCCGGTCCCCAAACTGGGGGGCTGCATCAAGGACGTAGAGCAGATCGAGCGCTACCTGCGTACAAAATACGGCGACCCGGAAGAGGCGCCCGAAGTGGGTATTCTGGATGGTGAAACTCCACTGACAGTGGAAACCGACGGCCGCCTGCACCTCTGTACATTAAAAAACAGCCAGGCCACCTACCACAATATCATCCGCGGCTTTCGTGAGCACCTGGGTAAGGCCACCGGTAAAGACACCATCTGGTTCCACTTCAGCGGGCATGGTTCGGAACGGTTCACAGCAGATGAGTTTTTCAAAAATACCGATGCGGCGGGAAAGGTAGCCTCTCTCGTACCCAACGGCAAAGACCAGACACTGGTCTGCTACCGCGATGAAAGTACCGGAGGGCCACTCTACCTGGCGGATAAGGAACTGGCCGTACTGCTCCACGAAGTAGCCACGGCGCGCAGCATAGAAGATCAGAAACCCCATATCGTCGTTTCACTCGACTGCTGCCATTCGGGCTCCGGCACCCGCGATACGGACGAACCGGCAGGATTTCGAACTCGCCATTTCGACCCCGATCCGGCGAAAACTCGCGGCGAGGCCGCCCTTGAACCCGGCGGCATCCGCCTGCTCGAATCCTATATCGACGGTTTTTACGCCCGGCAGAGCAGCCTGGAAGTACCCGTCGCCCCCCACGTCGTCTTCTCCGCCTGCGAAAGCGTGCAACTGGCCGGCGACCTGCCGGAAGGCGGCGTTTTTACCACCAGTCTCGTCAAGGCACTGAATGATGCCGAAGCGGATGGCCGCAACCTGCACTACGCCACCCTTTTTACCAAAACCCGCGCCCGCGCCCGCAGCATTCGGGACAATCAGAACCCTCAGTTCGGCACCATCGGCGGCTTTGACCCTTACACCTGTTTCCTGGAAGGTTGGCCGCTGGGCCAACCCGGCAGTTATGAAGTGTTCCACCAGGATGGTAATTGGTTCGTACGCTGTGGCGCCATCCACGGGCTGCCGCTCCGCGCCCGGGAGGCCACCAGGATTCGGATCATGGATGCCAATACGGGAGCTCTGGCCTGCAATGGTTATGTGGATAAGGCCGGGGCTCAACATAGTAAGGTACGGTTGCTCGAAGAAGGCAAACTCAATCCTGAAGGCGAGTATGTAGCTGAAATCCTCTTCCTGCCCGCCCTGCCCGAATATGTCAAATTACACGGCAATGAAGAAGCCGTTCAAGCTCTGCGAGATGCATGGGACGAGACGCTAAATATAATGCTATCTACCGGTGAGGAAGAAGAGGAAAAGCCTGCACTGGAGGTGGAAGCTACCACAGCAGGAGGCTTCATCCTTCGCGATGCAGTGAGTGGAAACCACTTTATCGATGTGCCGGTTGCCACCGGAAGCATGGCCGAGCGCATCAAGGCCGTTCAGGCTCACCTGGATAGCATCGTGCGCTGGAAGCGATTGATCGCACTCGATAATCCGGCCAGTGAAATCCGCAACCTGTTTGAGTTTGAGCTGGCGGTGGCCGACCGGCAAAGCTTCCCGAATATGGCCTTCCATCAGGGCAGCGAAGTGGCCATTCCGGTTAATGAAGAACGCTTGTTCGACAACAGCAAATTAGCCTTCAAGTTTCGGGTTACACTGAAGGAGGCGGGACAGGACCTGTACTTTTATCTTTTCGACCTCAGCCCTAAATGTGGCGTTACCTTCCTCAACGATGAGGAGGCCGTCATGCGATCAAGTGAACTGAACGCCGGGGCTTCCGCCGACCTGCGGCAGTCCTTCTTCGGCTGGGGGCCCGACCCTGACGAGCAGTCTGTCACCCGCTGGTTCAAGTTGCTGGCCACTACCGAGGAGCTCGATTACCACCAGTTTGCCCAACCCGAACTGGCCGGCGACCGTGGCGTAGACTTCGATTTCAATCCGGGCGCTGTTTCCGAGGATTGGTGCGCGGTGACCATGAAGGTAACGGTAGAACGGGAGTGATTGGATAGCGGTAAAGGTGATTGATCACACTTTACTTTAACAAGGCAAAATAAAATCTATATCTTAGAAGCAAAGAATCCTTCAAATAAACAGGCTTAATGTGTTACCATAATTTTCCTTGTTGGCCCCCAACACAGCGAGCCGGAAAAAAATCATATTATGATATCGACCTTAAAGGCCCTGATCGAGCAAAACCGAGTAGCGGATGTGCTGAAAAAGAAATCCTCCAATAAACAAGCGGTCAAGGCGTTGCAGCAATCCCTTTTTGAATTGGGCTTTGGAAAAGAATTACGCTGGCGGGACTTCGGCGCGGATGGCGACTATGGGGGGGCAACGACGGCTGCCGTGAAGGCATTTGCCGAAAAGAATGGCGTAGCAGCCAATGGCGAAGTAGTGAACACTGAACTTGCTGAAGCCATCCTCCACAAACACGAAATGGTGGAGGGTTTGCGCGAATTACAAGCTGCTCTGGATAAAGGCAATTTGGAAAGAGTGATGGCGCGCGGTTCTTCCGACAAAAGTGCGATCACCGCTTTGCAGCAACTGCTCCATGCCCTGGGGTTCGGCGTGCAACTCCAATGGGAACGGTTTGGCGCCGATGGCGACTATGGTGGGTCGACCACTGCTGCCGTCGCGGCACTGGCCGAACAAGAGGGCCTTTCTTCCGACGGGGAAAAGGTGAACGCCGAGCTCGCCAAACGGTTACTGGAGAAATATACCCCTTTGCTGGGAGATGAATGGAAAAAGGCTGATTCCGTGCCGGCCAGCGCATCGGCGGTAGGCCGCCGGAGAGGGCAGAGTGAGTACGAAAAACTATTTCCTGTCTCCGACAGGAATTCTGTTGCCATTCAGGACCACCTCAGTAACACATTCAAGTTTGAATCACTGGCACATGAAATTCCAGGTGATGACTTCAAACTGGAATTCCTGCAGGCCACCAAAAAGGACGGTGACGCCAGCTATTACTTTCCGGAAGGCCACCGCAATAATAGCCGCAAGGATAAAGTGGCCCTGCACTTCACAGCAGGGCAGATCTTTGGTGATTTTGGAGCCTTAACGAAAAAAGACAGAGAGGTTTCAACCGCCTTCCTGGTCGGCCGCGATGGCGCTATTTACAAGCTGTTCGATTCGGTCAAAGCCTGGTCCTACCATTTGGGGAAAGGCGCTATGGGTGGCAATACATCGATGAGTTCCAGCTCCGTAGGTATAGAGATCTCCAACTGGGGGCCGCTGAAGGAAGATGGAGCCGGTAACCTGGTAAGCTGGGATCACGGCCACTGGTTCTGTACGTTGGATCAAACCGAGGCTTATGTCAAGCTCAGCGAGCCTTTCCGCGGGGCCCGGTATTTTGCCAGGATCACGCCTCATCAATACGAAAGCGTTATCATCCTGCTCCGATATCTGACGAAAACGTTGGGGATCGAGCCCAATTTTCTACCCAAAGGCAAGCGAGAAAAAACCTTTGCCAGCCATAGTGAGGCCAAGGCCTTCCGGGGCATCTGCTGCCACGCCAACTTCCGAAGCTCCGGCAAATGGGATCTACCCGAAGAGGCTTTTGACTGGGAAGAGGTAATCAAAGGCGTCACCGGCAGCTTTAGCCCCGCCCTGCCCCAGGGGCCGCGGACAAGGTCCATTTTCTCCATCACCAAAGTCGTTTCAGAGGATGAAGTAGTCGAACAACTAGAAGGGCTGGATTATGGCGACCAGGATATCGAAAAGTACGGGGAAGACGGGCCGGAAGTGGATATATAGAATATTTTTCACCCTTCCACTCTTCGGACCTTTGCGCCCAGCGCCCGCAGGCGCTCATCGATAGCCTCATAGCCCCGGTCGATCTGGTGTATATTGTGGATGATGCTTGTCCCTTTGGCGGAAAGTGCGGCAATGAGCAGGGCAACGCCGGCGCGGATGTCCGGCGAGCTCATTTCGATGCCGCGCAATTGGTGGCGGCGGCCCAGTCCAATGACGGTGGCCCGGTGAGGGTCGCAAAGAATGATCTGCGCGCCCATATCAATCAGCTTGTCGACGAAGAAGAGACGGCTTTCAAACATTTTTTGGTGGACGAGCACACTGCCCTTGGCCTGAGTGGCCACCACCAGTACGATGCTCATCAGGTCAGGAGTAAAACCCGGCCAGGGGGCATCGTAAATGGTCATGATGGAACCGTCGATGAAGGTTTGTATTTCGTATTCTTCCTGCCGGGGAATGAAAATATCATTCCCTTTGAATTCCATTTGAATTCCCATGCGTTCGAAGACCCGTGGAATGATGCCAAGTTCTTCTACCATAGCATCTTTGATGGTGATCTCAGACTGGGTCATTGCTGCCAGGCCGATGAAACTGCCCACTTCGATCATATCGGGCAGCAGTCGGTGTTCGGTGCCTCCCAATTGTTTGACGCCTTCAATAATGAGCAGGTTAGAGCCGATGCCGGAGATGTTCGCACCCATGCGGTTGAGCATGCGGCACAATTGCTGGACATAGGGCTCGCAGGCGGCGTTATAGACCTGGGTAGTGCCTTCCGCCAAAACGGCCGCCATCACTACATTGGCTGTTCCGGTAACCGAGATTTCATCCATCAGGATGTTGGCGCCCTTCAGATGAGGCGCTGCTACGTCGTACTGGCTATGGTCGCTACTAATGGTAAAAGTGGCTCCGAGCATTTCCAACCCCAGGAAATGGGTGTCGAGGCGGCGGCGGCCGATCTTGTCTCCACCCGGTTTGGGGAGGATCGCCTTTCCGAAGCGCGCCAGCAGAGGGGCGATGAGCATCACTGAGCCACGGATGCGCCCGGAATTCTGCCGGAATTCCCCGGATGTAAAGTAATCCAGGTTAACGGCATCGGCTTGAAAACAGTATGTTTTCTCCGCCAGCGGCTCGACGGATACCCCCAACCCTTGCAGCAAGCTGATCAACAGGTTGACATCCCGAATATCCGGAATATTGGAAATGGTGACTTTCTCGCCGGTGAGCAAAGTAGCGCAGATCACCTGCAGAGCTTCATTTTTGGCGCCCTGGGGAGTGATCGCTCCCTTTAGCGGCATGCCACCGATAACTTCGAATGCGTCTAAGGACATAATAATATCGCCTACTTCTTCCTGCGATAACTACGGCGGGGCTTATCGTTGTTTCTGCCTCCTCCGGAATCCCGGTCTCTATCTCTGTTCCTTCCATCTCTATCCCTGGGAGAGTCCGGCCGTTTGCGGCGGCGGTTGGAACTGGAGAGGTTGTCGATAGACGTATTGTCATCCAAAGACAATTGTCCATTGGAAAGAGTTTCCAGGTCTCCCTTGATGACATCGTCACTCACGTAGTGCTCCTTATTCCAGGTGCGGTAGGCCAGTTTCATATAAGAACCGATAACCGCCACAAACCCATCGCGCTTGGGCCCTTCAGGCATAGACAGCGCCTTTTTGATAAGTTGCTGTACATTGTGGCCATAATGGCGATATTTGGCCTCCATTACCGGATAGGCGACCCTCTCGGGGCGTTTTTTGCTGTCTTCCGGCCGTGGCTTCTTACCATTGGGAGGGGTAACATCCAGCTCGTATTTGGCGATGCGGAAGACGTGCTTCCACAACCGGTCGCGGTAGTCGTCAATATTGCGGCTTTGCGGGTGCATTTGCTGCATGAGGTCAACAATAGCTTCGATGAACTTCTGGCGGTAAGCCGGGTCTTCTATCGTCTTGGCGTGGTTGATCATTTTTTGGACATTGCGTCCGTATTCCGGGATGATCAGGTCTTCCCTGGCGGAATTATATTCCATCCCATCAGTTATAAGATAACTCATATATTTAGTTTGCTTAGTTTTATTTATTCTACGGTTACAGATTTAGCAAGGTTTCTTGGTTGATCGACATTACAGCCCCGCATTACGGCAATATGGTAAGACAGTAGCTGGAGTGGGATAACCGAGAGCAGCGGCGTGAGCGGTTCTTCCGTATCCGGGATTTCAATTGTATAATCAGCCATTTTGCTGATCACCTTGTCCCCTTCGGTGACAACGGCGATTACCATACCCTTGCGGGCTTTGACTTCCTGGATGTTGCTGGCGATCTTGTCGTAAGCACTTTTATTAGTGGCAATGACGATCACCGGCATCTCCTCATCAATCAGAGCAATCGGGCCGTGTTTCATTTCTGCGGCCGGATAACCCTCAGCATGGATATAGGAAATTTCTTTGAGTTTAAGAGCACCTTCCAGTGCGACCGGGAAGTTGTATCCTCTTCCGAGGTAAAGGGCGTTGGGTTTGTCTTTTATTTCGCTTGCAATATACTTAATCTGTTCGTCGTATTCCAGCACCTTTTGTACTTTCTTTGGAATGATGGCCAGCTCGCTGGCCAATTGACGGAAATAAGATTTGGAAATAGTGCCTCTTTTTTCGGCCAGGATAAGCGCCATCATGGTCAGCAGAGTTACCTGTCCGGTAAAGGCTTTGGTAGAGGCCACGCCGATCTCCGGGCCGGCGTGGATATAGGAGCCGGCATCAGTGATCCGGGCAATAGAAGAGCCAACGGAATTGACGATGCCGTAGATCATGGCCCCCTTCTCTTTGGCCAGTTCGAGGGCCGCTAACGTATCGGCTGTTTCCCCGGACTGGGAGATGGCGATCACCACATCGTCTTCTGTAATGATAGGGTTGCGGTAACGCAATTCGGAAGCATACTCCACTTCAACGGGGATGCGCGCCAGGTCCTCAAAAAGGTATTCACCAATGAGGCCGGAATGCCAGGAGGTGCCACAGGCCGCTATGATAAAGCGCTTAGCCTGTGCGATACGGTTGATGTGGTCTTCCATGCCACCCAGGCGAATGAGGCCCTCTGCGGCATTGACCCGCCCGCGCATGCAGTCGGCAATGGTAGCAGGTTGCTCGTAGATTTCCTTGAGCATAAAAAAGTCGAAGCCTCCTTTTTCCAGCATCTCGATCTTCATGTCGAGCTCGTGAATAAAGGGGGCCTGTACTTCGTTATCAATGGTCTTGATCTGCATGTCCCCCGAACGGCGGACCACGGCAATTTCTTCATCATTGAGGTAGACCACCGTTCTGGTATGCTCGATAATAGGAGTGGCGTCGGAAGCCAGGAAAAATTCGTCTTCACCAACGCCAATGACCAACGGGCTGGCCTTGCGGGCCGCAACCAGTTTATCGGGGTCCTTACTGTCCATAACGACAATGGCATAAGCGCCAACCACCCTGGTCAGGGCGATGCGAACAGCTTCTTCAATCGGCAGGTTATCCCGCTTTTGTAACTCTTCGATGAGGTGAACCAGCACCTCGGTATCCGTTTCACTCTTAAAAGTGTGCCCTTCTTTTTCGAGGGCGGCCTTGAGCAGAGCATAATTCTCGATGATACCATTGTGCACCAGCGCAAGCCTGCCATTGCCCGAACGGTGGGGGTGAGCGTTGATATCGTCCGGTGCTCCGTGCGTAGCCCAGCGGGTATGGCCGATACCGATCGTACTCTCTTTGGAGGCTTCCCGGGCGTACGCCTCCAATTCCTGTACTTTTCCCTTTTTTTTGAAAACGTTGACGCTTCCATTAAAGATAGCTATTCCGGCACTGTCATACCCACGGTACTCCAGGCGCTTCAAGCCTTTTATCAAAATGGGGTAAGCCTGCTGGGGGCCAATGTAAGCAACGATACCACACATATTTATTCAATATTTGAAGATTTCAGGGCCTCGTGCCGCTACTCCCAGCGGCAAAAATAAACGCAGTCATCTAGTGCCCTGTAAATCAAACCTTAAGGTTTTTATTAGATAATCGGTAAATTCGGACTAACTGCACCGGTAAATGCTTACAGCCTGGTAAATGCCAGTTTCAGTTTAATACCGTACTGGGGGTGTTTAGCGCCATACAAAACGGAGCGGGAAGCCGTTTCCGCTTTTCGGTAGGGCGTGATGTAAAAGGTATTCGACCTGCTGCCATCGATGACTTCCTGTAAGTGGGCCGATATGTTCATTTTGTAAACGGTGGGGCCTCCGTCTGGATCCAGCAATGGCGTCCCTCCGAAAAGATCTTCCAGGCTCCGGCGTTGCGAAAGAATGATCTCTATATCTTCAATAGCTACCAATGTGCCATCACTATTGGGAGCCGTGAGTATCAACTGGGTAATGGGGGCAAAGTCGTTTTCGTCGCCTTCAATATTGGCAACATAAAACTCCAGTTCAGCCTTGTTGACGACCAGGCCCTGCAGGTCGGTCACATTGGGGATTTCCAGTTTGGTTTCCAGCCCGGCCATCCCCTGAACAAAAATAAGACTATCCCCCAACTCCGGCTTGTTCAGGAACTGAGCCACCGGCGCGCCGGCGTAGTCGTGCTTGTAATTGGTAAACCGAACGGTAGGCTGAATATCAAAATCATAGAGGAAACGCCTGGGTTTGCCGTTAATGGAATCGCGATAGTAAAGGTAAATACCTGCGTCTGGAGAAAGGAGGTCAAAGCTAAGCATTCCCATATCATCGGCCGCAGATTTCAACTGAAGGCCTTTAAAAGCATCCAGGAAGAGGCTGTCACTACTATAAATAGTCGAATCCAGGCCAACCAGAAGATCCGCGATGGCGCCATCCAGGGCAATCCGGTAGTGAGGGAATTTCACCATAACGGTGTCGGTTCCCTCATAATCGATAAATTCGAGGCTGTCCGTACTGACCATAGCCTGGGCGTTGCCGATAGACATGGGCTCAACCATCGCCTCCTGATTCGAGTAGTATTCGTTGTCCTCCAGAAGAGCTTCCGCAAGCTGAAATACCTCGATGTCAAATGTTTCTCCGGCCACCTTGGCATAGAAGTTGTCAATATCGTAGGGCAATACCAATACGATAGAGTCGACCATGGTGCTGTCACTGAATCGCGGATTGTTGCTTTCCGGGTAAACCTGAGCGTAGATAGTGGAAGTCGAGCGGCCGAAAACCGGATCGTTGAGATTGCCCAGGAGGTAAGTTGCCAATTGGCTGGAAGTGAACGGAGTATAGGTTCTTATCGAATCATTGGTGATAGAAGTGGCTACAATCGATAGCGTATCCGAGAAACCTACATTGGCTTTATCATCTTCCAGTAAGCTGCCACCTACCAGGGTAGGGTCAGAGCAGGAGACGACGGACACGGTAAGAGCCACAGCATAGACAAAAGAAGTTAGTCTCATAAAGTTTTTTAAATTTTGCCATTAGTTAGTATTGAGTACTGCCTGGTCTAATTCCCAGAGGAACCAAACAGCCCTGCATAGAGACGCACTTGCGCCCGGTGGTATTACCCGGCAGGTGAAATTTCGCTTTCTAAACTAATGGCTAGGGGAGAATGCCTTGCCGCACCTGTTGATAAAAGGTTCAACAAGCATGGCAAGGCAAAACCGGCAAGCAGCTTTAGTATGCCGGCAGCATGTACGGTTGTCAATTATTTACCCTCTTCTACTTCTTCAGTAGTAAGGGAATTGTAGAACTCGAGGTAAGCATCCAGGTTTTCTTCATCACTCAGATAGCCCATCACGGGTTTGTCGAGGCCGCTAAGCACTTTAGAAACGGCTTCACCGACCTTTTCACTTCCGATCACCAGGGCGTCGGCATAGGAAATGGCTCCTTTGTGCAGCGTAATGCCGCTACCATTTTGGTACGCCTTGAGGTCCTCCTCGTTGAGGTTGTTGATCGAAGCTTTGGCAATGAATTTATCGCTAAAGGATTTATCCAGCGCGTTGTCATAGACAGAATAGACCACCTTTGAGTTCTGGAACAGGGGCTCATTCTTGTATGCCGTCTTCAGGTAAAGCGGAATCAGGCTGGTCATCCAACCGTGACAGTGAATAATGTCCGGCGGCCAGCCAAACTTTTTCACAGTTTCAATAACGCCCTTGCAGAAAAACACCATGCGGTCGGGGTTGTCATCGAAGGGTTCCCCCTGGTCATCGGTGAAGACGCGCTTGCGCTTGAAAAAGTCTTCATTGTCAAGAAAATATACCTGCATACGAGCTTCCGGCAGCGAAGCGACTTTGATAATCAACGGAAAGTCATCGTCATCAACGATAATATTCATGCCAGACAATCGAACGACTTCATGCAGGCGGTGCCTGCGCTCATTGATCGTACCGAAACGGGGCATGAGCACGCGAATTTCCATGCCGTTTTCCTGAATATGTTGTGGAAGCTTTCGTGCTATGTTGGATATTTCGGAGAGTGCGGTATAAGGATGCATTTCCTGCGTTACGATCAGCACTTTCTTTTTACTCATAGACAAAAAATGTTTAAGGAAAAACTATTTCTCCAAAGGTTCAAGGAACAAGACTGCAAATTTAGCAAAAAATCGCTGATTTTCTCGTATTTAGGCCCAACTTAATACTCTGTTAACAAAAACGCCTATATTAGCACGTTGGTTTTCAAAACATCTGACAGAAGGCTAAAAAGCTTGTGAAACCAGCCTTTAAAGTGGCATAATTATCCATGTATCTCTTTAAAAAAATCAGCGGCCTCAGGCAGTTTCTGGAATCCTACCGGAGCAAAAACCGGGCCATTGGCTTTGTTCCTACCATGGGCGCCCTGCATAAGGGCCACCTTTCCCTCATCGAACAGTCCCTGGCCTCCACGCAATGTACGGTAGGCAGCATTTTTGTCAACCCCACGCAGTTTAACGAAGCGGCCGATCTGGAAAAGTACCCCCGCGCGCCCGCCCAAGACCTGGCGATGCTCTACAAGGCAGGTTGCCACGCCGTTTTCATGCCTTCGCCCGAAGAGGTCTATCCCCAGGGGCTAGACACCAGCGTAGCGTTGGATTTCGGAGCACTGTCCAAACCGATGGAGGGGAAGTTCCGGCCCGGCCATTTCGACGGCGTAGCCCAGGTGGTCAAACGCCTGCTCGACATCGTTGAGCCCGATAAGCTCTTCATGGGGCAAAAGGATTATCAACAGTATCTTATTGTGCGGCATATGGCCCAGGCCCTTTCGCTGCCTACAGAAGTAGTGGTGTGCCCCATTGTGCGCGAAAAAAATGGCCTGGCCATGAGCTCCCGCAACGAGCGCCTCAGCCCTGAGCAGCGGGAACAAGCCGCTGCCCTCTATCAAACGTTGCAACAAGTAGAGAAATGGATGGGCAAGCATCCCCCTCGGGAAGTGGAACAGAAGGCCTTGCAAGCACTGCAACAGCCTGGGCTGGAACCAGAGTACTTCCAGTTGGTGGACGGCCAGGCCCTGCAGCCTGTCTCCGACTACGAAAGCCCTACTTCCATCGTCGCCTGCGCCGCCATTTGGGTGGGCGGCGTCCGCCTGATTGATAACATGATCCTCAAGTAGGTGGGCAGGCTTAGCGTTATTTCTATTGAAATCCGGCTCTCCTTACACAAAACAGCTTTGAGATACCCTCTGTTATTATCGCACACAAGCAACACCTAAATGCTATCCGGAAATGAAAGGGACGCCTAAACTTAGCTCATGCTGCCTTCACTGCTTAATAAAAATGGACAGCCTCGTTCCCTCCATCTCCTCGCCGTCCCTGTAGGACCTTTCCAAAGGATGGGCAGCATTCAATTCTGTTTACAACATTCGCGCCAATCCATTTTCACCCCCTCCCGGGCCTCAAAACCTTCCGTAACTTAATTTTGTTCCCATTGGGATATTGTCAAAAAATTGACGAAAATCGCGCTGATTTTATCCAAAAACAGAATAGTATATTTTTTAAGCCATGATGATACAACGGTTTAAATCCAAGATACACCGCGTCCGGGTGACCCAGGCCGACCTCAACTACGTGGGTAGCATCACCATCGATGAAAAGCTCATGGAAGCCGCCGGCCTGATCGACGGCGAAAAGGTGCAGATCGTGAACAACAATAACGGAGAACGCCTGGAAACCTACGTCATCACCGGAGAACGGGATTCCGGTGTGATCTGCCTCAACGGCGCCGCCGCCCGCCGTGCCCAGGTGGGAGATGTGATCATCATTATCTCCTATGCCTGGATGGACTACGAGGAGGCTAAGTCCTTCCAGCCTAAGGTCGTTTTTCCGGACGAGCAGAATAGGTTACCCGGCTAACCCGAATGGTCACTCACCATATACCATTCTCCACCGATGTGTTTCATCAGTACGGAGAACCAGCCCCGGGTGAGCTCTTCCCCCTCCGGAAACTTCAGGTTGAACCGCCCGATGACGGAGTAGGCGTCATCTGAGATCCGTTCCAACAGCATCTGGTCGAAGTGGAGCTGGCCCATGCGCTCCGGCGGCCAGTTGGCCTCGTACTGCTGCCGGATCGCCTCGTAGCCGAAGGTGACGCCCTGTCGGGAGACCGTCCGGATGCTGTCGGAAGGGTGATAGGCTTTCATATAACAATCGATATCTCCCTGGTTCCAGCAAGCTTCCTGCCGGTGGAAGTTGTCCAGGATGGCTGCTCGTTCTAAAGCATCCAGATGTTCTTTTACAATAGTTTTTAGTTCGAGGATATATCCATGGAGTTTACTGGTGAACCCTTCATCAGTATTGGCCTGTATGGAGATGGCCAGGCCTTCATCGGCGGCGTATTCCACGGAAGTAACGTGCCCCGGCATCAGGCCCTCATGGCCGTAGTGCAGCCCCTCGCCTACCTGCCAGACAAAACAGCCCAAGCCATAGCCGCTCTCTGCCGGCCGGCCGGAGCGAAAGGAGACGGGCAGCCTCATTTCCTGTAGCATTCGGTGACCGAGTACCTGTCCTTTTTGCAGGCTGAACATCCACTTCGCCAGATCTTCCGCATTGGTCACCAGGCCGCCGCCCGTCCATTCAAACTGTGGGTTGATAGCGTAGCGGCCGTTTTCTACGGTCTTGTTCCGGGGAAAGCCCAGAATGTTATTGCTGCCGATGTACCCCTGAGTCAGGCCTGGCAGATCCGGTTTATCGGAAGGGAAGGTGTGCTGCAGGCCCAGTGGGCCGAGGATCTGTTCCTGTAGCAGCGCATAGTAGGCCTTGCCGCTGATCTTTTCCAGCAGCATGCCCAGTAGCAGGTAGTTGGTGTCGGAATATGCCCAGCCTTTGCCGGCGGGATGCTGGGGCTCCATATTGGCAACAAACCCCAGTAGTTCCTCCGGCCTCCAGCTTCTGTCCGGCTGCTCTTTCAAGGCCTCTATAAAAGCCGGCTGAAACACATAACGGGGCAGGCCGCTGGTGTGCTGTAGCAGCATGCGCACTGTTATTTCGGAGAAATTGGGCAATTGCCGGTACCAGCTTTCCTCTCCGAAATAGGCCGCCAGCTTTTCATCGAGCCGCAAGTGCCCGGTTTCTACCTGCTTCAGCACAAGTACTGCAACAAAAGTTTTGCCGACACTACCCGTGAACATTTGATCTCCCGGTTTCATACTGACATCAGCCTCCCGGTCGGCGTAACCCGCCGCCAGGCTGATCAATTGCCCATCAGGTAAAACGATGGCGGCGGTGGCGCCAGGCAGGGAATTGGTTTTGACGATGGCCTCCAACTTTTTCTGCAGGGTATCTTCCAGCGATTGCAGTACCTGGCCATGGAGCAGGGCGCTGGTGAGGAGTAGGGATAGGAGTAAAACGGTGGCTTGTCCTTTCATAATGTGGTTTTTGGGGAAAGGTGGCGATTTCCGCCTGTAGAAGGGGTGTGAATATTGTGAAATTTTCGGGCTCAATGAATTTCATAAAATTCCAGGAAGAGTTCAATTTTCTGTATCTAAAGGCTACCCGCCAGAACGATAGCCTATTCTACCCCCACCGCCCCGGCTCGGCCTCCCGTACCATCTCAAAAACCTTTTCGTAAACATCCTCCGCATTCGGTTTGGAGAAGTAGTCGCCATCGGTACCGTAAGGCGGGCGATGCGGCTGGGCGCTGATGGCCACCGGCGGGGAGTCGAGCCAGCGGTAGCCGCCCTGTACATCCAGCACCTGCTGCATCATATAGGCGGAAGCGCCGCCGGGCACATCCTCATCCAGAAAGATTATTCGGTTGGTCTTTTTCAGAGAGGCGGCGATGCGGTGCTCGAGGTCGAAAGGCAGGAGGGTTTGCACATCGATGAGTTCTACCGAAATGCCATCTTGTTCCAACAAACCAATAGCCTGTTGAGCGACGCGTACGCAGGAACCATAGGTTACCAGGGTAAGGTCATTTCCTGGTTGTAGTACCTCTGGCATGCCGAGAGGGACGGTATACTCCCCGATGTTATCCGGCAACCGTTCCTTCAACCTGTAGCCGTTGAGACATTCGATGAGCAGGGCCGGGTCATCCGACTGAAGCAAGGTGTTGTACATACCGGCGGCCTGCACCATATTGCGAGGTACCAGTAGATGCAGCCCCCGCAGAGAGCCCAGCAATACACTCATCGGGGAACCGGAATGCCAGATGCCTTCCAGGCGGTGGCCGCGGGTACGGATGATGGCCGGGGCTGCCTGCGTACCTTTAGTGCGGTAACGAAGGGTAGCCAGGTCATCGGAAAGGGGCGAAAGGGCGTGGATCAGGTAATCGAGGTACTGTATCTCGGCGATGGGCCGCAGGCCGCGCATGGCCATTCCGATGGCGTAACCAGCGATGGTCCATTCCCGGATGCCGGTATCGAAGACGCGGGCCTCGCCGTATTTCTCCTGCAGGCCGGAAAAACCCTGGTTCACATCGCCGATC
>JAGQXQ010000484.1:0-250 GCA_020436535.1 Phaeodactylibacter sp.
CTTAATTTACAGAGTACTTAGTAAATAAAGGCCTCCTGAAAATCCAATTCCCAACACCGACATGGCCGGAACGGCCCGGGGCTCTCTTGCGCTCCGGGCCTTTTTCCACTTGCGCTGCAGTTCAAATTAGTGCAATAGCCCAACTCCGGTGCCTGAAGCTCGGGCAGAATTTTTGCTCACCATATAGAGGTGGCTGTCAAGCGGGAAACCGCAGGTTAAAATGACGAAAAATGAAAGCAAAGTGAAAATG
>JAGQXQ010000484.1:350-6448 GCA_020436535.1 Phaeodactylibacter sp.
ATTCGCGGAAGGATTTTTCCTGGCTAAGGACTTTGAGGTAGGCGGGGTTAGCTTTTATCTCTCTCAACAGCTCTCGCTCTGCACTTTCGTTTAACTCGTTATCCAGATACATAGTGACCTTTCTCACGAGCTCCTGATAGTTTTGATCTCTCATTATTGACGTTTTTTTACCATTTGCCGGGCCCTGGAACTCGTTGCGGGCAAACAGGGCCGGGACAAAACGCCCATACCGCCGGAGTTTGCCCACAGGAGCAATGGAACCGGGGGTAAAACGTCGCACTTTGTTGTCCTTTCAAAATTGTCATATCAACCTGTTTGCTTTTTACCGAGTGAAACTTGCCTGTATCCTGTGTCCATGCACGGACAGTCCCGAAAACGGTACAGTGATGCTCACTTATTCAATACTCTTTCTTCGGGTACGTTGGCAACAGACAAGTTTCATGGGATTGAGCCCTGCCGAATGGCAGAAGTTAACGAATCATTTTCTCTTGTCCTTATAGCCTAAGGACTTGGCGTATTCTTGTAATCTTTCTTTCAGCATATTTCTGGCGCGGTGCAGCCTGGAGCGCACCGTACCGATAGGGATATCAATGATCTTTGATATTTCTTCGTAAGTAAACCCTTCGATGTCACAAAGCAGGATCACCACACGAAAATCTACCGGCAGTGAATTGATGGCGATGGTCACTTCATCGCCCATCATATCCTGGAACATCTCTTCCCGCAGGTCCATATAGCTTGAATAGCTGGTATCCTCTTCGTCGTGATAATTGACGATCTCTTCGTAGTCGACCTGAGTGGGTTGTTTGCTTTTCTTGCGATACTGGTTGATGAAAGCGTTCTTCAGTATTTTGAAGAGCCATGCCTTGGCATTGGTGCCTTCCATGTAATTTTCAATGAACCGGTATGCCTTCAAATAGGTTTCCTGCACGAGGTCGTTGGCGTCTTCCTCATTGTAGGTTAAATGATACGCAAAGGTATATAGCGCATCTATTTGAGGCAAAAACTCTTGCTCAAAGATCCTGTCATACCGTTCTTGAGTGTTAGTGTATTCCGTCATTAGGATCATAAAGATAGGAATATTTTAAAAAAGGCAAAGCTTCAAAATCGAAATACTGCCACCGCTTAATCAGGTGGTAAAGACTTGTTTTACAATTGGTTGTACAGAGGGGCTAAAAGGCATTGTGCTTTATCGAAATACTTACATCACCACTAACTGGCATTTTTTCAAAAAAGTTTCCTGTAGAAAAAAAAAGTTTTTAACAGCGGCCGTTCATTTATTCAGCCGGGCAAGTGTATACCGGCCCGGTTCAAATTCAGATTCTGCCAAACATACACTCTGGTGCCCAAACGAGGAGACGGATAAAATTGGAAACGTCCACACTCCAAAGGCTTCTAAACCATTTCTCTGCGCCATTGTTCCCCTTTGGTTATGGTGAAAAAGCAATTCACAGGTACTAATCGCCGATATTCCCTGTTTTTCTGATGAAAACCACCTAATTTTATGACATTTATGAGCAAAGAATCAATAGTGGAAACAACGTCTCCCAAAGGCAAAGAAGATCCGACTGCTGAATCGAGAAAGCGAGACCATATTGAGCTGGCCTTTCAATCACAGGTTGCCCAGGCGGCCCTCGACGGGCGTTTCTTTTACGAGCCGCTGCTTTCGGGGCATCCCGGGCGGGACAGCCTGAAGAGCTTCCTCTTTTTGGGTAAAGCGATGCGCGTGCCCATGTGGGTATCGAGCATGACCGGAGGCACGGAACTGGCCCACACCATCAACCACAACCTGGCACGCGCCTGCAAGGATTTTGGTATGGGTATGGGGCTGGGGTCCTGTCGTTCCCTGCTTTACAGCGACGACACCCTGAAGGATTTCGATGTGCGGGGCCTTATTGGAGACGGGCTTCCGCTGTTCGCGAATCTGGGGATCGCCCAACTCGAGGAACTCATCGACAGCGGGGAATTATACAGAGTCAAAGAACTGACTGATAAATTGCAGGCCGACGGGCTAATCATCCACGTCAACCCTATGCAGGAGTGGCTGCAGCCCGAAGGCGATCATTTTAAGCGCCCCCCTATACAAACGATCACGACGTTCATGGAGAAAGTCGATATCCCCGTGATCGTTAAAGAGGTAGGGCAGGGCATGGGCTTCGAGAGCCTCAAGGCCTTGATGCAGCTCCCTTTGGCGGCTATTGATTTTGCCGCCAACGGAGGGACCAATTTTGCCCGGCTGGAAATGCAACGTGGCGACGCCACCAAAGCCGCCATCTATGAACAGTTAGCTTATGTAGGGCATAGCGCCACTGAAATGACCGGCTTTTACAACCTACTCCTCGAGGAATTGGGATCCAAAGTGGCCTGCCGGCATGTCATCATCTCTGGTGGGGTAAAAACCTTTCTCGACGGGTACTACCTCATCAAAAAGATCAAAGTGGCGGCTGTTTATGGCCAGGCCTCTGGTTTTTTGAAGCATGCTCGCGGCGCCTACGAAGCACTCTATGACTATGTAGATGCTCAGGTGCAGGGGCTGGAACTGGCGAATGCCTTCCTTCAGGTAAAACAATAAAGATGCAGGAAAAAACCGTTTCAGGCTTTTCGAAGCTCTCAAAAGTGGGAAAAGTCCGCTGGGTAGTGGAAAACTTCTTCAAGGACCCGGAGAATGTCACCCGGGAATTGATGAGCTTTTGGCACGAAGATGAAGAACAACAGCGCATTCTTGATGGTTTCAGCGAGAATACCATCAGCAACTACTATCTGCCCTTCGGAGTAGCCCCCAATTTTATGGTCAACGGTAAATTATACGCCGTACCTATGGTTATTGAAGAGAGTTCCGTAGTGGCAGCGGCCTCCAGCGCCGCCAAATTCTGGTTGCCCCGGGGCGGTTTCCATGCGAAAGTCATCGCTACAAAAAAACTCGGGCAGGTACATTTTAGCTGGAAGGGCGACAGCGACAAGCTTTTCCAGCATTTTGATGAATTGGAAAAACGACTGCGCCAGGACGCCACCCACATCACCATCAATATGGAAAAGCGCGGCGGGGGGGTGCTCGACATTGAGCTGCTGGATATGACGCATTTGGAGCCAGACTACTACCAACTTAAGGTGAGCTTCGAGACCTGCGACTCCATGGGCGCCAACTTCATCAACTCCGTGCTGGAGGAATTTGGCAGCACACTGGAGATATTTGTACAGGAACATCCTGCCTTCAAAGGAGAAGAACAACAGTTGGAAGTGATCATGGCCATTTTATCCAACTATACCCCGGAATGCGTCGTCCGCGCCTGGGTAGAATGCCCCGTCGATGCATTGGGCTCCGGTTGTGATGGAATGAGCCCCGATGCATTCGCAAAGAAATTTGCCAAGGCGGTCCGCATTGCTCATATTGACCCGCACCGGGCCACTACCCACAATAAAGGCATTTTTAATGGCGTGGATGCCGTAGTGCTGGCTACAGCCAACGATTTTCGGGCCGTCGAGGCCTGTGGGCATACCTATGCTGCCCGTGATGGCCAGTACCGTAGCCTCAGCTCCTGCAGTATAGAAAACGGAAAATTCAAATTCTGGCTGGACCTGCCTCTGGCATTGGGCACCATTGGCGGCCTGACCCGCCTACACCCCATCGCCCGCCGCTCCCTGGAGTTGCTGGGCGAGCCCGGCGCCGAAGAACTGATGATGGTCATTGCCGCCACCGGCCTGGCGCAAAATTTCGCCGCCTTGCGGTCCCTGGTGACTACCGGCATACAAAAGGGCCACATGAAAATGCACCTCCTGAACATTCTCAACCATTTGGAGGCCAGCGAGCGGGAGGCCGCCGAAGCCATAGAACACTTCAAGGATAAAGTGGTCTCGTTCACGGCAGTGCGCGAGTTTTTAAAACTCTTCAGAGAAAAGAAAGGAAGTATAGCTTAACTTATGAAAGGTATCATCTTCGATATGGATGGCACGATGGTTGACAACATGATGACCCACCATCGCGCCTGGCAAAGGAAACTGGCGGCACTCGGGCTGGAAATGCCCCTGGAAGAAATTAAGGAGAAGGTCCACGGCGTCAATGTGGAGATACTGGAACGCCTGTTTGGCAACCGGTTTACTCCGGCAGAAAGAAAGCACATCTCTCAGGAAAAAGAAGCGGAGTACCGGAAAATCTTCCGCTCTGAACTGAGGCTGCTGAACGGCCTGCCTGAATTCCTGGAGGAACTGGCCGAAGCCAGAATCCCTCTGGCAGTTGGGTCGGCAGCCCCGCCGGAGAATGTTGATTTTGTGCTCGATGAACTGGGTATCCGCCATTATTTCAAGGCCGTGTTGCACGCCGAAAGTGTGACAAAGGGAAAACCGGACCCGGAAATTTTCGAAAAAGCGGCCGCCGGCATCGGCGTTCCGGTTCAGGATTGCCTTATTTTTGAAGACAGTCCTACCGGTGCGGAAGCAGCCCGCCGGGCAGGTAGCTCCACCATCATTCTCACCACTACGCATGAAAAGTCGGAATTCGGAGGATTGCCTAATGTTAAACGCTTCATCGCTGATTTTTCCGGTGTGACGATCGATGGAATGCGCGAACTATAGTGCTTCGGATATTGATTTCAGCAAATTGTGGACGGCGAACGGCGAACAACCGAATAGTTACTGAAATTCTTTAAATTCCCTGCCAAAAACACGCTCATCGAAAAGAAATACAATACCAACGGCAAGCTATTGCTTACTGGCGAGTACTTTGTGCTAGACGGCGCCCTGGCGCTGGCCGTGCCCGTCCGCTTCGGGCAGCAACTTAGGGTAACGGAAGGCCACCATGTGAGCCACCACCACTGGGCTAGCCTGGACCATCAGGGCCGGCCCTGGTTTGAAGGGCGCTTCTCAGCCATGGGCGCTTACCTGTCCGGGACGGAAGAACTGGTGGGGAGGCGGCTGGAATCCCTCTTGCAGGGCATTGAACGGCAACGGCCCGATTTCTGGCTGGGGAAGCCGCTGTACCGCTTTGAGACCCGCCTGGGCTTTCCCCGGCAGTGGGGCCTGGGCAGCAGTTCCACCCTGGTAGCGGCCCTGGCCGACTGGGCGGAGGTAGATGCCTTCCAGCTCCTGGCGGATACTTTCGGCGGTTCGGGTTACGATATTGCCTGCGCCCATGCCCGGCAGCCCATCCTCTTTCAGCGCCGTGACGGCAGCAGGCATTTTGTAGAATGCCCCTACACTCCCGCGTTTGCCGACAATATATGCTTTGTCTACCTGGGTAAGAAACAAGACAGCCGCGAGGGGATCGCCCGTTACCGCCAGGTAGTTCAAGACTCACCCCGCCTCATCCAAAGAATATCCAGCCTGACGATGGCCTTCCTGGGGGCCCGGACGCCACAGGAGGGCATCGCTATTATGGATGCTCACGAACAGCTCGTAAGCGAAGCCTTACAGCTGCCCAAAGTGAAGGATCGCTATTTTCACAGCTTTCCCGGCGCTGTCAAGTCACTGGGGGCCTGGGGTGGCGACTTTGTGCTGGCACTGAGCGATAGACCTGCTGAAGTTACCCGGCAGTATTTTCGGGTGAAGGGCTTTGAGACGGTTTTTACATGGGGGGAAATGGCACTTTGACTTCTGAGCAGGCACCTGATGCCTTACCTGATTATGGCCATATATTGAGAGCTGGCTGCCTCTCTTAGGGACCGGAGAAGAATAAGTTCTCCGTTTCAGGCTAGAGATTTTGTCGCTGAACAAGGCGCGAAGAACGCGCATCCGTACGGACGCAAGTGATGAGCAACGCGGTGCAGCGGCAAAAGATCAGTATCAAATGGGGAAGTTATTCTTCGCCGACCCCTGTAAGTTGGAAAGCGGCTGCCAGCTCTCTTTGGAAAGAATCAATCAATTACTCAATATACGTTATAAACGTTGAGGTGAACTGCCGATGCTCCGGCAAACGTTTGATTGTAGATGGGAGAGGGGTTTCCACTGCCGCTTGGGAAATTGAAAGCCAGAACCCGACCTCCGCCATTGGCGCGTTCAGCTACAAAAATCTCGCCGGTTTCATAGTTGTAATCTACATCTACCGGGTTGCCCAGGAAGGTATTGCTACCCGATAGCCTGGCCTGCTGGCTCATCGGAATCGTGGC
>JAGQXQ010000485.1 GCA_020436535.1 Phaeodactylibacter sp.
GCATAGCCCCGTTCTGCGATCTCGTCCATACGGATAGAGCGGATCTGTACCTCCACATACCGCCCTTTGGGCCCGATAACGGTTGTATGCAGGGATTCATAACCGTTGGATTTGGGGGTAGTGATCCAGTCTTTGAGGCGTTCGGGGATAGGCGTATGCACATCGGTGACAATGGAGTAGGCCTGCCAGCAAACCAGCTTTTCTTTTTCTACCGGCACATCCAGAATAATGCGTACGGCAAAGAGGTCATAGACTTCCTCGAAAGGCACTTTTTTATTCTTGATCTTATTCCAGATAGAATAAATAGACTTGGGCCTGCCGGTGATCCGGTAGGTAGCTCCGATCTCATTCAGCCGCCCTTCGAGCGGGCTGATAAATTCCTGGATATAAGATTCTCTCGACCGCTTGGTTTCTGCCAGTTTCCGCGCAATGTCGTGGTAGTTTTCCGGATCGGTGATCTTCATACAAAGATCGAGATATTCGGTCTTGATGCTGTGCAAACCCAATCGATGAGCCAGGGGAGCATAAACATAACTGGTTTCGGCAGCTATTTTCAGCTGCTTATGGCGCGGCATGGCGCCCAGCGTACGCATATTGTGGAGGCGGTCGGCCATTTTGATCAGGACGACCCGCACGTCTTCGACGAGTGTACTGAGCACTTTCCGGAAGTTCTCCGCCTGCGGGCTCTCTGCATTATAGGCGCTATCCAATTTGGTTAACCCGTCTACGATCTTGGCAATGCGCCCTCCGAATGTCTTCCTGATATCTTCCAGCGTCACATCTGTATCCTCCACCACATCGTGCAGTAAGGCACTGATGATGGCAGTAGGCCCCAGGCCGATCTCATCTGCGCAGATCTTCGCCACCGCGATCGGGTGTAAGATATAGGGCTCACCGGATTTTCGCCGCTGCTCGCTGTGGGCCCTCACCGCCAGTTCATAGGCCTGCCGGATGTTGATGCGATCCTCTTCCGTCATGTCCGACTTGATCGAACGCAGCAAGTCCCGATAGGCATTTTGTATCAGCCTCTTTTCTTCTTCGTTAATTGTCGTTAATACCTCAGCCATGATAATAATTCCTACTGTTGAGAAAACGGCTCCTTTCTTAGAGCTGCTCCTCTTTATTTTACGGTAATTGTGTAAATATGTTTAAGCAACAGGTTGTCAATAAATTAACCTTAACATTTGGGACTATACAAATCTAACAAAAAAGGCCTCCCGCCGTTAAATTGTTAGAATATTTTTGCCCGTCCATTTCATATAACTGACATTTTGAACGGCCTCGCCCCCTGAGAATTCCCGAAAAGGTTTTTTTAGGTTTTCTACTGGCATTTTTCACCAAAAACATGCTATATTTGTCCCGCCTTTGGAAAAGCCAGGGCGGGATGGTTGTTTTTTTACTCAATCACACTGATAATCAATGATTAACAAAAGTGTGGCGAAACGGATCAACCTAAACAGGTTTTTCTTATCCATCTTTTACTACCAGCGGGTGTGGCGAAATTGGTAGACGCGCTAGACTTAGGATCTAGTGCCGCAAGGCGTGGGGGTTCGAGTCCCTCCACCCGCACTTGATATTTCTGAGCCGGTGGAGGTATGAGGAACCGCGGCTTCGGCACCCGGAGGATGTTTATCCCACCCTGGCAAAGTAGTCCAGGCGGGCCGACACGTAGATTCGGCCGGAAGCACCTCCATCTGCACTTGATTCAATTTACAGGCTGCGCGTTGCAGCCTTGCATTTACTCTTCCTCCCTATGCTACGCGGTAAATGCCAGGATTCAAGGCTCCAATAGGCCCGGCCTCTATAGAAACGGTGCAGGCCCATGATATGCTGCCGGGCTGAAAAATGGGCCGCCCGGGCCGAGGAAGTTTTTGAAACAAGCCAAAAAGAAAAAAACTTAACCGGCCCCTGGCTTGTATTGATAAGAACAAATTGCCGGTGAAGCTAGTTGTTCACGAGAAAAGATAAGGGGATTTCCCTTCTGCTTTTCCCAGTTGCATCGGTCTAAATCACCGGAAGAAAGCATACAGTTTTCACGCTCCGCGAGACATTCATAACCTAAATTAAGCAAAGCGTCATGCCAAAAGTTGTCAGGGAAGATATTGACAATTTAAACGCCGTCCTCACGGTAACCCTCGAAAAAGAAGATTACGAACCTAAGTTCCATTCTGAGCTCAGCAAATACCGGAAGCAGGCAGCGATGAAGGGCTTCCGCAAAGGAAAAACCCCCATTAGCATCCTGAAAAAGATGTATGGCAAATCGGTGCTTGTAGAGGTGATCAACGATACGCTCCAAAGAGAACTTTCGGGCTATCTCACCGATCAGGATGTCAAGATCCTGGGCCAACCCCTTCCTTCCGAAGACCAGGAACCTATCGACTTCGAATTCAAAGAACTCCAGGATTATACTTTCAAATTCGACCTGGGCCTGGCCCCCGAATTTGAGGTAAAGGGCGCAGGCCCGGAAGATTCCTATGGAAAGATGGAGGTCGAGGTAACGGAAGCAATGGTCGATGAAGAATTGGAGGCCGCCCGCAAGCGACTGGGGGAACGCCAATTTGTGGAAGACGATATCCTGGAAAACGATATGGTCAAGCTGCTGGCGGTAGAACTGGACGGTGCAGAGCCAAAGGAGGAGGGCGTAGAGTCCGAATTCAGCCTGCTGGTGAGCGCCATTTCCGATGAGGAGGCCAAGCAGCAACTGTTGGGCGGCAAAAAAGGAGACACCTTTACTTTCAACCTTTTCGGCCTGGAAGAAGACAAGGACGAGCAATACGTCCGCAAATATTTCCTCAACCTCAGCGATGAGGATGAGCGGGAAGTGGGGCAGGTGTATAAAGTTACGGTCGAGGAAATAAGCCGTATTGAGCCGGCTGAACTCAACCAGGAATTTTTTGATAATTTTTTTGGTGAAGGAGAAGTGAACAGTGAGGAGGAAGCCCGCGGCAAAATTCGCGAACAGGTAGAAAAATTCTACAACGACCAGTCCGAAGCACTGCTTTTCCGGGACATGCAGGAAAAAATAATGGAGCTCAATGAAATGGAACTGCCCGAAGGGTTCCTGAAGCGTTGGATGAAAGCCACCAATGAGGAGCTCTCCGATAAGGTCATTGAAAAAGAGTACGAAGCTTTCGCCAAAAATCTGCAATGGTCGCTGATCCGCAGCAAGCTTGTCAGAAGGTTCGGCATTGAAGTGAAAAATGAGGAGGTTCTTGAAACTATCAAGAACCGCGTGCGTAGTTACTTCGGCGGAGTAGCGCCGGGAATGGAACACATCGTCGACAGCACCGCCACCCGCCTGATGGAGGACGAGAAACAGGTCGAGCAGGCCTACGGTGAGGTCCTTACCGATAAATTGTACAAAGCACTGGCGGCTGAAGTAAAGATAGATATTAAAAAGGCCAGCCTGGAAGCATTTGAAGCAGAAGTAGCTAAGGCCCGCGAGGCCGCCGCCGCCGCCCAGGGCAACGCCGGTGATGATGAAGAAGAATAAAAAATAGAAACCCATTCAACCGCCCTGCGGCCGATTTGTTATACTGATGATTAATTAATGAAGGACGACCAATCCTAACCATTCAAAAGCATTACCATATGTTTCACAAAAATGAATTTATGAAGTATGCTACCAAGCATCTTGGCATGGGTAGTATGCATCTCGAAAAATACATTGACTCAACGACCCCGTCTTTTGCCCCCAATATCCAGGGTTTTACCACTGCTATCATTGACGAACGGATCAAGAACGTCTTTCCAATGGACGTATTCTCCCGCTTGATGATGGACCGCATTATCTTTTTGGGGGTACCAGTCAACGATTTCGTGGCCAATGTAATCCAGGCACAATTGCTGTTCCTGGAATCCGACGACCCCAAACGCGATGTGCAAATGTTTATCAATAGCCCGGGTGGTTCTGTGATCGCAGGCCTGGGTATCTATGACACCATGCAGTATGTCGCACCCGATGTGAATACCATCTGCACCGGCCTGGCCGCTTCTATGGGCGCCGTCCTGCTCACCGCCGGGACCAAAGGCAAGCGCACCTGCCTCTTTCATAGCAGGGTCATGATCCACCAGCCACTGGGAGGCATGCAGGGACAGGTAACCGATATGGAGATTTCCTACAAGCTGATCAAGGATATGCAGAAACAACTGTACGATATTCTGGCGGCTCATACCGGACAGCCCTTCGAAAAGATCGAAGAGGACTGCGACCGGGACAACTGGATGACCGCCGCCCAGGCCAAAGAATATGGCCTGATCGACGAAGTCCTCGATCGTAACAATCCTAAGAAAGAAGAATAAAGATTGCCGAAGGCCCGGATTTCTCCCTTAAATACAGAGGTTCGGGCCTTCGACTATAGTAGCAGAAAAAAGCCTATGATGCGACGCAGTAAGCAAAGTTATCGCTGTTCTTTTTGTGGCCGGGACAAATCCGAAGCCCTCATCCTGATCGCAGGAATTGATGGCCATATTTGTGAGGTCTGTGTAGAACAGGCAGGAGAGATCATCGAAGAAGAGCTCTACGGCGGCAAGCGTAAAGAAGAGGGGAAAAAGGATTTCCTGATTCCAGACAAGATCACCCCAAAGGAAATAAAAACTCATCTCGATCAGTACGTTATTGGCCAGGATGATGCTAAGAAGTTCCTCTCGGTGGCTGTCTACAACCATTACAAACGCCTGCGACAGCCACGCCACGACGAGATCGAGATTGAAAAATCCAACATCGTCTTTGTTGGACAGACCGGCACCGGCAAGACCCTGCTGGCCAAAACGATCGCCAAATTCCTCAATGTCCCCTTCTCTATTGTTGACGCTACGGTCTTTACCGAAGCGGGTTACGTAGGGGAAGATGTGGAAAGCATCCTCAGCCGCTTACTCCAGGTTTGCGACTACGATGTGGCCTCTGCCGAGAGAGGGATCGTTTACATCGATGAGATCGATAAGATCTCCCGGAAGAGCGACAACCCTTCCATTACCCGCGATGTTTCCGGCGAAGGTGTCCAACAGGCCATGTTGAAAATGCTGGAAGGTACCGACGTCAACGTCCCGCCGCAAGGAGGCCGGAAGCACCCGGAGCAAAAACTCGTTAAGATCAATACCAGCAATATCCTCTTCATCTGTGGGGGCGCCTTCGACGGCATTGAAAAAGTGATCGCCCGCCGGGTAAACACCCAGGTGATCGGCTTCAAATCGGAAGAGGCCCAACTGGTCGACCGGGATAATATGCTGCAGTATATCAACCACCAGGACCTGAAGGCCTACGGCCTGATCCCGGAACTGATTGGCCGCCTACCGGTGCTGGCCTATCTGGAACCCCTCGACCTGGAAGCGCTCCGGCGCATCCTCATCGAGCCCCGTAACGCCCTGGTGAAGCAATATAAGAAACTGTTCGAACTGGAAGGCATCAAGCTGGAATTCACCCAGGATGCCATTGAATTTATAGCTGAAAAGGCGCTGGATTTCAAACTCGGCGCCCGCGGCCTGCGCAGCATCTGTGAGGCCATCATGACCGACGCTATGTTCGACCTGCCTTCCACGCGCGATGTCAAACATTTTGAGATCAGCCGCGCCTACGCGGAAGAAAAGCTCAACCGTAGCAAAATCAGCAAGCAATTGCGTGCTGCGTAAGTTTTTTCGCCGTAAAATGAAAACCGCTTCCGGAGTGTTTCCGGAAGCGGTTTTTTTTGCGGCGTTCCGCCTGCCCCTGGGTTTTGGACTGCTAGCCGAAGGAATGAAGCCTTAGCGGGTTACGGGTTATTTCCCCCGGACAGCCCCTCCCTCACCAAATTACCTGCCAGATATTCCGAATAATACCTCTGTTTTTATGGCAAAAAACGCTTTTTACAAAAAATAATCTGCTAAAATCGAACAATTATAATGAAATGTTTAATTTAGGTTTATCTTGTATGTACATTCAATGTTTAAACAAATAACAAAACCAACTAAAATCACCAATTATGAATGCAGTATTGAACATTGGTAAGTACCTTTTTGCAATCCCGTTTGCCATTTTTGGCCTGTTCCACTTTATGAATGCCGACGCAATGTCCGGCATGGCTTTTGGCAGCTCGGCATTGGTGTACCTCACCGGCGCTGCGCTTATTGCCGCATCGGTCAGTATGCTCATCGGGAAACTGGATAAACTGGCCGCCACCCTACTCGGGGTGATGCTGCTTCTGTTCGTTGTCCTTATCCACCTGAAAGGAGCTTCTGCCGGCGACCAGACGTCCACGAGTATGCTGTTGAAAGACCTTATGCTGGCGGGCGCTGCCTGGATGTATGCCAGCAATCTGGCCAAAGACAATGCCGTGATCGGCTGATCTTCTCCACAACTGAAAAAGTAAAAGGGCGCCCGCGGAGTTTTCCGTGGGCGTTTTTTTGTATTATTGTCGACTCACCGGAAAGCTCAGCCAGCCCGGTGAGTCGACAATAATATAAACTATGCGGTACTTCGCCGAACTCGCCTA
>JAGQXQ010000090.1 GCA_020436535.1 Phaeodactylibacter sp.
TAAGAAACTGGACGGCGAAATTTAACCATAAGCCTGAATTCCTCCCTGATTTTTAATAACTTGCCTTCAGGTAGCTTTATTTTTTCGACTTTTAAGTGGCATCTGGACCCATGGGGTATTTAAAAGCGCTTCGAATAAGGAGGGGAGGAAGGGTATGTATATTTTTCTGTAGCTTCTTCCTGGGGTTTCTTCTGCTGCCAACACCTATGGCGGCACAGTTGTCCTATTCCAATGACTTACCAGTAGAATATTACTCGGTGAATGACGGCTTGTCTGACCGGATGGTTACGGATATAGTTCAAAGCCGGCGGGGACTCATCTGGATAAGCACCCAGAACGGCCTCAATCGCTTTGACGGCTACGAGTTCATCGTTTTCAACAATCACCCCGATAACCTTCACCAGCTTTCCGATTCCAACATCCGGAGCCTGGATTTGGATAAGGAAGGGAGGTTGGTCATCACGTATCGCACCACTTACGGCCTTTTTGACCTCCTCGACCCCGAAACGCTGGAACTGACAACGGTCAAGCTGTTGCCGGAGTATGGCATCGAAGGGATTCCCCGGTTGGTCAAGGTCAATTCCGAAGGAGAAATACTGGTCCTCTCCATTAGTGAAACCGCTTCCAACATTTACCAGTATATCGGTGAAAATCAATTCCGGCAGGTCATCAGCATTCCGGAACGGCACCAGCAACTCAGCGTTGCAGTCCACCTTATTCAGTTCCCGAACGGGGATTTCCTGCTCAATGACAGCGAGATGGGCCTTCGCCATATTTCGGGTTCCGGGCAGTTGGCCAAGCGTTTTGGTATCGAGGACTTCATCTGTAAAGACTTTCTGGGGAGTTATCCTGGCTCCGCCTACTTCATGCACTGCGATCGCCAGGGCCGGGTATGGCTTTCTCTCCAGGGGCAACCCGGCGTCTTCCTGTACCGGCCCAACGACTTTCTCTTTGAATCCGTCCCGGGGCTGGAAGAAGGAGGATATTTCAACTCCATCTGGGAAGACGAGAAAGGGAACATCCTGGTTAGCCGTTCCGCCCGCGCCGGTGACGTCTTTCCGCTGCAAGGGCTAACCTGTATCCGGCCCGATGGGCAACTATCCAACTTTGATTATCTGCTTAGCGCCAGCCGCTATATCGTTAGTGTTTTCAGCCGGGACTTTTTCCGGACGCTCTTTCTGGGTATCGATACCGGCATGAAGATCGTCCAGAACCGGCAGTCCAAAATAGATGCTTATCTGGCCGAAGATCTCAGCCAGGACCGCCGCGGCCCCGTTATGCGGGGTATTGTCGGCGATGGTGAACGGTTCATTTATTTCCTGCGGGAGGTCAAATATCTCTACCAACTCGACCAGTTGACCGGTTTTCTGGATACGCTCCTGCTGATCGACCCAAAAACCGGCGAAGAGATCGATATATCCTGTACCGGTGGGCTGGAACTCGATGCAGAGGGGAATCTTTGGTTTTATTCCTGCCAGAACTCTTCCTCAGAGGGGGGCCGCCTGCACAAATACAATATCGAATCCTGTAACCTGAAAACTTATGAATTCCCCTACCAGTTCAATGCTATGACGATGGACCGGAATGGGGTTATCTGGCTGTGTACCCAGCCAACCACCTCGAAGGGGATGCTGCTACAATTCGACCCTCAGGTAGAGAATTTTCTGCCCTATCAAGATAAGGAAGGGAATAACCCGCTGCGCAATGCGACCCCCCGTTTCATTATGGAGGCCAGCGATGGTAAGCTCTGGATAGGATCGGAAAATGGCTTATACCTCATCGACCGGGAAAAGGGGCTGGCCCAGACCTACCGGGCCAGCAAAGGCAAGAACGGCCTGGCCAGCGACGTGGTATACGTTCTCCATGAAGATGAACAGGGCCGGATATGGATAGGAACGACCAATGGTTTGAATATCCTCGAACCCCAAACCGGCATATTCCATCACTACAGCCGCAAGAACGGCCTGGCCAGCAATACGGTTTGTGGCATCGTTCCCGACGGAAACGGCAATTATTGGATCAGCACATACAACGGCCTGTCTTTCTTTGAACCCGAACGGGAATCCTTCCGCAATTTTTATTCTGTGGATGGCCTGACCCACGACGAATTCAACCGGTTTTCTTATTAT
Organism: Phaeodactylibacter sp.; assembly: GCA_020436535.1. Lineage (GTDB taxonomy): Bacteria > Bacteroidota > Bacteroidia > Chitinophagales > Saprospiraceae > JACJXW01. The sequence continues at coordinate 2,130 of JAGQXQ010000090.1, forward strand.
CGGGACCAAAACGGCCGGTATTATTTCGGTGGCGTCAATGGCATTAATGCCTTTTACAGTAAAGACCTGCTGGTCAATGAATCCACCCCGCCGGCGGTGCTCACCAAGATTACCCGCTACAATGCCAAACAGGACAGCACCATCGTGCAGGATTGCCACCTTTCGAGCATAGAAGAGCTCGTTATTAATCCCAGCGACAGCTATTTTACCATCCACTTCATGCTTCCCACTTTTACCAGCCCGCGCCGTAATCAGTTTAAAACCTGGCTGGAAGGCTATGACAAACAATGGGTCTATCAGGGCGGCAACCCCAATCTCCGGCTGAATAAGCTGCCTCCTGGCCTCTATACCCTTCACATTAAAGGTGCGGACGCCAATGGCAACTGGAGTACGGATGAACTGTCCATTCCCATACGCATGAAACCGGCCTTCACCCAAACCGTCTGGTTTTTTGTCCTCTGTCTTATTGCCGGCTCCGCCATATTATATGTCATCTTCCAGAACCGGCTGGAACAACGCCTTCAGGTCGAGCGCATTCGCACCAAACTGTCCAGCGACCTCCATGATGAACTGAGTGGGTTGCTCTCCGGCATCGCCATGCAGACCGATGTTCTTCAAATGCAGGTCACCGAAGAAAAGATCCAGGAAAGACTCAAACAGATCGGCGACGTAAGCCGCAAGGCCATGTCCAAAATGAGCGATGTGATCTGGTCAATAGATTCCCGTAAGGATAAAGTGGAGGACCTGCTGCACCGCATGCGGGAACACGCAGATGAAATGCTGATACCTTTGAACATCGTTTACCAAATGCATATCAGCAAACTGGACCGCCAAAAGAAAATACAGGTCCCTCTGCGACAAAATCTCTACTTCATTTTCAAAGAGGCTATCAACAACATTGCTAAACACTCTGGCGCTAACAAAGTGAATATTACCCTCAAAAATGAGGGACAGGAATTTAGTATGATCATTAAAGACAATGGCGCACCATCCCGTAAGGAAAGAGTCAATGGCAAAAAGAGCGGCCAGGGACTGGCCAACCTGGCTATGAGGGCCCAGCGCATCAAAGCTGACCTCGATATTGATAAGGGAGAAGATGGGTATACCATCCGGTTGAAGCGCAAGCGGTTTGCCTAGGCTTTTGCCGCTGGTTCGCAGTTCGCTGGTTCGCACGGGGCTTCCCAAATATCGCTGGTTCGCTGGTTCGCAATTCGCAGGTTCGCAACAGGGCTTCCCGAATACCGAATACCGAACTCCGCTGGTTCGCCACGAATCACGAATCCCCAAACGGATGCCTTTGCTGCCACTCCTCCTTAGGCTCCAGCCAGCGCACCAGCCCGGGTAGCGTAAAGTTGAGAATGGGATTCAGATGACGTACATAACAATACATTTCTAAAGGCTCTGCCCCTACCGAACTTTTTATTTCCAAAGCGGTGCGGGAAAAAACCACCTTATCTACCTGCTCTTCCTCCAACGCGATTCGGATCATATCATAGAGCATATTGAGGTACAACTGGTGATTCAGGTTCAGTTGCGGCTTGAAGCCCATGAAGTGGGCCTCCAGCTCAGGGCCGTTGCTCAGGGTAGAGCAAAAGCCAACCAGCGTTTCCTCCAGATAGTACCCAAAGACCCTGAATTGTCGTGGCATCGCTTGTTTGAGGGCAAGGAAATAGCCCTTCGGCAAGCTCAGCATATTAAAGTCGGCCCTGCCGGCAATTTCGTTGTAAAGGTTGTAAATTTCGTCCTGATGGTGACGCATGCTTTCCTCGTCCATCTCTCTGGCAACCAACCCTTTTCCTTTTTTAAAGGCCCTCCTTGCCCTCACCCGGTATTTCGACACCATCGCCTCCAGGTAATCGTCGAAGGTATTCCAATCCGGGCGCAATGGAAGGACCATGTTGGGTTGAAAAGGGAAGGCGGCGTAGCCTTGCTCCTCCAGGGTATGGAGCGCGCGCCCGCTTTCCTTTTCCAGGTCTTTGATCAGAATGCCATCGGCGCGCCATCCTTCTGCCTGCAGAGAACGAGCTAAACATTGAAGGCCTTCATCGAGCAGCGCCATTGCCCCATCTGGGCTAAGGCGGGCAGAATTAAAAACAAAAGCATGCTGGCCGGTAAATTGGGTGGCCCCGCAAATGATCAGTTTAAAGTTGAGGCGGCTCGCGAAGGCCCGTTTTATCAGATGCCAGAGCCGGCTTCTAAGATTTCCTTCAGGCGTTTGCTGCAGAGATTGTATCTGCCGAAGAGTGCGGAACTCCATCAGTTGACATGCAGCCAGGCCCACAGCTTGTTTGTCTTTATAGAACAGCAAATAGGTATATTCCATACCTTCCGCCGGGGCTTGTTCCTGTGCCCTAAGGTAGGCCCGGCTCATTATCTGCTGGCTTTCAGGCAGCAGTTCGTCCCACAGATCAGGAAGGTGGGATGCAGTATGGTAAATAGCCAGTTCAACGCCCGGAACAGACAAGGCCTGAAGAGGCACGGAAGCCCTCGATGCCTTAGGCGGCGGCATCACATCTTCGGCAACCGAAGGGGAAAAGAAAGATTGAATAGATTGATAGAGGGGGCATTTTTCAGAATAGTCAACTGAGGGTGGTTTCATGTGATGGACCTGGTTTTTACCGTATTATGACATAAGTGAGCCGCTATACAGTCCAAATAACAGGCCCAATGTAGTAAAGGTTGAAAACCGTTCAATTATTTTGGTTGTTTCACTTTATTGGCCTCTTTGCCCATGGCCCATTTTTCAATCTCCTTCATAGCGTATTGGCCATCCTTCCAACCTTTGGATTCAGCTGTTCCCAGCCCGTCGTAATACAAGAACCAGGTTTCAATGATATGCTTGGCGCCATCGTAGGTAATGCTGAAGTCTTGAAAATTATCAGCATTCATCACACGCAGTTGAGGGTCGGCGGGCACGGCTATGATCTTGGTATCTTCTTCTCCTTCATCGATCAATAACAAGGCAGCAATAGGTTTCACGGCCATTACCGTGCCTTGGGGCATAGATTCGCCAATAATCAGGACATCCAGTGCATCCCCATCGCCTCCAAGCGCGGGGTCCATATAAGTAGAGGGGATAAACCCATAATTTCCGGGGTACGGCAAAAAATCGATGATGCGATCCTTGCCATTGCGTTGATCCACCACAAACACTTTGTTTTCCTTATCGTATTCGATCTTATGGTTGGTTCCCGCCGGAATTTCCACCACAACATTGATCCCCTGTTCTGCATACGTCGGCAGGTGCTCGTAATCTTTTGCTATTTCGGTGCTCCGGCCTCCACAACTCATTAGGAACAACAAGGCCATAAAAAGAGGAATGGGTAGTTTCATAACTAATATTTTACTGAATTACCGGGTTACCATGGAGTACGGCTATACCTTCGGCGGTTTTTTTCGCAATAGTTATACACGCCTCGGGCATGAGAGGTGAAATTTTCAAAATTTTATTTTCTTGGCCTACCATCTCAAAAAAACACAGGTGTCCGTACGGACAGCGAGAATTTTTGAGGCAGCAGGGCGGAAAAAGAAACCGACAAAAATCACTTCTTGTGCCCGAGGCGTGTATATGTTCAGCACAAATATAGGCCCGGCAATACCAGCATGCAAAAAAGCCTTTAACTTTTTACTGCCCCGGGAATTTCTTTTAAACCACTTCAGGTTAACGGGCTTGGCCGAACCGGCAGCCCAGTTTATCTTTTTGTTTTGGGAAAAGGGCCAAAGCATTATATTTTCGTCAGATCATCTCCTAACAACAGCAACGAAAAGTCTATTTTTTGTGAGCCATACTTTTTTCATTAAAATCCAATACTCATTATGAAAAACCGCATCATTATTTTTTCCACCCTTTTGGCTTTTCTCATGGCTTCCTGCATTACCGATTACGATGGAAGTTTCTTCGGCCAAGGTATCAAGGGGGAAGGCCCCATAACCAACAAAACGCTAAGCCTGGAAGGGTTTACCGAGATCGATATCGCCACTTCCGGCGAGCTCTATCTAAGCCAGGGTGACAATTATTCCGTCAAGGTAGAAGCCCAGCAAAATATCATCGACAATCTGGAAACCGATGTGAGCGGCGGCAAACTTCAACTTGGTTTTGACAAATCCGTGAGCAGCTTTGAAAGCCTGAAATTTTACATTACGATGCCCACACTCAAGGGGGTGAGCATCGCCGGTTCCGCCGATGTGGCTGGAGAAACAGACTTTTCAGGGCTGGAGAACGTGGAAATCAACATCGCCGGCTCCGGTAATATCAAGCTCAGCCTGGAAGCCAAAACGATCGATATGAACATCGCCGGCTCCGGGGATATTGATCTGGAAGGTGAAGCTAGCTCGGCCGACGCCAGCATCATGGGTTCCGGCAGCATTAACGCAGGAGGGCTCAGCGTAAAAAAAGCCGATATTAGTATCGCCGGCTCCGGGGACTGCACCATCGATGCCACGGAACAGCTGGATGTCAGCATCGCCGGTTCCGGTAATGTATACTACTTCGGTTCCCCAGAGATCGATAAAAGTATTGCCGGTTCGGGCTCGGTGGAGAAAAAATAGGACGGGGTTTTTAAAAACAGGCCTTTCATGCCCTATCTTTGCAGCTTTTAAGTCAACATTATGAGCAAGATCCTTTGGATGGCAACCGTCCTGTCCGCAATTTTCCTCCCGGGCTGCCAGGGAGAAGCATCAAAAGCAGACACAACGGAAAAACAGCGCCCCCTCAACGAATTACTGCCTGGCACCTGGGAAACGATCTCCATTAGGGTGGAAGTAAACACTACTGAAAACACCGACAGTAGTTATATCTTCGAAGTAAAGGAGGAAGAGTGGGCCAGCCGCCTGGGTTCCCGCCCCATCTTGTTCTACTTTCAGCCCGATAATAAATACCGGCAGGAATTCGTCGCTCTTAACGATGAGGTCATGAGCACGGCCCGAGGTATGTGGAATACTTTTGGAGACACCCTCATGCTGATCGAACCCAACGCCACTTATCAATATCAGGTAGCTATTGGAAAAGGCCTGGCGGAGTTTCGGACTATGTTGGACTGGGATGGCGACGGGCAGGAGGATGACAGTTACTCCGCTGTACACCGGCAGGTGAGTATGACAACGGAGTAGTGCCGCGCTAAAACGGGAAGAAAAATGGCAGCATAAAAGTAGCCAATAACCAAAAAGCCAGCGTCAGAGGAGCGCAATCCTGAACTCTGTAATTGCCAGGTGTATGGATCATTATGTTGGTAAAAGTTGTTTGTTGCCTTGCTCTATCAGAATAAATTACCAGGATGGCGAATACTTCCCGCTACCGATGGAGTTCTCCCCTTAAAGCCGTAGCTTTGAGTAAAGCCTCCGGCAACATGAATTGCTCCCAAATGCTAACTGGAAAACTTTCGATTCTGCTTTGGCTCGGCGTTCTGGCCGTAGCTACAGCTCAGCCGACATCACCGGAACAGGGCCGCCCGTTAATCCGCCATTTCTTTCCGGAAGAATATCGTTCCGATATTACCTGCACCAGCTTGCTACAGGATAACCGGGGCCTCATATATGTTGCCAACCAACTGGGAGTATTGGAATACGACGGCGCCGAGTGGCGGCTTATTCCAGTTCCGATCGGGCACAGTGTGCGGGCGCTGGCTCAAAGTTCGGATGGAGTGATTTACACGGGAGGGGTAAAAAACCTGGGGTTTCTGGAGCCGGACGAAAAAGGGCGGCTTGCCTTCCGATCCATTGCCGATCAATTACCGGAAGGCCAACGCGACTTTGGTTTCTTTCGCGAAGCGCTGGCAGTAGGCGATACGATTTATCTCCGGGGAGAAAAGCTACTGGTACAGGTAGCCGGAAAACGCATCCTCCATACCTGGCCGGTCAATGGCTGGCGCGGCCTTTTTTATGTAAATGGAAGAATCTACGTCGACCAGTTGCATCCCGGGCTCTCTGTCCTGGAGGGAGGGCAACTGAAGCTTGTCCCGGGTGGAGAACAGTTTGCCAATACCCACGTATACCTCATGCTTCCGCTGGATGACGGCATCCTGCTTGGCACCATGAACCGGGGCCTGTTTTGGTACCGCCCCGAGAAGGAAGGGGCCGAGGCATTCCAGCCCTTTCACACTGAGGCCGATGCCTATTTTCTGGAGCACCAATGTTATTCCGGCCATATTTTGCCCAACGGCCATATTGCTATCGGCACGTTCACCGGTGGCCTGGCCATTATCGACAAACAGGGGCAGCTGCTGGAAACTTACCATGAATTCTCCGGTTTCACCATCCGGGTAATCGAAGATATGATGACCGACCGGCAAGGGGCGCTATGGTTCACTTCCGAAAACGGCATCTCTCGTGTCGAGTTCCATCTGCCCCTCACCTACTGGGGTAAAGAAATGGGGTTGAGTAGCCTCCTGGCCAGCATTACCCGCTTTTCCGGCCAGCTCTTCATCGCCGGGCACAACGACCTGCTGCTATTTGACCCGCAAGGCCATCCCGAAAAGCCCTTTCAGCATTTCGCCAACCTGGGGCGCACCATCAATCCTGTTTCCCTGTTGGCTACCCCACCCATTGACGGGAAAGCCAGATTGATGATCGGCGGAAGCTCCGGACTGGCCGAGGCCAGCAGAACCGCCGATGGGCAATGGCAGATCCAGGTGATCGACACGCTGCAAAACTCGGAGTATCTTTATCATTTCCCGCAATACCCCCGGCGCCTGTTCATTCTCAACCGGATTAACAATGAGATCCGGGCCATAAAACTGGAAAAAGGCGTGTGGCGGGAAGAGGAACGAAAGTTTATTGATGAGCCTACTTTCATGAGCAGTGAAAAGGAGGGACAGCTTTGGGTGGGCACCTTCCATCGCGGCTTTGCCCGGCTGCCGGTAGGCCCGGAGGGACAACTGCTGGAATCGCCGCCGGTTTATTATGGCATGAAACAGGGGCTTCCCTCCGAAAATTTTGCCGCTCCCCTTTCTCTGCAGGGCCAGCTTTTTTTTCAGGTGGCGGGAGCCGCATTTCGGTTCGATGCCGCCCTGGGCCGCTTTGTACCGGCCCGGGAGTTGACGGACTGGATGGAAAAGCAAAACGTCCAGTATCTGCAGACTGACAACCAAGGCAACCTGATCCTGCTGCAGGTCCGGGATAACCAATTTCACATCAAAGGCTTCGCTTTTTTAGAACAGCCGGGCCAGCCAATGGAAAAGGCTTACCAGATAGATACTGTTTTTCGAAAACGTTTACCCCTCGCCCTCACCAGCATCTATACCGATGACAATGGCATCTTCTGGCTAGGAACCAACCAGGGCCTGTACCGATACGACCGCCGGGAACGCTCTGATACCCATTATCCTCTGACCATCTATATCCGGAAAGTCCTCACCGGACAGGATTCCCTGCTATTTAACGGGGCGCTCACTCCCGGACAAAGCCCGGAAGATGGCTTTCAACTACCTCAACCGCTGGCTTACCAGCTCAATTCCGTTTCTTTCCGCTTTGTAGCTCAGGGATATGATGATGCTGCCAAAAATCTGTACAGGTATTATCTGGAAGGTTTCGATGAAAGCTGGAGTCCATGGCTTGCCAGCCATAAAAAAGAATATACCAATCTGCCGGAGGGGGAATATACCTTTCGGGTAATGGCGCGGGATATTTATGATAACATCAGCCCGGAAGCTCGCTTTTGTTTCACCATCGCCCCTCCCTGGTGGCGCACCATTCTGGCTTATATTGCTCTGGGCATTCTCCTTTCGCTGACTCTATGGGTAATGATGTGGTACCGCACCCGCCTCGACCGTCAAAAACTGGCACGGCAGCAGGTAAAACTTGAAAAGGAAAGGCAACTGAATGAGCGCCTACGCCAGGTGGACCGCCTGAAAGACCAGTTTCTAGCCAATACCTCTCACGAGCTCCGCACTCCATTGCATGGCATTATCGGCCTGGCGGAATCCCTGGAGGCGCGCGAGGTAGACCCCGACAAGCTCGAAGATATTCAAATGATCACCTCCTCCGGCAAACGGCTGAGCAGCCTCGTCAACGATATCCTGGATTTTTCCAGGCTGAGAAACCACGAGATCGAGCTGCAACCCAAACCAGTAGATATGCATGCGCTGGTGGATGTGATCCTACGCATCCATACCCCTCTGGCAAGGGGCAAAGACCTGAAGCTGGAAAACAAAATCCCCCTGCGAGGTAGTATCGTATATGGTGATGAAAACCGGCTCATGCAAGTAATGCACAACCTGGTGGGCAACAGCATCAAGTTTACAGAAGCAGGGCATGTCCGGGTGGAAGCTCGCCGTGAGCCTGGATTTTTGAAGGTCTCGGTAGAGGATACCGGGATCGGTATACCCCAAGCGAAAAGAGAGGCCATTTTCCAGGAATTTGAGCAGGCTGATGGTTCCGAAAAGCGAATTTTTACGGGTAGTGGATTGGGGCTGAGTGTCAGCAAACGCCTCATTGAAATGCACGGTGGCCAGCTGTGGGTAGAAAGTGAAGAAGGGAAAGGGGCAACCTTCAGTTTTACCCTGCCGCTTAGCCGGGAGAAAGTGGCTCCCGATATGGCCCCGCCCGAGCCGGCATCTCGCCCGGAATATACCCCTGGCACAAGGGAAATAGTGCAACCACTCCAGTTACCTCCTACCCTCATTCACGATGAAGGCAACGAAAAGGTCCGCATCCTGGTAGTCGACGACGAACCCATCAACCAGCGGGTTCTCAGAAATCACTTCCGGGACGAACACTTTCAGATCATTCCGGCAATGAACGGCTCAGAAGCCCTGCAGGCTATTGCCTTAGCGGAGGAGCCATTCGACCTCATCCTGCTGGATGTAATGATGCCGCGTATGTCGGGCTATGAAGTCTGTCAGAAGATCCGCGAGCGCTATCTGCCCAGCGAACTGCCCATCATTATGGTCACTGCCAAAAACCAGGTCAGCGACCTGGTGGAAGGCCTTGCCGTGGGCGCCAACGACTATCTGGCCAAGCCATTTACCAAAGAAGAGTTTCTGGCCCGGATCAAAACCCACCTTTACTTACACCGCATCAACGCCGCCACCGGCAAGTTCGTACCCTACGAATTCCTGCAGGCACTGGGGCGCGAGGCCATCACCGAAGTGCGCCTGGGCGATCAGGCCCTTCGGGAAGTAACGGTTTTCTTCGCCGACATCAGGGGGTACACCTCCTTGGCCGAAACGATGAGCCCGTCGGACAACTTTCGCTTCGTCAACGCTCTCAACGGGCGCCTCGGGCCCCATATACGAAGCAATCAGGGTTTTATCAACCAGTACCTGGGCGACGCCATTATGGCCATCTTTCCCCGTGAACCCATCGATGCCCTAAACGCCGCCATACTGATGCAGGAAACACTACATGAATATAACCGATACCGGCAAAAGAAAAAACGCCGCCCTATCCGCCTCGGCATGGGCATTCACAGCGGCTCCCTCATAATGGGTATCATCGGCGACCACAAGCGAATGGACGCCGCCACCATTTCAGATACCGTCAACACCGCTTCACGTGTAGAAAGCCTTACCAAGTACTACGGCGTCAATATCCTGCTTACCGAGGAAAGCCTGCAGCGCATTCCCAACCAGGAGGATTGCCTCCTCCGCTACCTCGGCAAGGTGCAGGTAATCGGCAAGAAAAAAGCGCTCGGCCTTTACGAATGCTTTAACGGCGACGAACCCTGGCAACGAAAACAGAAACTGGAGAGCCTTTCCGAATTCAGGGAGGCAGTGGATGACTATTTCCGCCAGGATTTCTGGGATGCCGGCCACGCCTTCGAAGATCTGCTGCAGCGTTACCCCGAGGATGGCGCTGTCCGCTTCTTCCTGGGTGAGGCCCGCCGCCTGGCCAGCGAAGGAGCCCCGGAAGGCTGGACGGGAGTAGTGGAGATGAAGATGAAGTAGGAAAAGATATGTTGGCGTAGGTTGTCGGTTCGATTTTGTGGAGTGCTCGAAATTCAGTGCTCGCAAATCACCGAAAATCAGGGGTTACTCAGAAAACCGGGGCATCAATTCCAGAACCGAAAGCCCATGCCATTTTAACCTTCCCACTTACTTATTTCCCGTACCCCCTTCACTATTCCTGGTAACCAAGTGATTTTCAACCATCCTTAACCTGCTGGCCCTCCGCCTTCTTCCTTTCCTACCCCTAATGATGAAATTAGCAGTCGGAATCTTTTCCTTTTTATTAAAATACCTATATTTATCATGTAACTATTCAACAGTTAGCCCGCCCACATTTGTGTTCGGGTGAACTTTTGGCGGTTAGCGGTTAGCAAATGCCTGCCCTTAAGGTTGGTATTTTAAGCAAATCCAAGCCCTAAGTATTGAAGATAGACAAACACTGACACCCTCGCTCTATGAAAACCTCAAGCCTGATCATCCTCCTCTTTTTTCTGGGAGCCACGCTAGCATCCGCCCAGTCGAGCGTCAACTACGGATCGTTGAGCTGGTCCAGGGACGGCAAGAAAATTCTGTTCTCCAGTATCGAGGTACGGCCCGACTGGTCCGACTTTTCGCCATTCAACTGGAAACTCTATGTATACGACCTGAATCGGAATCACCTGCAACTGGTTGATAATGCGGCTATGTTCGGAGCCTTTTCCCCGGATGGCCGGCAGGTGGCTTACAGCAAAAATACCGGCGTCAGCTGGGATCTATATATCAAGGACCTTACCAGTGGGGAAAAGAGAAAAATTACGGATACGCCGTATAAGGAGTCGGCGCCCGACTGGTCGCCCGATGGGCGGATGATCGTTTTTAGCAGAAACCTGAAAAAGGATGTGACCAGCCTTTATTCAATGGATACTCAAGGCAAAAATGAACGCAACCTGACCCGAAACGGGAAGTTCGAATACCACAATCCCGAATTTTCTCAGGATGGCAACCACATCGTTTACTATATGGAAAAAGGGGATAAAAAGGACCAGGTCTACGTCATGGAACTGCGGTCGGGCTTTGCGCAGAATGTGACGCGGGACCTCAACCACAACTTTTACCCGGGCTGGTTCGACGACCAGACTCTTATCTTTACGCGCGGGAAAGACGAGCTGGTCCTTAAACGTTTAGATGGAGGGGAAGCCATTCCGATTGAGGGCATTCAAAGCTACTTTGCCAAATACAATGCCGCCCAAAAGGAACTCGCCTACATCAATAAGGAAGACCAGTCGATATACATTCAAAAACTGAAGGGCAAGCCCGGCCGGCTGAAGGTTGGAAAAGCTCAGCGGGTGGTCAGCCCGGAGCTAATCAGGGGGGAGTAATAAAGTATGAAAAATTTAAGAGCTTGTTTATAAACCTGGAAAGGGTATTGATGGCTTGATCACCCCACTTAAGCAGGCGCGAGTCAACAATATTCCTCCAAATCAATACTCCCCAGGTCTAGCAGGCCCTATTCAGCTTGGGCGCTCACTCCTCCAGAATATACCATTCGATGGCTTCTACATCCAAACTGGCCCGTCGGCCGATTTCCTGAGGGGCATAATTCGCGGCGAGGTAATTCAGAATGGTATCTTCGTTCCCGCCCAGTTCCCACAAGCCCTGCGTACGTTGCATCCATCTAATCATCTCCTGCCAGCCATCGCGGGTGGCGCGGTTCTGGGCAATGAGCTTGCCACTGTGGCAGCCTGTGCAATTGGCGCGCACCACTTCAAAGCCATCGGCTACCCGCAGGCCGGTAGCCAGGTGAATACCGTCCTCGATGCGTTCATCGGCTGCGGCTGCGGATCGGCTAACCGGTTGTTTCTGTTGGGTGTCGACAACTGGTGGCGATTGCTTCGGAGCAAAAGGGTTACCCATCAAACCGTAGTAGATCAGCCCCAATGCCAACACTACTGCAAAAGAGGACAGGAAGATGATGGCGCGATAGAGACTGCGGAGCACCTTGTCGTAGTCTTGGGTATAGTTAGGTCTTTCCATCCCTGTTTAGTATGTGTAAAGGTTAAGAGGGGGTTCAATAAAAAAGAACCAGAGCCCTGTATTCCGAAACGAGGATTTCGCCGTTACACCACCTTCACCGCGATTCGGTGACAGGCGTTGTTCAGATAGCCTTTGGGATTCCAGCCAGGCAGCAGCATAGGTTGCATGATGCCGCCGGCATCGGTGGCCCGGGCCCATACTTCGTAGTAGCCCTTTTGGGGAAAGCGGGCCTCGGCTTGCCAGTGTTGCCAGGCGAAGCGGTTAGCCGGCCTCTCCAGCCGACAGGGTTGCCAGCTCATGCCGAAATCGATGGAGATGTGCATCTCTTTTACTTCATGGCCTCCGGCCCAGGCGTGGCCCCGCAGGTTCAGCGGCTGCCCTTCGCGAATCATAGCCCCCGTTTTAGGGTAAGTGATGAGCGACTTGACGGGCATGGATTCGATGATGCACATATCTTCGTCGGCCACTTTGGCGCCGGGCGCCACCGGATGACAGGGCACGCGGTAGGATTGGCCCCCCATCTTTTCTCCGTCGTGCACCTGGTTTCTGACGACAATTCGTTCCAGCCACTTGCCGGAGCAGCTGGCGGGCCAGCCCCCGATCACCAGCCGCAGGGGGTAGCCATTGAGCCAGGGCAAGGGCTGCCCGTTGAGTTCCCAGGCAATAAGTGTCTCGGCTTCCATAGCCTTGCCGATAGGCACGCCCCGGGAAATAGGCTCTTTACCTGGGTCGCCACTGGCATGAGTATCTTTACCATAGTATCCGATGTAAACAGCATTGTTCTTCACCCCTACATCCTGCAATACATCGCGCAGGCGGACACCCGTCCAGGCCGCACAGCCCACTGCGCCGACTGACCATTGGTTGCCCTTGGCCGGCGGGTTGAACTCTTTGCGGCCATTGCCCCCACATTCCAGCGTGAGTTGCAGCGTGACGTTCTCAAAGCGCTGCTTCAGTTCAGGCAGGGTGTAGTTTTTTTTCTGTTGGGCGGATGCTCCCTCGATGGTGAGGATCCAACTAGCCGGGTTGATGGCCTCCTTCTCAGGCGGAATGCCGTTGTTGCGCACGAAGAATAAGTCGGCAGGCGTCAGCGCCGGGTCCAGCAGGTGGGCGGGTGTTTCTGCGTTGATAGGGCGATCGTTGAGCACAACCAGCTCCGGATGCTTACCCGGTAGTTGAAAGGGTTCGTCCGAATGAGCCAGAGCCGCCGGGATCAACCCTTCCGGAAAATAATCGGCAAATACCATCTCGCTGCCGAGAGCCAGGCTCATAGCTGCCAGGGCTCCTTTTTGCAGAAAGCCCCGCCGGGTCAACGGGTTAGCGGATCGCCCCCAGAGCAGGCGGTCGGCGTTCTTAGGGCCCTTAGCGTATAGTTTGTGGATACCGGCCTTCATTCGAGTTTGTGTAAAAGTTGTTTTGATGTATAGATGCAAATCCCCGGGCGCACGCTCGTCTTCATTTTTCTTCTCTGAAAACATGCCTGTCCGCCTACCGGGAAAACATTTTACCTGGCGTACTATACGCTACACCGCCCACCCGGGCACATCTGCCAGTCGAACACCCCCTGCAGCAGCAGGATGGCGCCCAGAGCAAAGACCGTCCACTCATGAGAGAAGAAGAAGAAATCGCCCAGGCAGAAGCTGCCGAATGCCAGTTGGAGCAGTCGAACGATATGCCAGCGCTGGCGGCGCAGCCAGTTGTCTTTTTTTCGTACAGGACTGGAAGTAGCGTCCACTATTTTGACCATGGCCTTAATCGATTATTTTTACTTTTACCCCGATATCGCTAGATTCGTTAATTCAAGCGTATAGCCTACGAAAATAGTAAAAAAAACTTGCTTAGGGTTGTGGAAAGAATAAGTTATGAATAATTGGGTTGCTTATTTTGGTGCTAGACGAGGCACAAAACGCAGGCATAGCCAAAGCTACGGCGAGTATTTGTAACGAAGTATAGCGCCAAAAGAAGCAGCCAAGTGTTATAAGTTATTCTTTACACAATCCTTAGAGGAGTGTAAGGCCCGTTAGGCCCGGCCAGGAAAACATTTACATACCCGGGCAGATTCGACTGTCGGCTCCCGGCAAGCCGCAAAATCAAGAGGTCCACGAGTCTTCCGAAGGCCAATCCTCTCGATTTTGTGGATAAAAAAATAAACCAATGGCGACAACCAAAAAAGCAGGCCGCCCAAAGATCGTCGTGCTGGACGGCCATACCCTCAATCCGGGCGACCTGAGTTGGAATAAATTGCGGGCAATGGGGCAGGTGAGCATCTTTGAGCACTCTACTCCCGAAGAGATCCCCGAGCGGGCGGCTCCGGCTGAGATCATTCTGGTAAACAAAGCCGTGATCGATGAAGCACAACTGGGGAGGTTGCCTTTGCTTAAGTGTATCTGTGTGACGGCATCCGGCTACAATAACATCAATGTGGAACAGGCCAGGCAACGGCAGATCCACGTCTGTAACGCCGTTGGATACGGCACAGACTCGGTGGCTCAGCACGTTTTTGCGCTGTTGCTCGAGCTGACCAACCGGGTTCAGGCACACCACAATAGTGTGCAGGCCGGGCATTGGGGCCGCAGCCGAGATTTTTGCTATACTCTGGGTTCTATACCTGAGCTATCCGGCAAAGTGATGGGCATATACGGCTTTGGCCGCATCGGCCAACGGGTAGCTACTATCGCCCAGGCATTCGGTATGGAGGTGATCGCCACCCACAAGCACCCGGAACGCGATGCCCAGCCAGGCGTGGCCTTTGCGTCATTGGAAACCCTCTTCGAAAAGAGTGACGTCCTCTCGCTGCACGCTCCGCTTACAAAGGAAAATGCCGGCATCGTCAACGCCAGCCTGCTGAACCGGATGAAGCCTACTGCCTACCTGATCAATACCGGCAGAGGAGCGCTCATCGATGAGGCGGCCCTGAAAATTGCTTTAAAGAAGGGCCATTTGGCCGGCGCCACCCTCGATGTTCTCTCCGAAGAGCCGCCCCGGAATGGCAATCTGCTGCTCGATGCCCCCAACTGCCTCATCACGCCCCATATGGCGTGGGCAACACGGGAAGCCCGCCAGCGCCTGCTGGATATAACCGTGGAAAATGTGAAGGCCTTTCTGAGAGGGGAGCCTATAAATTCAGTTGATTGGGCAATTTAGCCAGCACTGCCCAATCAACTCATTTCACCCGGCTGGCCAGGCCAAACGGGCAGCCAATCAGTTAATCCAGCGGTGGAATGCGCAGCACCTGTCCCGGATAGATGAGGTCAGGGTCTTTCAGCATAGGCTTATTAGCCTCGAAAATGGCCGGATATTTCATGGCGTTGCCGTAGAAATGTTTAGCGATCTTGGAGAGGGAGTCCCCCTTTTTAACCTCGTAGAACTGAGCCTCCGCTTCTGGTTCCGGAGCCGAGACCGTCAGCCTATCGTCAACTGCGGCAATACCTGTGACATTACCAATGGCCAAAATTACTTTTTCGCGCTCCGCCTGAGAAGTTACTTCGCCAGATATAATGGCGGTGTCTTCCTGCAATTCTACCTGCAGATCTTTCACATTCAGCCCAAGGCCTTCCACTGCGCTCTTCAGCAGCGCCGCTTTCTGGCGGGCGAAAGCGTCAACAGTTGCTTTGCTTGAAGTTTCAGTTGTTTTTGGTGCGGCTTCCGTCTCTTTTGAAAAGAGTTTAGCGCCGGCATTCTTCAGAAATGAAAAAATTCCCATTGTTTTTTATTTGGTGAAAAAATCGTTATGAGTATTATTAAATATTGCTTTTTAATAATTTGGCCTAGATGTAAAATTGTTACAAATTGATGTTTTTTTGCACAACATTTGTGACAATTCAAGAACCTTTCCATGCTATCCAAACCCTGCTAATGTTGTACCTTTCTTCCTACTGGTAAAGATTGGGACGCCAACTTCCGCCTTGGGCCACTTTCGCAGCAAATTAAGTTGCGAATTGATTGTTTGGCACAATAATGTCACTTTTTTTACACTTGCCCCCAAAAAAATTTGGAAGGTTACCACAATTTATATTACTTTTGAGGACTACCAATAATTTTCTTCACTCTATCAGAGAGAGCGCGTTAGTGAGAGGCCCCAACATCCTCTGTTGGGGCTTTTTTATTTGCGGTCCCATGTTACTTTAATGAAGAAAACCGTTCCCTCTCCTTCTTTACTTTCAAACCGGATTTTTCCTCCCAATAGGTCGATATAACGTTTGACGATGTTCAGGCCGAGCCCGGTCCCCTGGATGTTGACTGAATTGGTGGCGCGGAAGAAGCGGGTAAACAGATACTTCTGGTCCTCTTTGGGTATGCCGATGCCCTCATCCCGTATAGTAGCATGAATCTGTTGCTCTTCCTGAGCGAGTTTAAAATAGACGGTGCTGTTTTCTCCGGAATATTTAATGGCATTGGACAAGAGGTTGATAAAAACATTCTTGAGGATCTTTTTGTCCAGGTAGACCTCTGAAGTACCCCGCTGGAAATCAGTCTGAATCTTTTGGCCCGGTTTCAGCAGGCTTTGCATTTCTTCAGCCACCTCTTCTACCAGTTTCTCAACGGCAAAATAGACCGGATTGATCTGGATTTTCCCTTCTTCCAACTTACTGAGTGAGAGGAAGTCTCCCAATATCCCCGTAAGGTTGGTTATGGCCGATTGGATCCGCCGGAGGTGTTTATCCCGTTTTTCCTGCTGCCCGCTTTCGGTATACAGCCCCAACAGTTCGGCAGAAGAAGCGATGGTCGTCAGTGGCGTTCGAAATTCATGGGAGGCCATAGATACAAAGCGGGACTTCAACTCGCTGAGTTCTTTTTCCTTTTCCAATGACCGGCGGAGTTCTTCCTGGTTTTGGCGCAAGGCAGCTTCCGCAGCTTTGCGTTCTTTGATCTCCCTTTCCAATTTGATATTGGACTGCAAAAGTTTGTTGACCACTTCGGTCAGTTTTTCGGTGCGCTCCTCGACCTTCTGCTCCAATTGCTTGTTCAGGTGCAGTATGCGGGCTTCGGCGCGCTTCTGTTCAGTCAGGTCATGGACTACTCCGGCAAAGAGCACCTTTCCTTCGAGTTCTACCCGGCTCACCCCCAATTTGAACGGAAAGCGGCTGCCGTCTTTTCGGAGCCCTTCAACTTCCCTGCCAATGCCAATGATCTTGCCAATACCGCTTTTCAGATAATTGTTTATATAACTATTATGTTGTTCTGTATGCGGTGAAGGCATCAGGATATGGACATTCTGGCCATGCATCTCTTCTTTATCATACCCGAAGAGTTGAGAAGCTGCCCGGTTGACCATTTGCATGATGCCATTTTCATTAATAATGATGATGCCATCCACTGCAGTATTGATGACGGCTTCCAGCGTCTTCTGGCTTTGCAGCAACTCCTGTGCGGATTCCCGCTTTTGCCAACCGTCCAGAAACAACAGCAACAGGAGCGGTTCCTGAAGCGCCGGTACGAGGAAGGTAGTTACATGAAGCGCTTTGTAGGAACCGTCATCCGCCCTGGTTTCAATGGTGAAATTGTTGCTTTCATTCCGGGACAGCGGAGCCAGTTTCTCCTGAAGTTTCCCGAATGGCTGTGGAACCCGGGGGGCATTCGAGAATGGGCCGTACATGAGGAAGTCCTCTTCGGTATCAGCATCGAAGAGGCGAAGCAACGCCTGGTTGGATTTCAGGGGCTTTTGCCGGGCAACGCTGTACACCAGCATTCCTATTGGCATCCGTTCAAACATATGATTGAAATCAAACCCTTTTTCCAGCAAGTCGATCATCTCGGCACACGGTTTCACAATAAAATACGGTAAATTAAGTCATGGTTGATAAAACTCAGAACCTTCTCTGATAAATATCATTTATTTTTCACCTCAAAAAGGCGCACCTTCGCCCCAACGTATAAAATACAAAACATGATCAGGATCCAAGTACTAGGGCTGGGCAACAGCCAGCATCGGAAACTGAGCAACAATTTGCGCTTGGCTCTGGAGAGTATCGGACTGCGCGCTGAGGTGCAACAGGTGAACGAGGTGGATGATATTCTGCGCTATAAAGTCAGTTCAATTCCCGCCATTCTGCTCGATGGGCAGGTGGTCTTTGAGAGTGGGCATATGCCCAGCATTGAAGAGTTGTGTGAAATGCTCTCCATGGTTGCCCACCACTGACCGGCAAAGGGGTTCGGACGCATTGGCGTTTTTTGTTAAAAAACGTATTCTCGTTCCCGAACCTATTCCTTATATTTTTTTTGTCCAAGCACTATTCCTTCCACACTAATACCCCAATATCTTCATCATGTCTTCGGCCGATTGCTCCGGCTGATACAACTTATCCACAATATTGCCCTGTGCATTTTTGTAAACGATGACGTGTTTGGGCGATGGGATCAGGCAATGTTTGATCCCTCCATAGCCACTGATGGCGTCCTGATAGGCCCCGGTATGAAAGAAGCCCAGGTAAAGCGGTTCCGGATCATCGGAAGAATACGCGGGCAGGTAAACCTGGCTCTCATGGATCTCTGAATTGTAATAATCGGAATTGTCACAACTCAGCCCCCCGATGTTGGCCCTTCGGTAATCATTGTACCATTTGTTGATCGGCAGCAGGATGAAGCGTTCGCTGATACCCCAGGTATCGGGCAGGGTGGTCATCAGGGAATTGTCGATCATGTACCACATCTCGGCGTCATTCTGCAGCTTCTGGCCCAACACAGAGAATATGGTAGCGCCGCTTTCTCCAACAGTATATTTTCCAAATTCGGTAAAAATATCCGGCTCGGGGATTTCCTCCTCCTCGCAGGCCTGCATGATCAGGCTGACGATCTCCTTGACCATGTATTTGTAGTCGAACTCGAAGCCCAGCGAATTGCGGATCGGCATGCCGCCACCGATATTGATGGCCTTCAGGTTTTCGCAGTGGCGCTTGAGCTCACCGTACAGTTTAATCGCCTTTTTGAGTTCACCCCAATAGTAAAGTGTATCCTTGATGCCGGTATCCACAAAAAAATGGAGCATCTTAAGCTCGAACTTGGGGTTGTCCTTGATCCGTTCTTTAAAAAAGGGTACGACATCCGCATTGCGGATGCCGAGGCGCGAGGTATAGAACTCGAAGTTGGGTTCTTCTTCGGTGGCCACCCGGATACCCAACTTACATTTTCCTTTGACGTGTTTTTCGTAATAGTCGAGCTCCCCCATATTATCCAAAACGGGGATCACATTTTCGAAGCCGTCATTGATAAGCGCGACGATCTTCTCCAGATAGTCGGGCGTTTTAAAGCCATTGCATACGATAACGGTCTCTTCGGTCATCCGCCCCTTCTCATGCAACCGCCGGATAAGGTCGATATCAAAAGCGGAGGAAGTCTCCAGGTGTACATTATGCCGGAGTACCTCGTTGAGCACATAACTGAAGTGACAGCTTTTGGTGCAATAGCAATAGTAATACTTCCCCTTATACCCTATGGATTTCATTGCCCGGGTAAACATATTCCGGGCTTTTTTGACCTGTGAGCCGATCTTGGGAAGGTAGGTCAGTTTGAGGGGGGTCCCGTACTTACGGATCAGGTAAATAAGCGGGACGCCATTGAACACCAGATACCCATCTTCAATATCGAAGCCCTCCTGAGGGAAGTAAAAGGTCTGGTCAATGAGATCAAAATATCGGTTGGTAACTGCCAATTTGCCTATGATTTAGTGTCTGGCTTGAAATTGTGACTAAAGCGCTGCAAAAGTAGTTTGAAATTCTGAGAAATACCCCACGTAAGGCCGCTAATTCTGAAGACTATCTATACCTTTGCTCGTTCAAAAAAATGCGACTATGGAAAAGCTGGACGCTCTTAACCAGGTAGCGGAATTTCACCGTACTTTCAGACACCCGATAGAACCCAAGCCTCTCATTCCCGATGAGCAGCGCTGCCGCCTGCGCGTGGCCTTGCTGGCAGAAGAGCTCAAAGAGCTGGAAAAAGCCATCGAAGACCAGGATATCGTCGAAGTGGCCGATGCGTTGTGCGACCTGCAGTACGTACTCTCCGGAGCCGTCCTGGAATTTGGCCTGGGCGAACAGTTCAAAGCCCTTTTTGATGAGGTTCAACGTTCGAATATGAGCAAGGCCTGCGCCACCCGTGAGGAAGCGGAGGCCACCGTGAAGCACTACGAGAAGGAAAAGGGCTTCGACAGTTACATCGTCCAGGCCGACGGCCACTGGCTTGTCTATCGAAGGTCCGATAACAAAACGCTGAAGTCTGTCAGCTATTCTCCGGCGGACTTGAAGGGAATATTGGAGGGCGAATGAGGATATTTACCGCAAAAGCAGGCGCTGCGTTTCTAATTACAAAAATAACAGATATGCAACATCGGGCAGGATTCCTTTGGGTGGCATTGGTTATGGTCATCGGGCTCGGGTTTTCCACTATGCTGGCCGGGCAGGGCAGCGGCTTGCCATTGGGCAACCCTGCTTATCATATTATGGACCGGCTGGAGATCAAGACGGGGCGGCCCACGCCTTTTCACTCTTCTCTGAAATATTATCTGCGCAGCGACGTGGCCGCCTACGCCATGGGGATCGATACGGCCCTCATCCCCCTTACGATCCGGGACCGGCGGGACCTCTACTACATCTTTCGAGACAATAACGAGTGGCTCGTCACTTCCCGGTTCCCTACCCGTATTGCCGGCCCCCGGGAGAGCATCTACTCAGATACGCTCGTCACACAGGTAGAAGCCAGTATGGAAAATCCGCGCTATACCCTGCGTGAAAAACCTTATCTGGGCTTTTTGTACCCGACGCCGGCCAATATGATTGAGGTGAACGACAAGTTTTTCCACATCCGGGTAAACCCTTTACTGGATTTCAAGGTTGCCAAAGAACAGGGCGATAACGAGTTGATCTTCCATAACCTCCGGGGCTTAGAGCTGCGCTCTGGCATCGACGACCGCATTTACCTCTATTTCAATATCGTGGAGACACAGGCTCGCTTTCCCAACTACGTCAATGAGCGTATCCGGCGCGACCGGGCCCTGCCCGGGGCAGGGTTGTACAAAGGATATAAGAGTGAGATATTCGACATCACCAACGGATATGACTATCTCAACGGACAGGGCTACCTGGCTTTCAATCTCAGCCGCCACGTCGGCCTCCAGTTCGGCTACGGGCGCAACTTCATCGGTAATGGCTACCGCTCTATGCTGTTGTCCGATTTTTCGAACAACAACCTCTACCTGAAAGCCAACTGGAGGGTTTGGAAGCTGCACTATCAGAACCTGTTTATGGAGTTGGCCGCCCAGTCGAATGCCGGGCTGGGGGCTAATGAGGTGTTGCCCCGAAAGTATATGGCCGCCCACTACCTCAGCTACCAGGCGCTTCCCAATCTGAGTTTTGGCATTTTCGAAACTGTGATCTTTGACCGGCAGGATGCAGGTTTCGAGTTTCAGTACCTCAACCCGGTGATCCTGTACCGGACCATTGAACAGGGGTTGGGCAGCCC
>JAGQXQ010000486.1 GCA_020436535.1 Phaeodactylibacter sp.
CCAACAGCTAAGCGCCAATTGCTCACCTAAAACAAAATGGGAGTCATCCCAGGCTTCAGAGGAAGGCGCCGGCAAACAGGCCAACGCTTTCTTCTGAAGTCCGGAATAGCTCTAAACTACGTTTTACCCCAGCAGTGTCTTATGCGCCGCATCCAGGATAGCGCGCACTTCGGTTGCATCGGGCGCCTGAGCGTATACCCGCAGTACAGGCTCCGTACCAGAAGGGCGGACCATCACCCAGCGGCCGCCGCCGAAGAGGAACTTATACCCATCAATGGTTTCGACCGATTGGACTTGATATTTCCCAAATGCCTGATAAGAGTCTTCATTGCACTTTTTAATAATGGCCTGCTTTTTCTCCTCCGCCAGATGCAGGTCGTCGCGGTCAAACGCAAAGGGGCCGACCAAATCGTAGACCTCTTGAATGAGTTCCCGAAGAGACTTGCCGGCCTTGGCCATGAATTCCAGTATGGTGAGGCCGATCCAGATGCCGTCCCGCTCGGGGATATGGCCTTTCACTGCTAGTCCGCCGGATTCTTCTCCACCGACGATCACATCTTCCTGAGCCATGATCTCGGCGATATATTTGAAGCCGATCTTGGTCACCTCATACTCAAGGCCGTATTTTTCTGCCAGTTGTTTCATTTTCTCAGTGACCGAAAAGGTAATGACCACCTTGCCCGTCTCTTTTTTGTAATGGGCCATATAGAGCAGTAGGAGTAGCAAAATGTGATGAGAGTCCACAAAATTACCAGCTGCATCGTACATACCGATCCGGTCGGCGTCGCCGTCATTGGCAATGCCGATGTCTATCTTGCCACTATCTTTGATCAGTTGGGAAAACTCCAGCAGGTTGCGGTGGATGGGCTCCGGCGCCTGCCCCATAAAGGAGGGGTTGTAATCGCAGTGCAGGAGGGTAGCGTCAGGGAATAGCCGGCGCATAGCATTCTGTCCGGCGCCGTACATGGCGTCATAGCCAATTCTGATACCAGATTTATGAATGGCTTCGATGTCAAATTTTTCGGAGATATGATCGATGTAAATTTGCTCCAAATCTACATATTCCAACAGTCCTTTTTCTTCCATCTCCTCCAGGCTGGCCAGTTCAACGGTTGGTTTTTCGGGGACTTCCTCTTCCACTTCGGCAATTTGGGCCGGCACCATAGGCCCTCCCAATTTAGACTTCAGCTTATATCCACTATAAGAAGGAGGGTTATGGCTGGCGGTGATGACCACACCGAGGTCAGAATCGGTTTTAACAACCCCCAAAGACACCATGGGTGTTGAAACAAACCCCTTGGCGAGTTTCACTTTAAAGCCGAAAGCCCCCAATACACGGGCAGCTGTCTCCGCAAATAGTTCTCCGCCAAAGCGGGTATCATGGCCGATGACGGCCTGTTGAGCGCCACTCGTTTTCATCCAGCGGGCGGTTCCTTCGGCAACGCGCCGTACATTTTCAATGGTATAATCCTCTGCGATGATGGCTCTCCAGCCATCGGTTCCAAACTTAATTTTACTCATCTGTTTAGATTATTATTGGGCTTTGTGTATTGGGTGGCCCTAAATTAGTAATTTGTCAGCACTTCAATAAACCGCAATTTTTGAAACGACGTGAAAGATACCTACCGCCACAAGGGAATGAGAAGGCAACTTGTCGAGGAGCTGCGCCGAAAAGGCATCAGTGATGAACGCTTGCTCGCGGCTATAGAGACTTTACCCCGGCATTTTTTCCTGGATAAGGCTTTTGAAGAATGGGCGTATAAGGACAAACCATTCCCCATAGGCAATGATCAAACGATATCGCAACCCTATACAGTGGCGTATCAGACCAGCCTTCTTCAGATAAAGAAACGAGATAAAGTTTTGGAAGTAGGAACGGGCTCCGGTTACCAGGCGGCCTTACTGGCCATGCTTGGCGCCCGGGTCTATACCGTTGAACGGCAGGAAGCACTTTATGAAAAGGCAAAAGCCCTGCTCTCTAAGCTCAAATTGGGCAACGTCCGTTGTTACCTGCGCGACGGTTATAAGGGCCTGCCGGAGTTTGCTCCCTTCGACAAGATCATCGTTACGGCAGGCGCTACCGGAGTGCCTCCAGCTTTACTGAAACAACTCGCCATCGGAGGCATCCTGGTGATCCCCGTAGGCGAGCATGTCCAGAAAATGCATCTCATCGTCCGCCTTTCCGAGGAGGAATACGATGATCAGGTGCTGGCCAATTTTCGTTTTGTACCCTTGTTGAAGGGGCTCAATACGATGGATTGAACTAATTATACGGCAGCACCTGATAAAAGTTGCGGCAAAAAATCAATCTACCCGGCGCCCACTTGCTGTTCGGGAATCTAAAGAGACTTTATTCACTTTTTTGAGGTCTACCAACAGGCTGGCGTAAGCGCTGTTGTTATCCACCTGCCATTTTTTACCTTCGTAAGTGACCATTCCGGAGCGGCGTTTCCATTCTGAAGCCAGGAGGACAAACCGGCCATTTACTTTGGGGTTGGGGCCGAAGACGAGAAATCGCTCCTTTCCACCATCTTCAAAACTGATGGCAAAGCGGTCTTTTTCCGGCAGGAATAACAAAACGCCCGGCGTCCCTTTACGGATAGCGACTTCCTCTACCTGCCGCCCGTCGATCATTTTGATCTCTCCGGAGACGATCTCCGATTTTGCCCCGGAGAGCTCCCGGCGCATGACGATATCCTCAGAAAGATAAAACTGGATGCGTTTGAGTTCTTTTTCTGACCAGCGGTTTTGGTCGTACAATTGTTCGGTAAAAGGGCTGAGCGTCGGCCCACAGGCGCTAAATGCCAACATAAAGAAGCTGGCAAGCAGGGATAGTTTCACAGCATTCATTGCAGAAATTTTTTTTGGTTTTTTACAAACTTGAGCATAACTTCTCAGAAAGTAAACACTTAAACTCCAACTGCGGGCCGAGCTTAAGATAGTTTAACCCGGATTAACTAAATTTAACAGCTTCTTAGCTGCGACGCTGCTGAAAAAAGGTTTTGATCAGGGTGCTGCATTCTTCCAGCAATACCCCATACTCCACCTGGGCCCGGGGATGCAACAAGCGTTTACCGTATTGCATAAATCCCCGCTTATCATCCGGAGCGCCATAAACGAGCCGGCCCAATTGCGCCCACTGCAAAGCCCCGGCGCACATCACACAAGGTTCGAGCGTAACAAAAAGAGTGCAATCCTGCAGATACTTGCTACCGAGGAAATTGGAAGCTGCCGTCAGTGCCAAAATTTCGGCATGAGCCGTAACATCCAGGAGGCGTTCCGTTTGGTTGTGCGCCCGGGCAATAACCTGATTCTGGCAAACCACAACGGCCCCCACCGGCACCTCTCCTTCTTCAAAAGCAGCCTCTGCTTCCTGAAGGGCTTGCCTCATAAAGTGTTCATCGCTGAATACGGTAAGCATAATTTTCGTTTGATGGCTAATGAAGGGCATTTATGGGTCATTCCTTATTCGTTATTTGGAAGCACGGAATAACTCATAACTGGTAACAAATGTCCCGCCGCTATTCCCTCGGCACAAATAACGGCAGAATTTACCATCCAGCCAAAGGACGGAAAATCCAAAGCCACCTTTTCTTTTTGTGTCCAATTTGTATACCTTTGCGCATGGAAACACAGAAAATACCTCAGAATAAGTTATTGGAAGAAGGTTTGACCTTCGATGATGTACTTCTGGTACCTGCCTACTCAGAAGTCTTACCACGTGAAGTCGACGTTTCGACCTACCTCACTCAGGAGCTGAAGCTCAATGCTCCGATCGTTTCTGCCGCCATGGATACTGTTACCGAGAACAAACTAGCCATCGCCATTGCCCGGCAGGGCGGGATCGGTATTATCCATAAGAACATGACCATCGAGGAGCAGGCCGAACAAGTGCGTAGTGTCAAGCGCTCAGAAAGCGGCATGATCGTCGATCCGGTAACCCTTATGGAAGATGCCATCGTCGGGGACGCCATCAGCCTGATGCGGCGCTTTAAGATCGGCGGTATTCCCATTATTGACGGCCAGAATAAGCTCACCGGCATCCTCACCAACCGGGACCTGCGTTTTGAGACACAGCTTAACCGCCCGGTGAGGGCCTTGATGACCAGCCAGAACCTGATTACGGCTCCGGTGGGCACCACCCTGGAGCAGGCCCGCGATATACTGCAGGCCCACAAGATAGAAAAGCTACCGGTTGTGGATGAGTATAATAAACTGGTCGGCCTCATCACCTACAAAGACATTATGAAGGTCCAGGACTACCCCAATTCCTGTAAGGACTCCCTGGGGCGGCTTGTAGTCGGAGCAGCAGTGGGCGTCACCGGTGATATGTTGCAACGGGTGGAAGCGCTGGTTCGGGTCGATGTAGATGCCGTTATTGTAGACACCGCCCACGGGCACTCGTGGGGGGTATTGCAGGCGATCAAAGATGTGAAAGGGCACTTCCCTCATTTGCAGGTCATTGGCGGCAATGTAGCTACCGGCGAAGGCGCATCGGCCCTGGCCGATGCCGGCGCCGATGGCATTAAAGTAGGCGTCGGCCCGGGATCAATCTGCACTACGCGGGTTGTAGCCGGGGTGGGAATGCCCCAGCTTTCTGCCATCTACAATGCCGCCAAAGCCGTCAAAGGCAGGAATATCCCGGTCATTGGAGACGGCGGCATCCGTTATACCGGAGATATCGTCAAAGCCCTGGCTGCCGGCGCCAGCACGATCATGGCGGGCAGCCTCTTCGCCGGAGTAGAAGAGGCGCCGGGTGAAACCATCATCTACGATGGCCGCAAGTTTAAAGTTTACCGGGGCATGGGCTCATTGGGCGCCATGCAGCAGGGGTCTAAAGACCGTTATTTCCAGGATGTAGAGGATGATATCAAAAAACTGGTGCCGGAAGGCATCGAAGGGCGGGTACCCTTTAAGGGAACCGTAGCGGAAGTGATGGTGCAATACCTCGGCGGCCTGCGCGCCGGTATGGGCTACTGCGGTGCTTCCAATATTGAGGCACTGCAACTGGCCCGATTCGTCAAGATCACCGGCTCGGGTATTCTGGAAAGCCATCCGCATAATATCACGATCACCAAGGAATCGCCGAATTATAGCCGGCGGTAGGGTGTATCGGTGAGGGCGATCCGTCTCT
>JAGQXQ010000487.1 GCA_020436535.1 Phaeodactylibacter sp.
ACGGCACAGCCCCCGAGCTTGCCGGAGAGGATAGCATCCCGCAAGGCATCAACCTGCACCACCTGGCCACGGGCCAGGTTGAGGAAGATAGCGCCGTCCTTCATTTTGGCAAACTGCTCCGGCCCGAAGATCCGGTCGTTTTCCGGGCGGCCGTCAACGTGCAGGGTAACGATGTCTGCGGTAGATAGCAGCTCATCCATGCTATTGCATTTGCGGGCATTGCCCAGCGAAAGCTTGTCGGCAATATCGTAGAAATAAACTTCCAGCCCCAGGGCTTCCCCCAGTACCGATAGCTGAGCGCCAATATTGCCGTAACCGACGATGCCCAGCTTCTTGCCGCGCACCTCATGCGCTGCCCTGGCCGATTTTTCCCATTTGCCGTTGTGCATGGCGCGGGCTTTATCCGGTAAATTGCGCACCAGCATGATGATCTCGGCAATAGCGAGTTCCACCACCGAACGGGTATTGCTAAATGGAGCGTTGAACACTGCCACCCCGTGCCGGGTACAAGCCTCCAGGTCGATCTGGTTGGTGCCTATGCAAAAGGCCCCGACGTTGATCAGCCGTTTGGCGCTGGCGATGACCTTCTCGGTAATCTGCGTTTTGGAACGGATGCCCAGAATGTTGACATTCTTGATCTTTTTGCACAATTCATCCTCACTCAGGGCAGTCTCCAGGTATTCTACTTTATACCCTTCCTGCTCAAACCGCTCTGCGGCGGCGGGGTGTACCCCTTCCAGCAGCAATACCTTAATGCGGTTCTTTGGATAAGACAATGAACGGCTCATTTTTAGTTCATATAAGATTTCATCAAAACTCGGAGCAATGTGATCGGCCTCTTTTTTGACCTTCTCCCGTTCGACATTCTCGGTGAAAAGATAAAATTTATTGGCAAACCCGGCCTTGCGGATTTCCAGGTCGTTGGCCCCGTCGCC
This sequence comes from Phaeodactylibacter sp., assembly GCA_020436535.1. Classification (GTDB taxonomy): domain Bacteria; phylum Bacteroidota; class Bacteroidia; order Chitinophagales; family Saprospiraceae; genus JACJXW01. The sequence continues at coordinate 936 of JAGQXQ010000487.1, forward strand.
AATGACGTAGACATCCCCCTTGAGCTTCAGGTTCTTGATCACCTGCGATTTGCCGCCGCTGCGAGACAGCGGTATATCCGGATTAAAGCCGGTAACGAAGCCCTCTTCATCGTAGAGAAACTCATTGGCAAAAACATTCTCCGCAATCAGCCCGTAATCGACAATCACAGGGGTGATGAAGTCCGCGAAGCCGTTCGAAACGACATAGACGGTATCCCGAAGGGCGTTGAGGTGCTTTTGATTGCGAAGGAAAGAGGGAGATATCCGCTGCTTCAGTTGTTCGGCCAGCTCCTGAATGTCTTCCTTATGCACATGGAGCAGCGCCAGGCGCTGAGTGAGCGAGCTTCGGAAGTCCAGCGAACCGTCCATTCCCTGATTGGTAATATCCTGTATTTGTTGCAGGATCTTATCCCGTTTCTTGGGATGGGTATGCGAAAGCACGATCTCCGCCAGCAGGTCTAAAGCCTCGATGCGGGTGAAAGTACTATCGAAATCGATGATAAAATAAGGCTTTTTCATAATGGGCGCGAAGTTAGTGTACTTTTGGCGCAAAGTGGGGGATAAAGTGCATTTTGTGGGGTTAAATATTTATTAAGAATCCTGAGAACTAACCCCCGGCCATCTTCTTATGCCGGCTCATTCCATTCTCCTTTTCAGAATAAGGGACAGATAGTCTGCCAACATTTGCGCCGCCACAATTCCTGGAGATAGGGGCAGTGGCCTTGATACGCCCTTCTCAAGCTGCTCTTTGAATAAAAAACAGGAAGCCAACCTGTCTGTAAACTTATTCCCCTTCTTCTAGTTTCTTATATGTCGATAAAAAAAATTACAGAAATGATCCTGTCCTATTATACACCTTATTTACAACTATTACTGGCCCTTTCATTGTTGAATAGTTGCCAATTGCCCCCAAAGCCGAACATGGCTGCCGGCATTGCTTCAGCTGCTGTTCAACCCACCGATCATACAAAACCAGAAAAAATGCGAGCCATTAAAAAATTACATAAAGCCATTTACAGCCCCATCGACGACCTCATCACTTACCGGGCCATGCCCACAGGCAGCATCCGATATCTTGACCCTTTCCTGTTCCTCAACCACCACGGGCCGCAACGGTATGGCCCCAGTAACAATGGCCTGCCCTTCGGCCCGCACCCTCACCGGGGCTTCGAAACGCTGACCTACATTCTACAGGGAGACATCATGCACCGCGACTCTATGACCGGGGAGAGCGTGATCAACACCGGAGGCATACAGTGGATGACGGCGGGCAGCGGCCTCGTCCACGCTGAGGTCTCCTCGGATGCTTTCAAGAAAACAGGCGGTATGGAGGAAGTCATTCAAATTTGGCTCAACCTACCTTCCCACCTGAAAATGACGGCGCCGAACTACATTGGCCTTCAAAAGGACGGCATCCCTGCTATCCAATTGGATGAGGGCAGGGCCACGGTCAACCTCATTTCCGGGAAATGGGGTGAAACCGAGGGGCCGGTGCCTTCCCTCACCGGCATACATACCACCAGCATTGAATTCAAAAAGGGAGGGCAGTTGCAAACGAAAGTGGAAGCAAAGCGCAATATCTTGTTCTACGTGGTGAACGGGGAAGTGGAGGTCAATGGACAAACCGCCGCCACGCACACCCTGGTGGAGTTTGCCAACGAAGGCGAGGCCATTGCCGTCAAAGCGCTGAGCGACGCTACCCTCATCTTCTGCCACGGCGAGCCCTACAACGAGCCGATCGTGGCCCATGGGCCCTTCGTGATGAATTCGGAAGCCGAAATCCGGCAGGCGATGATTGATTATCAGAGTGGTAAATTGGGAGGGTTGGATGACTAGCGTAAGAGGCTGCGCAGATCACTTCTTCCACTTCGGATGTAAGATCTAAGAGCGTGTTGGGGAATTTGGCCTTCGAGGCAATTTTGTCAATAATTTGTTTAGGCAAGGCGCGGAGATACGATTTGTGCCCAAGCATAATGAGTGTTTCCGCTCTAAAAGGTTCTACTTATTGGGTTTGTGATAATTTGTAATAAGGCTATATTGTTGGACTGAACGCAGTCGAACAATTGCAGGCAAACACACGGCCATGGCGGAACTTCTGGAATGGATGACACATGCGGACC
>JAGQXQ010000488.1 GCA_020436535.1 Phaeodactylibacter sp.
ATTATAAAAGTAATTATTATTTAAATAACGATTATAAATGTAACGAATTTCAACTGGCTCACAGAGCCGGTCAACGAATAACAAAAACATGAAACGCCTACTTATTCTCGACCGTGACGGCACGCTCATACTGGAGCCGGAAGACTATCAGATCGACAGCCTGGAGAAGCTGGAGTTCTACCCCAAAGTATTCCAGTATCTCTCCCGCATTGCCCGGGAGCTGGATTTTGAATTACTCATGATCACCAATCAGGATGGGTTGGGGACGGACTCCTTCCCGGAGGATACCTTCTGGCCGGCTCACAACAAGGTGATGAAGGCGTTTGAAAATGAAGGTGTTGTCTTCAAAGACGTGCTCATCGATCGCTCTTTTCCTCAGGATAATTCTCCTAACCGCAAGCCGCGCACCGGCCTTATGAAACCCTATCTGAACGGGGAGTACGACCTGGCTAACTCCTTCGTCGTCGGCGATCGCCTGACCGACATTGAGCTGGCTAAAAACCTGGGCGCCCAAGGCATCTGGCTGAATACGGACCCTGAGCTGGGCGCCGGCGAGCTGGAGGGCAAGGCGGAAATCCTGGCGGAAGTGATCGCCCTAAAGACTACCGAATGGGAGGAGATCTACCGCTTCCTGAAGTTGGAACAACGCAGCGCCCGCGTCCGCCGCATTACCAAGGAGACCGACATTTCCATCTATCTCAACCTGGATGGAACCGGCCAGTCGAGCAATCAGACCGGCCTGGGTTTTTTCGACCACATGCTCGACCAATTGGCCCGGCATTCCGGCTCCGACCTGGAGGTGAAGGTGGAAGGCGACCTCCACATCGATGAACACCACACCATTGAGGATACAGCACTGGCGTTGGGCGAGGCTTTCGCAAAAGCCGTGGGCGATAAACGCGGGATGGAACGTTACGGCTACTGCCTGCCTATGGACGACTGTCTGGCACAGGTTGCCATCGACTTCGGCGGCCGCCCCTGGCTGGTGTGGGAGGCTGATTTTAAACGGGAGAAGATCGGCGAGATGCCGACCGAGATGTTCTTCCACTTCTTCAAATCATTCAGCGACGCCGCCAAATGCAACCTGAATATCAAAGCGGAGGGGAAGAACGAACATCATAAGATCGAGGCTATCTTCAAGGCGCTGGCGAGGGCTATTAAAATGGCCAAGTGGAGGGATATGGGGAATATGGAGTTGCCGAGTACGAAGGGAGTGTTATAGGAGGGAATGGTGTGCTGGCTGTGCTCGTGTGAATGGTTGTTGGCCGTGCTCGGAGCCTCCTGCCCCATAACAACAATATAATCTTCTTCATAGGCCATTGCCAACCCGCAACATAGCCATACAACCCGCACCGACAGTTGAACGACCCCCATTTTTTCATTAAATTGTGAAGTCAGTAGAAAATCAATAATCTCCCCAATGCCAATAACCATCATTGACTACAACGCCGGCAACGTCCAATCCGTCTTATTCGCCCTGGAGCGCCTGGGCGTGGCCGCCATGCTGACCGGTGACCACGAAACCATCCGCTCGGCGGAGAAGGTGATCTTCCCCGGTGTAGGGGAGGCCAAAACCACCATGTCCTACCTCCGGGAGCAGGGCCTGGACGAGCTCATCCGCAGCCTCACCCAGCCGGTGCTGGGCGTCTGCCTCGGCATGCAATTGCTGTGTGAGCATTCTGAAGAGAACGATACGCCCTGCCTGGGCATCATACCGCAGAAAGTGATGCGCTTTCAGCCGAAGGAGGGGGAGAAAGTGCCTCACATGGGGTGGAATAGCATCCGGACCTTGAAGGATGGAGTCTTTACGCCTGATTTAGAGGAAGAATATGTTTACTTCGTCCATAGCTACTTCGTGGAAGTTGGCCCCTATACCACCGCCACTACCGACTACACCCAACCCTTCAGCTCCGGCCTGCGGAAGGATAACTTCTATGCCACACAGTTCCACCCGGAGAAGTCGGGTAAGGTAGGAGAGGCCATTTTAAGGAACTTCCTTGCCCTGTAAGCACCTGTTAAAGCGCACTCACTTTGAGTTCGATGCGATAATCTTCTTTGTCAATCGGATCAGTAGTAACCGGATAAGGTGAAACTTCCAGCAATTCAAATACAAAGTTGTCGAGCGTATCTCTTCCAAGTTCTTCATGGCCGGCGCGACGGATCAATTCAACGGTATCAAGGCCATCCGCGATTTGCACCTTCAGTTGTACCCGGGCCTGGCCTTCCCAAAAGCAGACGACGCTGGTAGGACACCGGGAATCATCCAGCACATCAGCAAAGGCCACAGAGAGGCCTCCACAGGTACAATTGCCGGTATCGCCGAATGGCAATTCAAAACTCTGGCCCAGTTGAAAATCAAGTGGATTCCTGTTCTCACTTTTTTCACAGGAGAAACTGAGGGCAGCAAGGATGAAAAAAATAAACAGATTGGTGGTTTTCATGTTTCTGATTTTTATTAAAGGACGAAGAGCGGGTAAGGAAGTGTTGGTGGATAAAGGTTAAGAATTTCATAAATTAGCTCCCAACTGATACACCACAACACAGATACACTTGACACACTGCTACACTTTATACACCACAACACCAACCATGCACATCATCCCCGCTATAGACATCATCGACGGTAAATGCGTCCGCCTGACGGAAGGCGACTATACTCAGAAAAAAGTCTACAACGAAGACCCGCTGGAAGTGGCTATGGAATTCGAGGCCCACGGTATCCGCCGCCTGCACCTGGTCGACCTCGACGGTGCTAAAGCCCAACATATTGTCAACCACAAGGTGTTACAGCGCATTGCCACCCACACCAACCTGCAGATCGACTTCGGCGGCGGCCTTAAAGCGAACGAAGATGTGCGCATTGCCTTCGAAAGCGGCGCCCGACAGGTGACCGGCGGCACAGTAGCTGTGAAAAACCCGGAGCTTTTCCTGGGCTGGCTGGTGCAATATGGCCCGGAACGCATCATCCTTGGGGCCGATGTGAAGGAAGGCAAGATCGCCGTCAGCGGCTGGCAGGAGCAGAGCGAGCTGGAGCTGTTCGCTTTCCTGGAAGACTATATTCAAAAAAGTATCCAATACAGCATTTGTACCGACATCTCCAAAGACGGCAGGCTGGAAGGCACCGCGCTGGAATTATATAAAGACATCACCGCACGCTTTCCTGAACTAAAGCTCATTGCCAGCGGCGGCGTCACTACTATTCAGGAAGTGCAGGACTTGAAAGAAGCAGGCTGTTATGGCGCCATCATTGGCAAGGCCATCTATGAGGGGCATATCCAGCTGGAAGCGCTTAAGGGGTTTCTATGAGCCATCCTTTCCAGGGAGGATGGCGCAACCTTTGTAGATCAATATGCCATCCTCCTTTGTGTATTTCTAAAAATCCTATCGCAGCAATACCACCTGCCGAACAACCATCGCCCCTTCCAACTGCACTCTTACAAAATAAACGCCTCCCGGCAGGTGCTGAAGGCCCAGGCTGGCGGCATTTATAAACCTACTCTCCTTTCGCCAAACCAGTCTGCCCCTTGCATCAAGCACCTCTATGCCCTCCACCTCCAGCCCGGGAAAGCGCAGCTCCAACTGGCCGGTTGTCGGGTTGGGGAAAAGACGGACATCCTCTGCGCCGTATGCCTCTTCAGTGGCTACCGCGACACCCGGAAAGCGCGCCACCACCGTCGCGCCACCGATCTCTATTTCCGTCCCGTCGTTGCGGATGGCCTTGATGTTTTTGAAGCGGATCAGCGAAGTATCAGCTGGAAGGGGGGAAAGGAATGAATCTTTCACCTCGATTCGCAAAAGAGTCAGCAAGCCCGCTCCGATAGCGCCATCGGTAGCTACCCTGGCAAAATCGAATTGGCCGGATGAAGTGCCAATGGCGGAACCGGTGCTGAATATCCTGCCGCCAAGATCGTACCCGGACGACTGGCTATGTATGACCTCAAAGTAGGCGGTATCGTATTCCAGAGAAAAAGCCAGGCCGTAAAGCCCGGGAACCGTCGTTGTCAGTTGTATCCTGCCCAGGGCAGTGGCCTGTCCGGGAGAAAGGTTATTGAAATCGAAGGAGCCCACTGCATTCAACACCAGTTCGGGCCCTTCCCGGTACACCGCCGGCGGAGGCTGGTAACCGGGGCGGGTGCGGTTGTAATGCTGCTCGGAGAGCAGGAAATCTTCAAAGGCGGCAGATCCGTCTCCATCGGCGTCGAGGTGTTTGAAGTTGGCGCCGTTGCTTTGCACTTCCGCCCAGTTGTCTCCATTCTGGGGCGACCAGTTGTAGGGGGCGGCGCGGGTAGGGCCCTGGACATTTCCCCCTAGTGCAATAGCCAGCAGGTCGCAGTGGTTGGCGATGCCGTCGGCATTGGCGTCGCCGGCCCAGACACAATCCTCTTCGCAAATGGCCGCCAGGCCACAGGCGCTTTCAAACTGGCTGTCATACCAACCTTGTAAGTCTTCTATGCCCGTGTACATCGCCGTGACGTTCTCCAGGTGGCCGGCGCCTGCCTCCCGGAAGAAGGAATAACCAAAATCCACTTCCTCCATGCCGCCAGGAGGCAGCGCCCCGAGGTAAATACTGCTGACAGCTCTCTGGTCTCCCAAGTCCAAGCCTTCATTGTAGGCAGACCATTCATCGGGATTGTTGGGATCTCCGGGGAAGGCAAAATTAGTGACGGGATTGGAAAGGGAGGGGTCATAGCCGTTTCCGCCAAAAGTAAGTGGGGTGCCGTCCCGCCAATGGCCGGACAGAAGGCGGTAATAGTCAAGCGTGGTATTGGGGTCCGAAGTGGCGGGAGGGCCATCGAAATTAAGCTGGTAATACATCATATAGGAAAGATCATGGCTGAGAGCAGTGATGGCCTGAGCCGGCGGGTTGTCCCCGTAGCCGGTGACTCCAAAGCCGCAATTCACCTCATCCTCATTATCCTGATTGTAAACGAAGGTGGTGTTCAAATCCGGGGCGCTGCCAATAAAATCATCCTCAAAACAACCCAGGTCGAAATCCACCCACAACCCGAGATGGAGAGAATCCAATGACTCGGCGCCCCGGTTGATCACCTTGTAGGAGGTGAAAATAGTGTTGTCCAGCTGCGGATTATCTATGCATTTATGCGCCCAGGTAGTGAGTTGTATTTCTACACGCAAGGGGTCGGACAGCGACTGAGAATGAAGGCCACCGGCATCATTGAAGATGCTCCACGTGATCTGCTCCGGAATGGCCAGCGATTGCCGGATCATTGGGAAGTCGCCAGCCATGGGGTCATATAGGCCGTCATTATTCCGGTCGAAGAAAGGCGCCAGCCCCTGCGCGGTGGAGGGGAGTTCAAACCCATAGATGCCTGAGAAGTAAGGATTGCCCTTTGCCGGCCAGCCCATTATTTCAGGTATCGGATTATCGATGGCGCCGTTATCCTGAAAGTCCAGGATATGTGCCTCGGCCTGATAACGGTACACCGTCCAGATGCGGTCCCAATTCTGACAGCTTTCCGCATCGATCGCCCCCATCTCGTTTAGCGGGCCGGCGAAGTAGTCTGAGCTATTGGAAGAGCGTCCGTAAGTTTGGGCAGCCACTTTGAGATTACCGGCAGGATCGACGCCGCCCAGCCACAGCCCTTGAGCGAAGATGGAGTGAACGGACGCATTGACCGGCACTTGAAAACTGGCGTTTTCCCCGTCAAAGAAGAGGCTGCCACCGCCGGTAATGAGTGCTTGCACATTGTTGCCGTTCAGGTAATCCCCGGCAGAAGGAGCGAGGCAATCCTGGGCATAGGAAAGCCACCCTGCTGATAAAAATAGCAGGAGAAAGGTAAATCGTCTTTTCATAAGAGCACTTTTTCTTTGAAACGAATAAAATAAGTACATAATTCTAATATAAGAAGGATGTAAGACGGAAATTAATAGATTTTGCGCATGGAAACAAAAGCGAATGAGTGTAGCTCCTGGCATACCGTGTGAGGCCCGTGAATGATCTACTAAACGGAGCAAATTGAACTTTATCCCGCAAAAGCTATTATCTTGGTTCTACCTCTTTATTAAGAACTTCAACCACAGCATGCTAGCCAAACGGATCATACCCTGTCTCGATATCAAAGACGGCCGCACCGTTAAGGGCGTCAATTTCGTCAACCTGATCGACGCCGGCGACCCGGTGGAGTTGGGCGCTTTATACAGCGAAAAGGGCGCCGACGAACTGGTATTCCTGGACATTACCGCCACCCACGAAAGGCGGAAGACCCTGGCTGCCCTGGCCAAGGACATTGCTCAACACCTCAATATCCCTTTCACCATCGGTGGTGGCATCAGTTCACTGGAGGATGTAGATGTGCTATTGTCTTCCGGAGCGGATAAGATATCCATTAATTCCGCCGCCGTACGCCGGCCAGAGCTGATCGATGAGCTGGCGAAGAATTTTGGCAGCCAGTTCGTCGTTGTAGCTGTAGATGCTAAATTGATGAACGGCGGCTGGTATATCCACCTCAGCGGAGGGCGGATACCAACGGAAATTCGCCTACTGGATTGGGTCAAAGAGGCCGAAAGCCGCGGCGCCGGTGAGATTCTCTTCACCTCTATGAATCACGACGGCACCAAAAACGGCTTTGCCAATGACATAACCGCCCGGGTATCGGAATCGCTTTCTATTCCGGTCATCGCCTCCGGCGGCGCCGGTGCGGTGGAGCATTTTTACGACGTTTTTACTGAAGGAAAAGCCGATGCCGGCCTGGCTGCCAGCATCTTTCACTTTCGGGAGATCGAGATCCGGAAATTGAAGGAATATCTTAATGACATGGGCGTTACGGTGCGTTTGTGATGAACACGTCCCCCTCTGCCGTTGCGGAATTATGAAACGAATGGTAACAACTATTCGTAAAAGCTGTAAAATAAAAGGAAATCATCATGAATATAGATATCAAACAGATTGATTTTGTCAAGGGCAACGGCCTGGTTCCCGCCGTGGTACAGGATGTCGATACCGGCAAAGTGCTGATGCTCGGTTACATGAACGAGGAGGCCCTTGAAAAGACCATCCGGGATGATAAGGTCACCTTCTTCAGCCGCAGCAAGCAGCGCCTGTGGCGCAAAGGCGAGCGCT
>JAGQXQ010000489.1:0-3051 GCA_020436535.1 Phaeodactylibacter sp.
AGCTGTAAGGGCGCAATACCACTTTGCCATCTACAGCCAGTTGAGCCAACTCGTAACGGTACTGGAACCTCAAATGCTGGCGCCCGGTCAGGAAGCCACCATTCTCTGGGGTGGCGCCACCGCCGATGGCCGTGAACTGCCCGCCGGTATCTACTTCCTCATTGTGCAAGGGCCGCAGGGCAGGGCACAGCTGAAGTTGGTGAAGGTGGGACAGTGACGAATACTCAGGTGAGGGCACTCTTACTCTTGAGTGCCCTCATATTAGGTTGGGCGTTAAAAAGCCCATACAGCGCCTATCCCTGCCTTCCACAACAGCTGGTTATAAGCCGGAATAGCTTTGTCCAGCATTTCCCGGCCGGTAGCCTGCAGGGCGCCCCATTCTGTATTGAGCTCCTGGAGCCGCTCCCGGGAGGGGGTATTGACCCTGGGAATATCGCTTTCCGTTTGATTGATAAGGAACAGGTAATTCGCGGTGAATTGATTCGGGAAATTTTCTACATCATCATAAGCCTTTGACTTTCTCTGGACCATGGCGCTATCCCATTCCGTCATCCGGCTGACGAGGGCCTGGCCCTCTTTTTTAACGGTATCGTACGCTTCTGCCTCGGGTAGCTTCTGCAGGATTTTCTCGATCTGGCTGCGCAGGAGGTACAGGGTATTGGCCATCTGGTGCATCTCATTCAAGGATATCTCCATAGAAGCCATCATCGTATGGTAGGCCTCGTAGTCCTCCGCATTGGTGGGGTATAAAGGGTTTGGCAATAAATGAAAACGGGCGGTTGCCTCCTGGTTCCCTGTTTTCAGGGTAACCGTGTAAGCGCCTGGCGCCGCTTTATGGCCGCGATAACTGCCTTCAATATAAACGCCGGGTACCCCGATCATGGTAGGGTAGCGCATGTCCCAGACAAAACGATTCAGGCCCTGGGCTTTGGGCAGGGCCGGCTCAGCGGGCGGCCCGCCCTCATATTCCTGGAAAGCAGTGTCTTTTTGGGAGTTAAAACGGCGTACTAGTTGTCCTTCGTCATCTTTGACCTCAAGGGTAATCTGGCTGGTGTCCGGCAGTTGGTAATAAATAACTACTCCGTTGGCCGGATTTACCCCTCTCAAAGGATGGGCGCCGTTAAAATCGGGCGAATACTCATCCAATTCACTCGATCCGTTGGCGAGCAGGGCGTCCTCCGGCTGGTACAATCGAAAACCATCCGATGCATTTTTATATTGCCGGAGGGGCCCCAGGCCGTCTAAAATCCAAAATGACCTTCCGGAAGTAGCGGCGATCAGGTCGCCGTGCCGGATGATCAGGTCTGTAATAGGACATATCGGCAGGTTCAGCTGAAAGGGATCCCATTTTTTGCCGCCGTCCCAGGAAATATACAAGCCCGTTTCGGTGCCGGCGAAGAGCAGGCCCCTGCGCTGCTCATCCTCCCTTACCACTCGGGTAAACGCCCCATAAGGAATGCCCCGGCTGATGTTGGCCCAGGTTTTACCGTAATCGGTGGTCTTGTAAAGGCCGGGCGTATGGTCATTAAACTTGTAGCGGGTTGTGGCGATATAAGCCGTCGCCGGGTCAAACGGAGATATTTCAATGGCATTGACCAGGCACTCCGGCATTCCGGCGGGGGTGACATTTTGCCAACTGCTGCCTCCGTCGCGGGTAAGGTGCACCAATCCGTCGTCGCTGCCCACCCAGATCACCCCCTTTTCATGGGGAGATTCCGCCACATAACTCAGGGTGCCGTAGTTTTCAGCGCCGACTGCTTCATTGGTATAGGGGCCGCCGCCTTTCCCCTGCTTGTCTTTCTCATTCCGGGTAAGGTCGGGAGACACTTCCTCCCAGGTAAGGCCCCGATCCCGGGTGCGCAGCAGATATTGCGCCCCGTGATAATACGTATCCGGTTCGTGTTGGGACCAGATAATGGGCGCATTCCAGTTGAACCGGTACTTCATATCTTTCGCATCCCTGGCAAGGTACTGAATCGGGGCGGCCATAATATTGGTGGCGGCTTCCGCTTTGGTATCCAGCACCTCGATCGTACCCAGATAACTACCGCCCAGTACATAGCGCGGATCGTCGGGGTCGAATGCCAGGAAGGCGCTCTCTCCGCCGGCACTATACGTCCAGCTGTGCCGGTGGATGCCCTCGCTGTTGAATTCCCGGTGGGCGATAGCGATGGAGGAATTGTCCTGTTGCCCTCCGTACAACCGGTAGGGGAAGCTGTTGTCCGCATTCACCCGGTAGATCTGGCCGGTAGGCATATTGTTCTGGGTAGACCAGCTTTTGCCGTAGTTGAAACTGATGGCGGCGCCGCCGTCGTTGGCGATCACCATGTTGCGGGCATTATCCGGGTTGATCCACAGATCGTGAAAATCACCGTGGGTTCCCGACAGGGTTTCCCAGGTTTTGCCGCCGTCGATCGAACGCAGCGCATCCGCACTCAACACGTAAACGGCCTGTTCATCCTGGGGGTCGGCAAATACTTCAATGTAGTACCAGGCCCTTTGCACCAGCCGGTGGTCGTTGCTCACGCGCGTCCAGTTTTTTCCGGCATCATTGGAAACAAACAGGCCGCCGAGTTCTTTCTCCGAGTCACTTTCGATCAAAGCATAAACCTTTTCCGGGTTGGACCGGCATACCGAAACGGCCATCTTACCGAGTTCATCCGGCAGGCCGTTTTTTAGTTTTTCCCAGCTGCCGCCGCCGTCTACGGATTTATAGAGGCCGCTGCCCGGCCCTCCGCTGATCACTTTCCATGGCAACCGCTGGTGCTCCCACATAGCGGCGTAGAGGACGAGCGGGTTGTCCCGGTTTATGGCCAGCTCGGCACATCCGGTGCGGTTGTCGACGTACAGCACCCTCGTCCAGGTAGCGCCCCCATCGGTTGATTTAAAAACCCCTCGTTCCTCCGTGGGGCCGTATAGCGCCCCCTGAGCGGCGACGTAGACGATGTCCGGGTCTTTGGGGTGGATAACGATCCGGGCAATATGCTGTGTCGGGTTCAGCCCGATTTTCCGCCAGGACTTGCCGGCGTCGGTAGATTTGTACACGCCATC
>JAGQXQ010000489.1:3128-3490 GCA_020436535.1 Phaeodactylibacter sp.
GGCCACCGCCCCAACCGACCCGGTTTGGAAAAAGCCATCCGATACATTCGCCCATACCTGGCCGGCGTCTTCGGTCTTCCACAAGCCGCCGCCGGTGGTGCCCATATAATAGGTGAGCGGGTCGCCGGCCACTCCACAGGCCGCTACCGACCGGCCGCCGCGAAACGGGCCGATATTCCTCCATTTCATGGGTTGAAAATAAGTGGCGGGATCCTGAGCCATGTGCTGGCTGGATATTTCAGTAGACAGGATGAGCAGTACGGCAATGATGACTAAGTTTTTCATGCTATTGTTTAGATTAGCGGTGACGAGGAAGAACAGAATAGCCGGATAAATATGTGTGTATCCCAAATTGCACAGCT
>JAGQXQ010000490.1 GCA_020436535.1 Phaeodactylibacter sp.
CTGAAAATTCTCCGCTATAATGGTATTGTGCAGGCCCGTCGAGAGGGGCGCTACATTTACTATCTGCTCTCTGATGAAACCTACCCTCAGATCCTGGAACTGCTGAAGACGGCGGATAATTTTAATACTCTTTAGGGATTAGCAGGCCAGCCACAAAACCATAACACCGGAATATCGCAATACCTAAACAGTTACTATATTTGCCCCTGCTTCTAAACAAGCAGGCCAGCCGCCTTCCTCAGCCCTAACCAGAGCGGCTGGCCCTGCTATAAATAGTGCCATGTCGAGATTAGCTGAAAGCACCGTACAAACGATCGCCATCAAATACCTGGAAAAGCAGTACCGGCGGCGCGCTCGCCGCGGCAGGATCTTCGCCGAACCAGAAGTGCGTACCAAGAAGGAACACGGCAGTAAACGCGCCGACGGGCTACTGGCCTTCAAACACTGGCTATGGGGAGTGTATGTTGTATCTCTCGAAGCCAAGTCACACAAGACCCTGCCCGCCATCAATCCCAAGCTGGATAAACAGCTCTTTGCCTTCAATGTCATCCGGGCCGGGCTGCTCATCTCCATTCTCAGCGGCACTTTCTTTTTCCTTTATAAGTGGGACGATGGCTTCTGGCAGTTCATCATCCCGAGCCTGGTTTTCCTGTTCGGCGGCGGCGCCTACGCCTGGCTGACCCGCAACCACTTTGGCCATCGCACGTTGCGCGTCATTGAGCAGATCCAACAGTACCCCGCCGACGAACGTTGGCTGGCCTTCTCCAAAGACGCCTACTCCTCCCTCGATATCGAAAAGCAGCGCCAGTTGGAAAGCATCTGCCGCCACCACGGCGTCGGCCTGCTGATCGTCTCTGCCAACGGCAAGGTGAACCGCCTCGCCAAAGCTCGCTTCCACTGGGACTGGTGGCACGACTATCTGCGTTTTTACAGCAAGGAGAAGGATATTAGGGCGGCGATCCGATAAATATCGAGGTACTTGATCACAGTACTTTTTGTATCCATTTCCATACCGGGCTCTTCGAACCTTGTTCAGATAAAGATCAACCTCTCCTACTGAGATTTGTCATTGTATTTCTCGTGGAAATATCGCAAAAGGAAGCAAAGGCTTGTCTATGAAAAGTAAACTATTTTACTCGGCTTGTTTCTTGTTCTTGCTGTATTGCCTGCCACCGGCCACCGCACAGCTTGGCTTTAAGGCCGGGCCCGGAGTTTCGGATATCGGATTTCTCAAAAACGGACAAACCTCTTTTCTGGGGTATGAAGCAGGTATGATGGTACACCGGATACCTATGCCCACTTTTCAAGCCGGCGCTTTCGGTACTTTCAGGCTGGGACACAGGTTTGAGTTCCAACCGGAACTGCTGTTCATTACACAGGGCCTGGATTACAGCACGGATTTCCTTTACGATGATGTCACATATAAGGTGAAGATCAGTTATGTACACGCCCCGCTTCTGCTGAAGTACCAAACCTCCGTAAAGCGAAAATGGCGCCCGTTTTTGTTTGGGGGGCCCTATGTTTCCCGGAAGCTGAAGGCCATTCGGTTGACAGAAATTGAGGGGCAGAAAGAGAAAATAGGGATGTCCAATGTAAAAGATATGGACGTAGGGATTATCGGCGGTTACGCTGCTGAATTCAACCTGCCTGCCGGTGAAATGACTATAGGCATCCGTACCAGCTACAGCCTTGCCAATATGATGGACAGGGTAAAAGGGGCGTTGTTGCATAGAAAAAATATGATTTAACCTGAAAACATATGATAAATTTCGCAAAAGCCTTTATTTAGTCATGGATTCGGAATAAAGTTTTGTTGAATCTGAAAAAATGGGCTGAAATTTAATAACAACAATTTCCAGGATTTCAAAAATGAAACTTCTATCCCTTTCGATTAAAGGGTTTTGAATAAATTCCGATTCATGCAACAAAGCCGGTAAAAGGGTATATCCGCGATTATGATACAGGGCCGAAAAAGGCATACGCCAGGAATATCAGTATCACGCTATTAGTGGGGTACCGGTTCACCAAGGCCTGAAAACCTTAACCCTTGCCCCGTATAGATAGGTTCTTAAGCCTAACCAAAAAGGAAACCCCATGAAAAAAGCCATTCTTTTCTTCTTTTCAGTTTCGCTTGTTGCTCTGATTGCCAGGTGCAGCAGGAACAGTGACCCGGTTGATATCAACGTAGAGCAGGAGATCATCGCAGAAATGGAGGCTCAAAAGATACCCTCCGTCGTAGCCTGCGTGGTCAAAGGTGATGCGATGGTCTGGGAAGGCGCCTTTGGCCATGCCGATGTCTCAGCTGCGAAGCCCGCCACCAGTTCCACCTTGTATAGCATAGAGTCTATTTCCAAGCTGTTCATCTCTGTATCCGTCTTGCAGTTGTGGGAGAAAGGGAAGCTCGAACTGGATGCAGACATCAATCAATACCTGCCTTTCGCTGTGCGCAACCCCAATTTTCCGGAGCAGGAGATCACCCCGCGCATGCTGCTCACCCATACTTCCAGCCTGGCCTGGCCGAAAGCAGAGGACCGGTTGCCCGATTTTGAATATTTCTTTATTCCAGAAGAGGTGCCCCTCATCAGTGAATGGCTACCTGAGTACATCCTTCCGGCGGGCGA
>JAGQXQ010000491.1:0-2012 GCA_020436535.1 Phaeodactylibacter sp.
CGGGCAGAAAATGGCAGGACTATGTCCACCAGGAGATCATGCTGCCCGCCGGAATGGAGAACAGCACGATCACTGATGGGGCGTACCCGCAGGAGGGCGTCGCCCACGCCTACGAAAAAGTAAACGGAAAATACCGGGAGTACGATTACGGGGAGTACCCCACCTTCGCCGCCGCCGGCAATGGCGGCGTATGGAGCTCCGTCAACGAGCTGGCGAAATACGAGCTGGCCATCCGGCGGAGCACCTTTCTGGACGAGGCCACCATCGCCGAATCCAGAACCGTTTACGAGCCGGAAAACCGGGCGGACACCCTGCCGCCATTTCTTGGCTTCAGCTGGTTCATCGAGCCACCCGCTCCGCCCCTGGACGTGCGCAAGGTTTTCCACACCGGCTCCCAGGGTGGCTTCCGGGCCTTCCACCTGAGCATTCCCGAAAAGGAGATCCTGTATGTAGCCCTCTTCAACCGGCCGGCGGACCGGGAAGCATTCATGGAAAAGGGGCTAGAACTGATGGCGAAATATGGTTGGCTGGAACAGCCGGATCCGGGTAATTGACAAAAACTTTTTCGATTATCAATAATTCAACTAACCGCTCATGAAAAAAACGCATCACCAACAACGCGCCCCCCACTACTTTAAGCAATTGTGGCTTATCAGTGCCGCCTATTTATTTCTGGCGGCGGCCACCGGCCCGCTATACGCCCAGCCTATCGAAGGCAAGGTGTTTTTTAACGACTCCCGGCAGGAAACCCTCAGCCTTGACCAGAGGTTCTTTGAGCGGTCCAATGGCCTGAAAGTGGCGAAAACCGGCAAGGTTATTCCACTGGAAGATATTGTGAAGGTGGAAATCAATGAACGGATCTTTGTCCCGAAAAAGATGGTTCTCTATGACATAGAACAGGGCAGAGAGCAAGGAGGCCTCACCTTTCCCAAAACGGATACCTCGCTGCTGGTTCAACGATTAATTGCCGGCACGCTGAAGCTGTACCACCACATGGACTTCGGTGGTGAACAACACCTCTTTATTGAAAAGGACACGGTGATCAAGGAATTAGTGCAGATAGAATACATGGAGGATGGGAAGGCAGGAACGCTTGATTGGTACAAAGGGGTACTTAAACTCCTTATGAGTGACTGCCAGAAGATACCCCCGGAAAAGATCGAAAACCTGAAATTCATTTCTGTCAACATTGAAAAACTTGTTATCAGGTACAATAAAAATTGTGGCAGCCTGGACTATGCCCGGCCCAGAGAACAGCTCACCTTTAAATTCGGGCCACAGGTTGGCGTTTCTTATTTTAAATCGTCCTTCGAAGGGCCGGTTGTCGAAGGTTTCTCCAATAAGTTCTCAAGCTATTTTGAAAAGTATTCAGAGATCGGCCAGTTTGAGGACACGCCTGTACTTCTGGGAGGGTTTGTTGAAGTAAATATCCTGAGGAAACTTCAGAAAACAGCTTTTACCTCCTTTAATTTTCATTTTCAAGTGTCCAGCCCGGTCAAACTGGATTATGATTATGAGGAAACCCGGCCATTCCGGACAGATACTATTTTTGTCACTGGAAATTTTGAAGCCAACTATTATGAGGCGGGGGTTACGCTCCAGAAAGGTATTAACATCAACCACCCTGTCATTTCTCCTTTTATCGGTGCGGGCCTGGGTTTGCGCAATCTGTTTAACCTCAAAAACCACGAGACGTATATCATTAGCAACCGGCCCTTCTGGCATGAAGTTACCGAACGGGAATCCATTCCTGAAGAGTACATTCCCCAATTTACATTATTCGGCCAGATCATGGCCGGTATTGACCTCAAACGGTTTCAGCTGGCAGCAGTCCTGATGATACCAGAAGCAGGCATTTCGACCCATAAGAAGGAAAAACACTTCGACCTGGGCATGAACCTGAAATACCGGCTGAATTAAAAGTGTGTTAAATCCTCACGAAATGAAAAACCAAATTTTCTTTGTTCTCTTTATCCTTTTCACCGCCCTGTTTTTTTCCTGCCAGCCCCCCC
>JAGQXQ010000491.1:2125-4177 GCA_020436535.1 Phaeodactylibacter sp.
GCGCCTACGTGATGGGCTCGCACCACGGAGCCGTCTGCGCCCCCAGCCGGGCGATGCTACTCGCGGGAAAACCTTACACCCATATCCCAAAAGCTTTTATCGATATGGGGCAGGGTGAGCCGGACAGCACTTTCTCCTTCACCCTCTTTCCCGAGTGGCTGAGGGGGCAGGGCTACACCACTTTCTTCACCGGCAAGTGGCACAACAACACGTCGAAGATGAGCCAGGCTTTTTCCGGCGGAGAGAACATCTTCATCGGCGGCATGCACTGGCCAAAAGACGGAGGGCACCGGCGGCCTCAGCTTTGGCATTTTGACACTACCAACGCCTATGCCCCGGAAGACAAATGGCAGGCGGAGGAATTTTCAAGCGCCATGTACAGCAACGCCGCTGTAAAATTTATTCGCGAACAGGATGGAAAAAAACCTTTCTGCCTCTTCGTAGCCTACACCGCTCCCCACGACCCCCGCGAGGCGCCGGATGAATTTCTGCAACTGTCCGACACCGCCAAGATCCAGCTGCCCCCCAATTTCTCCCCACAGCACCCCTTCGACAACGGCCACCTGCAAACCCGCGACGAACACCTCGCCCCTTTCCCTCGCACCCCGGAAAGGGTTAAAGCAGACATTGCCGCCTACTACGCCATGATCTCCGAAGTGGACGCCGAGATTGGGCGGGTTTTGGATGAGTTGGAAGCCCGAAACCTGCTGGACAATACCATTATTGTCTTTGCCGGCGACAACGGCCTGGCTGTGGGACAGCACGGCCTGTATGGAAAACAGAGCGTCTACGAGCACAGTGTCGGAGTGCCGCTGATCATCGCAGCCCCGGGGATACAAGGGGGGCGCAAGGCGGAAACCCTTTGCTATCTGTATGATGTATTCCCGACGCTCGCCGGCCTGCTGGGAGTAGAGGCTCCGGAATCGGTGGAGGGGAAAAGCTTGCTGCCCGCCCTCCAACGGGAAGACAGCCGCATCCGGGAGCAGGCCCTTCTGGCCCACGCCCGGGAGATGCGCGCGGTCCGCACCGATGACGACTGGAAGCTGATCCAATACTTCGTCAAAGGAAAAAGTCATCAGCAATTGTACAACCTGAAAGAAGACCCCTGGGAAACGAACAACCTGGCCAACGATCCTGCCTTTCAGGAGAAAAAAGAAACGCTGGCCCAACTGCTGATCCAAAGCATTGAGGAATACGACGATGCCTTCATTCAGCCCTACATCAGCCTGGACCAGCAAAACTTCGACAGCCCGGTTGAAGTCACCATTACCCAACCATTCTCTGAGACTGAGCTCCGCTACACCCTGGATGGCTCGGAGCCCAATGCTCAAAGTCCCATTTTTAAAACCCCCTTCTCCCTTTCGACATCTGCCACCATCAAAGCCGCCGTCTTCCGCGAGGGCAGGCCGATCAGCCAAACCACTTCGGCCGAAGCCAGGATCAGTTCTCACATCAGAGCTATATCCCTCCTAACGCCTGCCTCGGAAAAATACCCGGCTAAAGGGAACCTCACCCTGGTCGACGGTATGAATGGAACCACCGACGCCTCAGCGGGCCACTGGCTGGGCTACGAAGGAGAGGACTTTGAGGCTGTCGTCGAACTCAAAGAGGAGCAAACCATCTCCGAGGTGGGCATCCGCTACCTGAGCCATACCGGATCGTGGATCTTCCCGCCCGCCCGCCTGGAAGTGAGTTTCTCCAGCGATGGGAAAAAGTTTGGGAATGCGATTGAGCAGGATCTACCGCCCCTTCCGGCGCCGGAGGCGCCGGAAGCCATCACCTGGAAAAAGGCCATCAACGGACAAAAGGCCCGGTTCGTGAAGTTCAAAGCTAAAAATATCAGGAACTGCCCGGACTGGCATCTGGGCAAAGGGGGAAAAGCGTGGTTGTTCGTTGATGAGGTGGTTATCCGGGCTGGCAACCCTCCCGAATGAAGGAATGAAGGAATGAAGGAGGGAAGGAAGGAACGAAGGAACGAATAGAAATAAAATGTATTTGAAACTGAAAGTCAAAACCATTTACATATCGAAATTATTCAATCATTCGCTAATT
>JAGQXQ010000492.1 GCA_020436535.1 Phaeodactylibacter sp.
CCAAGCTTTCTTATTATACCGGTGACTTCCAGTGGGCACAGGCTCAGTTTGACATCCTGAAGGCCTCCACCTCCAAATTCATCGCCAATGACGCCCTCGACTTGTCCGTATTTATTATGGATAACCTTGGGCTCGACACCACCGCCGAGGCGCTGCAGCTATACGCCGACGCAGAATTGCTGGTTTTTCAAAACCGGTTTGATGACGCTTTTAACAAATTGGACAGCTTGCAGGAGCGCTTTCCGGAGCACTCCCTGAATGATGACCTCTACTACCTGGAGGCGCAGATCTATAAAAAGAAACGGGACTACGAGAAGGCGGCGAGCCTGCTTCAGAAAATCATTGACAACCATAAGGAAGAGATCCGTGCCGATAATGCCCTCTTTGAACTGGCCGGGCTCTACGAAAATCAGCTCAAAGACCTGGAAAAAGCCAAAGCATTGTATGAAACACTTTTCATCGACTATTCGGGCAGCACTTTTGCCGTTGAGGCCCGCAAACGCTATCGCATCCTGAGGGGAGATACGGTTCAATAAACAGGGCCAACGTAAAAAAAGGTGAAGTAAGGCCATTCCTTACTTCACCTTTATGCTGGAAAAAGCTGATCGCAGCAGGTAGTGTTCTTTACTTGAGGCGCTTTTCGTCAGAGACCGTCAGTTTCTTCCGGCCTTTAGCCCGACGGCTGGCCAATACCTTGCGGCCGTTCTTCGAACTCATTCTTGAGCGAAAACCATGCTTATTCTTACGTTTCCTTCTGGAAGGTTGATATGTACGTTTCATTATTGACGCTTTTTCTAATCCTCAATTAATGCTTTTCTGAAAAGCCCGACAAAGGTAAATTTATTTTAACGAATAGACAAATATCCGCAAAGGGAAATGGCCAGTAAAATTCTGGCCCGTGTGTTACCGCCCTTTGCCTTAGATCGTCATAATATCTTTTTCCTTACTCGAAATGAGCTGATCCACTTTTTCCACGTATTCTTTGGTCATCTTTTCCACCTCCTCTTCACGGCGCTTTCCCACGTCTTCCGGATACCCGTCCTTTACGGCTTTTTTGATACCCTCCATCGCGTCGCGGCGAGCGCTTCGGATACCCACCTTGGTATCTTCACCGATACTTTTGGAGCGCTTCACCAGTTCCTTGCGCCGTTCTTCGGTAAGGGGGGGGATGTTGATGATCACCACCTCTCCGTTATTTTGAGGCGTGACCCCCAGGTTGGCCTCAAATATTGCCTTTTCAATAGGAGCCAGCATATTTTTCTCCCATGGTTGAATGGTGATGGTCCGTGAATCGGAGGCGCCTACATTAGAAACCTGATTGAGCGGAGTGGGCGAGCCGTAATACGAAACGATGATTCCGCTGAGCATATTCGGAGATGCCTTCCCCGCGCGAATCGCAGACAGTTCTTTCTGAAGGTGTTCTATGGAATCTTCCATAGCCAATTTAGCCAATTCTATATATTCCATTACTTCTTCCTGCATAGTACTGATTATTTTTCTTTCCAGCCAGAGCTTGCCTGCCCGGCTAACTGAATTTCATTTAACTCCATTGCCTCTATTCTGGCAAGCGCCTCCAAAAATAAGCCAAAAGGCTTCTTTTTCAAAGAAAAAAGCAAGCGTTTGAGGTTTTAAAGGCCATTTAGGCCCATATTTTGAGCGAACGCCCTAAACGGGTATCCTGCCGGGAACTTACCTGGAACGATTGTATTGCATAACCAAATACAAGACCATCACCAAAGCAGACAGCGCGGCGGCCACATAAGTCATCGCTGCCCACCACAGGGCATCCTTGGCGCCTTCGTATTCTGCCCCTCTGGCGACTCCGCTATTGTCCAGCCAAACCAGAGCCCGGCGGCTGGCGTCGAACTCCACCGGGAGGGTAACAAAACTGAACAATGTAGTCACCGCAAAGGCAATGATCGTGATCAGCATCAGAGAAGGCATGGTTGACAACGTCATAAATGCAATGATTAACAGCCATTGCTGAGCCCTGGCCGACAAGCTGACGATGGGCACCAATGCCGACCGCATTTTCAAAAGGCTGTAGGATTCCGCATGCTGGACGGCGTGGCCGCACTCGTGTGCAGCCACGGCTGCCGCAGCGATATTCCGCCCCTGATACACCCCTTCACTAAGGTTGACTGTTTTGGTAGCGGGGTTGTAATGGTCGGTCAGAAAACCGCGGCTCTCCACAACCTCTACATCAGTAATTCCAAAGTGGCGCAGCATCTGTTCCGCCACTTCCCGCCCGGACAGGCCTGAACGGATCGACATGCCACTATATTTGTTGAATTTGCTTTTCAACCTTTGACTTATCACCATGCCGACAACGGAAAGAATGCCGCCGATGATAAAGTATCCATAATATGCTCCCATTATAGTTGTGCAATTAGTTCAATAACTCAAATCCAGTATAGCTTTGCAAAGCCTTTGGGATAACAATTCCATCGGGAGTTTGGTTGTTTTCCAACAGGGCGGCTACGATACGGGCCAGGGCCAGAGCACTGCCGTTGAGGGTATGCGCCAGGCGGGTAGATTTGCCGTCCCGGAAGCGAAGCTTCATACGGTTACTCTGATAGGTTTCAAAATTAGACACGGAACTGACCTCCAGCCAGCGTTGCTGAGCCGCAGAGTACACTTCGAAATCGAATGTAAGGGCGGAAGTGAAGCCCAGGTCTCCACCACACAGGCGAAGGATACGGAAAGGCAGCTCCAGCTTATTTAACAGGCCCTCGACATGCTTCAGCATATCGTAAAGGGTGTCGTAGGATTTATCGGGATGCTGGAATTGCACAATTTCTACTTTGTCAAACTGGTGTACCCGGTTCAACCCTCTGACGTGAGCGCCGTAGGAGCCCGCCTCGCGGCGAAAGCAGGGGGTATATCCTGTCAACTTGATAGGGAAATCTTTTTCATCCAGGATGACATCGCGGTAAATATTGGTCAGCGGCACCTCTGCGGTCGGGATAAGGTAGAGGTTGTCCCGTTCAACGTAATACATTTGCGCTTCCTTATCCGGCAGTTGGCCGGTAGCGCGGGCCGTCTCTTCGTTGACCAGCAGCGGCGGAATGATCTCTTCGTACCCCGCCTTGACCGCCTCATCGAGAAAGAGAGCGATCAGCGCGCGTTGCAAACGAGCGCCCTTCCCACGATAAACGGGAAAGCCCGACCCGGTGATCTTAGTTCCCAGCTCCAGGTCAAAAATATTGTATTTTGGGGCCAGTTCCCAGTGGGGCAAAGCGCCGGCTTCAAGCTTGGGCAGTTCCTTTGGCCAGGGTTTGAATACTTCGTTGTCCTCCTCGGCACTGCCGGCAGGTACCGATTCATGAGGAATGTTGGGAATCGTATACAGGTGCTCCTCCAACGCCTTTATGGTAGCTTTGAGCTTCTCCTCCAGTTCCGCCGAGCGGTCCTTCAGGGAAGAAACCTGTTGGCGCATCGTGTCCGCCTCCTCTTTTTTACCTTGCTTGATCAGGCCGCCGATCTCTTTTGACAGCCGGTTCCGCTCGGCGAGTACACTGTCGAGCTCCGTCTGGGTATCCTTGCGGGTATCGTCAAGCCGGATGATCTCGTTGACGACCCCGAGATCCTCATCGGTAAAATTCCTGATCTTCAGTCCTTGGAGAACACGTTCCTGATTCGCTCTGATAAAATTGAGTTCAAGCATATTGTAGCGTTATTAACAGTTTGGTTTAGAAAAGATGCTGGGGATTGAACTTTAATAAAAAGTTTTGGTTACTTTTTTTGCAAATATACTATTTGAATTTAAAAATTAAATGTATTTTTGCTGCGACGAAAGCGTAATGGCACACCATAACGTCTCAACGCCTTATAGCATTTCTTGAGGTGTTTTCACTCTCTATCCTGCTATTTCCCACTTTGATCAAGAAGGGTTGTCGGGCCACAAGAGGAAAAGTTTTGGAGGTTCTTTAATGGTTTGTGAACTCACGGATCCCACGTTATTTTCCGCAACATTCTCTGACATCAACTTCATTTTTTTCACAAGAACAAGATTCTTACTATAAAAACATACAAGCAAGTATATTATGTTGGATATATCACAGTTGAACTACATGCTTGTGCCCGAGCTAAGAGAATTAGCTGAGCAAATCGGGCTTAAAGGCTACAAACGGCTGAACAAACAGGAACTTATCTACAAGATCCTGGACCACCAGGCAGCCGCTGGCGACTCTGTTAAGGGTGACGTAGGTAATGACAAGGACGCCGACGATAGCACCAATGGCAAGCAAACAAAAAAACGCTCACAACGCTCCTCTCTCCCCGAAAAAGACACTAAGCAATCTGATGATAGCAAAGATGAAGAGGAGGGTAAAGAAAAACAAGAGGAAGACGAACGCTCCCGCAAAACGGCACGCCGGGTTGTTAAAGTAGCGGAGGACACCCCTCCTGAAAGAAAAAGTAACAACCGGGACGACCACCCAAAAGAGGAGGCAAATGACGACAGCCGCCGGCATCGTTCCAGAGGCGGTGACACCTCTTCCAGAGGTAATGACAGCTCTTATGGCGACAGCCGGGAAAGCGACAGCGACAGCCGGGGGCGCCGGCCCCAATCCCGTCACCGGGGGGAAGAAGAAGAAACGTTCGACATCGAGCTCGACGGCATCATTGAAGGAGAAGGTATTTTAGAGATGATGCCCGATGGATATGGGTTTCTGCGTTCTTCCGACTACAACTACCTGACTTCACCGGATGACATCTACGTCTCCCCTTCTCAGATCAAACTCTTTGGCCTGCGTACCGGAGATACGGTCCGTGGTGCTATTCGCCCGCCGAAAGATGGTGAAAAGTATTTCGCCTTGCTGCGCGTTTCCAAGATCAATGGCCTGGACCCACAGGATATCCGCGACCGGGTGCCCTTTGACTATCTGACGCCATTGTTCCCTCATGAGAAGTTCAAACTCACTTCTTCTCCTACCGGCAGGGATATCGGCAACCGTATGATCGACCTCTTTACGCCGCTGGGTAAGGGGCAGCGGGGCCTGATCGTGGCTCAACCCAAGACGGGTAAAACCTTCCTGCTGAAAGATATCGCTAACGCCATCGCGAAAAACCACCCGGAATGCTACCTGATCGTTCTGCTGATCGATGAGCGCCCGGAGGAAGTAACCGATATGAAGCGTAGCGTGAATGCCGAAGTAGTCGCTTCTACTTTTGATGAACCTGCCGACAACCATGTACGAGTTGCCGGTATCGTCCTGGAAAAAGCCAAGCGCCTGGTAGAAAGCGGCCATGACGTCGTCATTCTGCTCGATTCTATCACCCGCCTGGCACGCGCCTACAACACCGTCGCGCCTGCCAGTGGCAAGGTGCTCTCAGGGGGTGTGGAAGCCAACGCCCTGCACAAACCTAAGAAGTTCTTCGGCGCCGCCCGGAATATTGAAGACGGCGGCTCACTGACCATCCTGGCCACCGCCCTCATCGATACGGGCTCCAAGATGGACGGCGTGATCTTCGAAGAATTCAAGGGCACCGGTAATATGGAACTGCAGCTGGATCGCAACCTGTCCAACAAGCGCCTCTTCCCTGCCATCGACCTTACCAAGTCGAGCACCCGCCGCGAAGACCTGCTGTTTGATAAGGATACCTTGCAACGCATGTTCATCCTACGCAACCACCTCGCAGATATGAAGCCCGACGAGGCCTTCGAATTTCTGCGCAAGCATATGGTGGGAACCACCAGTAACGATGAGTTCCTCACCTCTATGAACGGCTAAGCCGTTGGTTCTTTTCAAAGAAAAAGCCCTCTCTTGCGTGTAGCGTAGGGGAGGGCTTTTTCTATGGTTATATGGCTGTATTGTTATATGGTTGCTGCGCGGTGCTTGTCGAAGCCTCCAGTGCTTGTCGACACAACGCTTGTCGAAGTTTCCAGTGCTTGTCGAAGTCTCCAGACTTCGACACTAGACTTCGACATCAGCCCCCCCCATTCACCCGAGCCTTATATCCCGCAAGAAACTCCTCCAGCCGCTGCTCCATCGCCTCCGGCCCGGTTTTATAATGCGGGGAGGTAGCCGTCGTCCCGGGGAATTCCTCGATGTGCATGGTTTGAGTAGGGAAAGCAAAACGGACGCCCAGGCTGTGCCCCAGGCCGATAACCCCCAACAGCACTTCGTGGCGGGCTTTCAACTCGTCAGACCAGCTCGGTACTTCAAAGAAGATGTAGAATAAAACATCCAGTGAGCTACTGCTCATTTCGTTGAGATGGATCTCGTAATAATCTTTGCGGGTATGCGGATGGGTGGCTACGATCTCCCGCAAACCCTCAACAAATTTATCGATCAGGGCAGTTGGCGTATCGTATGTGATGGAAATCTTGGTATTGAAACGCCGAAAAGTACGCAGGCCATAATTGTTGACCACCATATCCGCCAGCTTGCCGTTGGGTACATACACAAGCGAATTGGCGAAAGTGCGTACCCGGGTAGACCGGAACCCCACCTCTTCAACCGTACCATCCACCCCGGAAAAATTGATCCAGTCTCCTATCTGGAAAGGCTTATCCAAAAAGATAGTCAGCGAGCCGAACAGGTTTTTCAGGGTATCCTGAGCCGCCAGGGCCAGAGCTAATCCTCCAATGGAGATGCCGGCAATCAGGGTGGTTATGTCAACCTGTAAGACCCGGAAAATCTGAATTACCCCTCCAGCCAGAAAAACAAACTGTACACCGCGCCTCAACA
>JAGQXQ010000091.1 GCA_020436535.1 Phaeodactylibacter sp.
TGGAGTTTCCGGAGTGCCCTCATCGACACACCGACACCCAATCGCTCTCACTCCTCCTCCTCCAATTCCTTGAAATATTGTACCGCCTTCACTTTGAGCAATTTCTCCTGTTCATCCACCCCTTTGGTTCGAACCGGCTTTACCATTTTATAGTGGGGCCAGCCGTCTGCATCGCGGCCGGCAAAATCGTAGTATCCATCATAGCTCAGCAGCCGGCAAACAGCGATGTGCATCAGGTCCTGTTTTTCTTCCTTGGTGTAGGAAGGCTGAAAATGCCCTAGTTCCTGTATTCCAATGAGGAATAATACCGCATTCAGATCCGGTAACCCGTCCCGCCCAAAGGCTTCTTTTACCCGGTGGCGTACCTGCAACCACTCAAAATCCAGTTCCCACTCGTCCATTGATTCCATTTTCGAAATGCAAATATAGGGTTTCTTACTTTAAAGGGCTGAAGGAATGAGGAACTGAAAGAATGAATAGCAGCACATTTTAAACACTCCTTACTCCTCACTCCTCCCTTACCCTATTCCTCGGATGATACAGCAGAATTGTCTGCCGCAGGAAGTCGGTATCGAGGTGAGTGTAAATCTCAGTAGTTATGATAGATTCATGGCCCAGCATGTCCTGTACCGCTTTTAAGTCGGCCCCACCTTCAATGAGGTGAGTGGCAAAAGAATGGCGGAAAGTATGAGGGCTGACATTCTTTTCTATACCTGCCGCCGCCGCGGTTTCCTTGACCACATGGAACACCATGACCCGGCTAAGAGCCTTGCCCCGCCGGTTGAGGAACAGGATATCTTCTTGCCCTTTTTTGATGTTCATCTGGCTGCGCCGGACTGATTGCAGGTAGAGCTGAATATGCTTGATCGCCTCCTCGCCAATGGGGATGATCCGTTCCTTATTGCCCTTGCCTATCACCTTTACAAAGCCGATATCCAGGTATAGGCAGGACAGGCGCAGCTGCGTCAGTTCACTAACCCGTAGCCCACAAGCATACAGCGTTTCCAGCATGGCCCGGTTGCGGGTTCCTTGCGGGTGGCTCAGGTCAATAGCGGCCAGCATGCGCTGGATCTCTACGTAGGAAAGTACTTCCGGGATCTTGCGGCCCAGGCGGGGCGCGTCAATCATTTCAGTGGGGTCTGCCTCGGTGAGGTTTTCCAGAATGAGGTATTTGTAAAAAGTTTTTAGTGCGGAGATCAGCCTGGCCTGAGAGCGGGCGGCAAGGCCCAGGTTATTGAGCCATTGTAAAAACTCTTCCAATTGTGGCGCTCCGATATCCAAAGGGGAATGGGTATAGTCTCTGAGTTTTAGAAACTGTTGCAGCTTGTCCAGGTCAGAGAGGTAGGCCTGGGCGGTATGGGCCGAGAGTGACCGCTCCAGCAGCAGATAGGCTTCGAAGCCTTTTATATATGGTGTCCAGTTTGACATACTCTAAAAATGCATTGCTTTTTTCTTCATTAGCTATCAGGATTCATCTCCAAAAGCGGCCTCCAAACAAGAATTTACTTAATAGAAGTAACAGTAACAAACCTGTCACAAGGATGAATGCAGAGAGGATGCCCACGACCGGAAAAAAAGGGGTTTGGTGGGTATTCAATTCTCCGATGATGATAAAATTTGCCCAATAGAAAGGATGCTGTTGACTTGGGCGTGCATTCGCCAGATAATCCAATTTTGCCTGGTGCAGCGCCAGGTCATTTGGCTTTCCATTTTGAATATTCTGAAGAAAGGCAGTCATAATTTCTAATGAACTGGCCTCAGATGCACTCCATAAGCTGGAAAGGATGGTTTGGGCGCCACTCAACATAAAGGCCTTGCTCATTCCTTGCACGCCTTCGCCCCTATAGATTTTTCCATCGGCGGAATGACAGGCACTGAGCACAACCAGCGCTGCATTTATCTTTTGGGAATAAAGGCCGGAAGCGGAGAGAACAAACTCTTCCTGATGATCATCGAACAAAATGCTGGGCCGGAGCGGGTCGTCGAAATCTACAAGCCCGTGTAAGGACAAATGAATGATCCGGGCAGTGGAAGCAGAGGTGTAAAAGTTTTCAAGCGTAGCTTGTTGATCCAGAAGCTTCTTACCGGCAAAGATGGCTGCACCCCGGTCAATTTCTTCCCTACCCAAAACTAGTTGAGAAAGGTTTTCTTGTCCGAACAACAACCTCCTGTTTTTTGATTTTTTGGAAAGGCCAGCGGTATATTGAGTACTGACCCCCAGACAGGGAATATCATAAGATCTGTCTTTTTCTCTAAAAAGTAAATCCGCAGAATAGGAGTAAGCAACGCTATAATCTTCCATAAGAAATCGATTTTTTTCTTCAGTTGCACTATTCAGCGTTTCAAATGGGATAGTATGCAACAGGTCGTCGGGAATAACGCATAAGCGGGTTATGCCACGCATTTCCTTTTTGTTAAGGCCTAATGCATCCTTTATCGCTTCGCCATAATAACCTTGCACTATGTACACTGTAAATTAAGTTTTGTCGTTATTCCGGCAGGTATTCGTGCGGCGATCATCTTGATCGCACGTTATCCTGCTCATGGGTTTTTGCGCCTTCCGGCGCGTTCGATCAAGATGATCGAACTACGAGCAAGGCCTTCGAAAAGGTTCAGAACTTAATTTACAGAGTACTTAGCCACAGGTACTTTCAGCCCAAAGATAACCAAATTGCGTTTGGGGCCTCCCTCTTTTTCCTCCCGATTTAGATCCAATAAGGGCCGGCCTTGCCAACTCAAATGGCAGTGGCGCAACCAAATCTTCTTCGGTTGCGCCACTGCAAAGATGTTTTCAGGGAAAACCCTGTATGTGATCAACAGTCGAATCTGACCATACTCTTAAATTACGGGCAATTACCAGCTTTCTCGAAATTGGCTGCCCATCTCCCGAATAAACGGTGATGTAGTAGACCCCATTGGGTAGTTCCGCAAGGTTCATTTTCAGTGGGGCGCCGGCAGCTTGGACAACCCTGGTTCTCTTTAATAGACGGGAGACGGAATCGTGAAGCTCTATGTCGAGCGTCTCGCCGGAATAATTTTCAAGGCCAAGAAATACAACCTGGCGGGCGGATATCATCGTGACGGACATTACCGGAAAGGCCGTGAAACTTTACGATGGTTTCTATGACGCAGGCTATCACGAGATAAAAGTGAAAGCTGAAGAGCTCCGTGGATACGGAATGTACTTCTATGGCCTGCGCACAGCCGATTATATCGACACCAGGCAGATGATCTACCTGGAGTAAAGTTGCACATAATTTGTTTTTTAATTTTAACATAGGGTACGTTTTCAACTGACAAAAGGGCCAGGGCTTCGAGTTTACCCTCCAGGGAAAAATTAATAACTTGTGCACTTAAAAAACTTAAATATGCAAATCAGAACCATCTGCTTATTTTTACTCACTTTTTGCTTTATACAACTATCCTGGGCTCAATCCAGCAATGCTGATCTTTTTTTCTCTCCCCAAGCTGTTAAGGGCTGGCAATCTCCGGCCACAGCCATTCCGCTGACACAGCCGGAGCCCTTTATTGCGGCCTCCCTGGCCTGGAAAGGAGAAAGCCAAAGTTTCGACATCCGGTTTTCCACTGACGGGGAGCGCTGGGGAGAATGGATAAGGCTGCATCTCGATTCCCACGGTGAACAAAGCCCCGAGCGCTACGTCAGCGAGCTGTATTTTGCCGATGCCGATAGCCGGTATGTTCAGTTCAGGGCGCAAGGCCCGGTAGAACAACTGCAGGCCCACTTTTATGATCCTGGAAAGACAAAGGAGAAAACGGAAAGAAGTAGTGAGGCGCCTTTAGCCTTTCGTGGGCCGGAATACTGTCCCTGCCCGCAGCCGGCCTACGAGGATCGAGCCGACTGGTGCCCCGACGGGTCCTGTCCGCCCAATTCCTCGCCCGATTTCACCAATGTTACGCACCTGATCGTTCACCATTCCGCCGGTACCAATACTGCTTCTGATTGGGCTGCGGTGGTGCGCTCCATCTGGGATTTTCATGTTATCACCCGGGGGTGGTCCGATATTGGTTACAACTGGTTGATAGCCCCTACCGGAGTCGTTTATGAGGGCCGTGGGGACGGCATTCTGGGCGCTCATTTTTGCGGTACTAACGGCAATACTATGGGCGTTTGCATGATGGGTGATTATACCAATATCACCCCAACCGAAGCAGCTTTGGATGCCTTAAAAGAGCTGCTTGCCTGGAAAGCCTGTGATGCGGATATCGATCCGCTGGGCAAGGCTTTTCATCCTTCTTCCAACCTGACACTCGATAATATTTCCGGCCATCGGGATGGCTGCGCAACAGCCTGCCCGGGGGACGCTTTCTACCCTATGTTATCCGATGTCCGGCAATCTGTAGCGGGCCACATCGCTTCCTCCTGCGCCCCTATTGGAGCCCCGCAGCAACTCTCCGCTACTGCTCTTAGTGAAACGGAGGCCTTACTGGAGTGGACTGATATTTCGGATAACGAAACGGCCTTTCTCGTCGAACGGTCCCAGACTTTCAATGGGGGTTATGAGGAAATTGCTTCGGCGGGAGAAAATGTGACTACTTATGAAGATACCGGCCTGCAACCCCAAACGGGTTATTACTACCGGGTTCGCTCGGTTAATGAACAGGATACCTCTATTTACAGCAACAAGGCCTTCGTGTTCACCCAGGTCGTCGGGCTGGATGGGCCGCTGGGCGCTGAGCACGTTCGCCTGTTTCCCAATCCGACCCGGAACCAGTTAAGGGTTACCCTGGATAGTGAACTGAGCGGCACCGTGTACCTGCGTCTGTTTGACGCTACCGGCCGTCAGGCCTGGAATACAGAAATGCAGGGCGGGCAGTGGACCCGGGAAGTCCCGATGGAGCACCTCCCAACCGGCTTATACCTGCTGCAGTTGCAGCACGATGAGGTGACAACGGCCTACAAGATAGTACATGAATAGCGGTATGGCTCACTAATGCTGAGGGGCGGATCATCCTGGTCTTTGACCGGGAGGGCGCCTTGCTCTTTGTCCGTTAGTAAAGCAAGCCTGCTTCCTGTTTGCATATACTCCGTACTCGGGTTGTTTATACGGCAAGGAGTCGGGCCGGGCCTGGTTTTGCGATAAATTTCTCATAAGGGCCAAAATTTTTCATGGAATGTATGCGTTAGTAGGGATTAAAAAATAACCTCACTGTTTGAGATCCGTAGTTGTAGCTCGTTTATCAGCTCAACCTTTCGAGCATCCTGCGTGGCTGATTTACTTCACTACAACTACGGATCGTGAAGTTATTTTTTAAGCAATCAGCATTTGAAAGAAGGGCTCCTGATAATTGACTAAAGTTTTAGTTTTCATAGCTTTATATTTTATGGTAGCCCTGTCTTTGCGATGGGGCTCTTTTTTAACAGGGGCAGGCAAAGGCCTTTATCCATATAAAATGTGTAACTTTGCGCCGCTTTATAAACAAGCGGGTTAAAATCGAACATAGAAGCTGAAATCTGGGTTGTATGAAAAACGACTTGACTAACTACCTATCTCATTTCTTTTGCCCACTGAAATAATTCCAGTTAAAAAAAATTTATTATTCTAACCGCGTTTCGGGACCACCGCCCGTTACCTATTGCAACAACTAACGTCTAACACAACGCTATAAAGAGCAAAAAACCATTTCAACAATTTACCTAACAAAATCCAATTCCTTATGACAAAGTTTTTTCTGAAATTCTCAGGCTTAGCTTTCGTATTGGCCCTCTTAATTGCTACGGGCTGTAATGAAGATAATCCTATTATTGAAAATCCGCTTGGCCCTGAAATCTCGCTGAGTGGTGGTGACCTGGAGCTTTTGGAAGGAGAGTCATTTACAGTCTCAGTTACAGTTACTCCTGGCGACAATCCGCTTAGCTCTCTGCGCCTTCTGGTAGGTGGCGCTGCTGTTCCTGCCGCCAGCATTGCCGACTATGTTACCAAGATCACCGCCGGCAGTGAAGATATTACCCAGAATAATCCACTGCTCGTTGACGCCACCCGGGAAAACGGAGCGACGTACATCTATGAGATGGTTCCTTTCGGCCAACTGGAAGGCGAGACGGTAACCTATAGCTTCGAAGTGACGGATAAGGTCCAGGAAAAAGCTTCTGCTTCTTTTGATATTACCATTGTAGCGCCCCCCGGCACTGCGCTGGACAACGAACTGAGCGGTGTGCTTTTCAACCAGGCTGGCCCGGCCGGCACCGGTGGCCTCGACCTGGACGCAGGCACCGGCACCGGCTCTACTAATGCCGACGCCGAAATCCGGGACCTGGGTATCGACTGTAACATCAATCCGGCCACTGCCGAAAACTGGCGCGCTCAAATGGGCTCTGTCAATGGAACGGATATGAAGTCAGTGGATGTCGCTGCTCAACCTGAAGGTTTTTCCTTTGAAAATGTCAAAACGAAGGAAGCGATCGTTTCCGCTTATGATACAGGTATTACACTGGCCGACGGCGTCAGCACCAGCGCTACTTGTGTTGAAACGGCTGTTACGGATGTAAGTGCTCCCGTTGAGGTAGGTGACCTTTTTGTTGTTAAAAAAGGTACTGTTTATTATATGCTTCAGGTTGATGAAGTCAATAAGATAAGCGGCTCCAACGATGACAACTACGTACTGTCGATTAAGTACTAATAGAAGAGCATAAAGTGGAGAAAGGCTGAGTAACCTGTTTTGCACTCAGGCTTGATCTACAAGGCATTCAAGGGCATGGTTCCGGACAGGAGCTGTGCCCTTGCCTGTTTTATAATGTAAAAGGGAAAATTTTATGCTCCCTTTGAGCGTATAGAATAAGGTGGCCCGCAACATCCATTTTTTTATCTTTGCGGTTCAAGTCTTGTCAAATAATACTATGATGCGAAAATTACTGCTACCCTTGCTGCTGCTCTCTTTGCCTCTATTGTTGCCTGCACAATGCAAGTTTGCGGCCGATGAAATCGACCCTTTTGACAGCACCCGGTTGGTCATGTCCAGGCCTATGTCGATCGGCAATTACATTCCCAGCCGTTTCGAAACGGCGAAAGGGCCTAAGATCATCGACGAAGCCAAGGTGGTGTTCAGCCATTCTGAAAGCGATCAGGACAGCATCAACTCCTTTTTTCTCACCCTTGTGGCGCCGGAGTACGAATATCAACCCATCGAATCCGGTAAAAATGTCCTACTCGCCTTCGCCGATTCCACCGTCATTGCTCTGCAAAACTTCCCCGACCGGGGTACTTTCAACACCGATACCAACATGCGGATGTATCAGCATACCTGCATCGTCCCCCTCGATGTTTTCTATCGTATGACTTATTCAGAGGTGATTATGATCAGAATCCGGTATGACAGCAAAAAGCGCACCATTCCACTCTCCAAAGAGCAGCAAAAGGCCCTCAAACTAGCGGTTCAGTGTGTAGGCGATGCGGTGGGTTTTATGCCGAATAAGCCTTAAATATTTTGTTGGATTTGAGGGGCTTGTTGTTCTCTTGGCGATAAACCTATAACAATATAGCCTATGGCAATATAACCTCCCTCACTCCACGCCCGCCGTAGTTTGACCTAATCAGCAACTACTTAGCTGGGTCAGGAAGCTTCTGCCACGAAGACACAAAAACACTAAGTACTCTGTAAAATAAATNNTTCTGAACGTGTCTTTCCGCCCCACCCGTCGTCTCGTCCTCGCCTTGATAGCTAAGGCTATCAGGCTCCGGGCGTTCCTAGGTTGGAACGAAAATACATCGTTCATAAACGAGAATTTACTTAATTTACAGAGTACTAAGATGGCACGAAGCCTTAGTGTAATCTTTGTGCCTTGGTGTCTTCGTGGCAATAAAGCCGGTTTAAGGGGTCGACCACCTAAATAGTTACCCTAATCATCATAATGGAATCGGCATTGGATGATGGAACACTTCTGATCGGCGCCTTTTGTTCCGCTAACTCGATACACCAATCTGTGTTCATGGGTGATCCTTCTTGACCAAAAACCTTTCAACCCGTACTTCAGTGGTTCCGGCTTACCTAATCCCTTAAATGGATTTTCTCTTATGGATCTGATTAATTCTTTGATTTTGAGGGCGATGTCGTTATCATTTTCAAGCCAATACTCAAAGTCTTCCCATCCGTTTTGTGTGAATTCGATAATCATGACGGCCATTTATTCATCGGGTGAATAAGAGATCGTTTTGCCATTTCTCAACTGCTGAATGGATTCTTCCAGCCTAGCCCGGTTTTTTTCTGTAGATAAAAGATATTCCGTTTCTTTCAGGGAATTGTATTCCTTAATTGACATGATCACGATAGCATCATCTTCGTCATTGTTCCTCGGAACAATGATCACTTCTAAAGATTTGCTGACCTCATCGAAATAAGCCTTCATTTTTGCTCTTAGGGAAGAAATGGTTACGGCTTTCATAGTTAAATATTTTTTGTACATTTAAATGTACGCTTTTTTGTACAATTATTCAATAGCCCTCGCTGAGACTTGACAAGTCCCTATCGGAAAACTTGTCAAGTCTTGCAAAGCCGGTTTTACATTTCATAGTCATATTGCCACCTTTCATCGAATGACGTCGTCTTATTCGTAGACGCCAGGTACCTTTTGATAGATGTTACCTTGTCTTTCCAGGTACTTTGTGTTGCATAATACTTTATTTAGCCTTACATTTGCATACATGAAGACGAAAGAATTAAAAAAGATCAGGACACAGATGGCCAGGCAAATGCGAAGGGGCGTCTTAGAGCTTTGCATCCTGTCTATCGTTTCGGAGAAGGAGGCCTATCCTTCCGACATCATCAAGGAATTGAAGGCTTCGGAGCTGATCGTGGTGGAAGGCACGCTCTATCCACTGCTCAGCCGCATGAAAGACCAGGGCCTGCTACAGTACAACTGGCAGGAATCTTCCATGGGCCCTCCCCGCAAGTACTATTCCATAACCGATACCGGGCGGGA
>JAGQXQ010000493.1 GCA_020436535.1 Phaeodactylibacter sp.
TTCTTTTGAGCAAGGGTTTTTTGTTATAAACCCTTTTGGCACGCTCCCTTTTGCAGACAAATAAAGGCAGAAAATGTTGCAGAAAAGCAGCAAACAAAAAGCCCCGGGAAATGCTCCCGGGGCTTTTTATTTATCCTTATTCAAAGATTAGGAGGCGTTGAGCACACTCCTGTTCTTCTCTTTAGTTGTTGTTGAACATATTACCTTCATTCGTTGGCAGGCCTGCCGGTTCTTCGGCTTTCTGAACGACCTCGCCCTGAATAGTCAGCATCTGCTTCTCTTCGCCGGCATTGGTGGTCAGCGTTACGCGCTTGGTGAATTTACCGAGGCGGTTTGTATCGTAGCGCACCTTGATCTCGTTGGTTTCACCCGGAGCGATGGGCTCCTTTGGGTAAGTGGGTACAGTGCAGCCGCAACTCCCCTTAGCATGGGTAATGATGAGAGGGGCATTTCCGGTATTGGTAAATTTGAAAACACGGTAAGGGTCAGAGCCCTGTTCGATAACGCCATAGTCAACGGTTTCCGTTTCGAAGGCCATTACCGGGCCATCCTGTGCATCTGCAGCCTGAGCTGCAACTGCGACATCATCCTGGCTATATCCTGCGGCAGCTACCAATAGCAGCATCGCCAAAGCTGAAAGAAATTTCTTCATCACAATTTTTTTTTATTTTTAAATGAGTTTGACAAAAATACTGTACTCCGGGGCAAAAAAAAAGTTTTGTATATGCAGAATAGTTAATAAGATGTTAAAGCAAAGCCTAAACAGTTTTTTCAACCTTCGGACGGCCCTCATTGCTCATGGCCACTATTCCGTCAAATCTTGGCCAAGGAGTTCTCGAAAGGAGAGCCTGCCCAAAGCCCCCCCGGCCTTTTCAATGGCTTCAATATGAACAATTAAGGCTGCTGAATTGTACTTTATTTGCCCCAAGTTATACAGAATTTTTTGTATATTCGCGGTAACATTCAAAAGGCTAAAGAAATTTTATTTCGCAAAAGAGCGAAAACCCTACCAGATTAACCAGATTAACCAGAAGAGCTTATGTTAGACCACCTGACCTTAAACGAGCCTGTCAATACAGATAGCGAGCTCTCCCGGGCTTCCATTCTCCGTGATTTTGAAATTTGCTGTGTCAGCCGTGAAGCCAGCATCCTTGCCCGCAAGGAGGTATTGACCGGAAAAGCTAAATTCGGCATCATTGGCGATGGCAAGGAAGTCCCTCAGGTTGCCATGGCCAGGGCCTTTAAAAAAGGAGACTGGCGAAGCGGGTATTACCGTGACCAGACCTTCCTGTTTGCCCTTGGCTTGTCTTCGATCGAAGACTTTTTCGCCCAGTTGTACGCAGATGCGGAAAATGACCCATTCTCCGGCGGCCGGCAAATGAATAGCCATTTCGCCACCCCTACGATTGATGAAAATGGGGATTGGGCCGGCCACCTGTCTGCTTACAATATCAGCGCCGACATTTCCAGCACCGCCGGCCAGATGGCGCGAGCTCTGGGCTTGGCACTGGCTTCCCGGAAATATCGGGAAAGCAAGGAATTGGCCACCGGAACAAAATTCTCTAACCGGGGCAAGGAAGTTTGCTTTTGCACCATCGGCGATGCCTCTACCTCTGAGGGTATCTTCTGGGAAACGGTAAATGCCGCTTCGGTTCAGCAAGTACCTCTGGCTATTTCAGTTTGGGATGACGGCTATGGCATTTCCGTTCCTATTGAATATCAGACTACTAAAAGTAGTATTTCAGAGGCGCTGGCCGGTTTCCAGATCGAAAAGGATGGCCGCACCGGCCTCGAAATTTATACCGCCAAAGCCTGGGATTATCCCGGCCTGGTCGAATTGTACACCACTGCAATTGAGAAAATGCGCACCTCTCATGCGCCCGCCTTATTCCACATTCAGGAAGTAACCCAGCCTCAGGGCCATTCTACGTCCGGTTCTCATGAGCGTTACAAAACCAAAGAACGCCTGCAGTGGGAAAAGGAAAAGGATTGTATCCTGTTGATGGCCGAGTGGATGATAAAGGAGGGACTTGCCACTCAGGAAGAGTTGGATAAGATCAGGAAGGAGGCCAAAACTTATGTCAAGCAATGCCGCGACCGTGCCTGGAAAGCATTTAATGCACCCATCAAAGAAAGCCTCAAATCTCTGCAGGCCATTTATTCCCGCATACCCTCCGATGGGGGAGAGGTGGACGCTATTCAAAAAGAGCTGAAAAGCCTCACGGCTCCTCTCATCAGTGAACTGATGCAGAGCGCCCGGCGAATGTACTTCCTGGTCATGGGCGCCGGCTTGCCTGCCGAAGAGGAACTGGCCAACTGGATTGCTCAGGTGAACCAGACAGCCGAACGGCGTTACCACACCTACCTTTACAGCGACTCTCCGCGCTCGGCCCTCAACGTACCAGTTGTGCCGCCGCAATATTCCGAAAGCCCACAGCTGAAAAATGGCTATGAGATCCTCAACGCCTTTTTCGATAAGGCTTTAGCTAGGCGCCCCGAACTCTTCGCCTTCGGTGAAGATGTAGGTAAGATCGGCGACGTCAACCAGGGCTTTGCCGGTATGCAGAAGAAGTACGGGGAAGAACGGGTGTTCGATACAGGCATCCGGGAAGCCACCATTATGGGACAGGCGATTGGCATGGCTATGCGCGGCCTCCGGCCTATTGCTGAGATCCAATACCTCGATTATCTCATCTATGGCCTCCAACCTTTGATGGACGACCTGGCTACCGTGCGCTATCGCAGTAACGGGCAACAGCAGGCGCCGGCTATCATCCGTACCCGCGGACATCGCCTGGAAGGGATCTGGCACGCAGGGTCGCCTCTGGGCATGGTCATTAATTCGCTGCGGGGCATCTATGTATGCGTACCCCGCAATATGGCCCAGGCCGCCGGCATGTACAACACCCTCCTGCAGTCAGATGACCCGGGCCTTGTCATTGAATGCCTCAACGGCTACCGGCTCAAAGAGCCTATGCCTGAAAATATCGGCGAGTATACCGTTCCTCTGGGGGCGCCGGAAGTGCTGAAGAAGGGCTCCGACCTGACCCTGGTGACCTATGGCTCCTGTGTCCGGGTAGCCGAGGCCGGCATCGAACTGCTCGAGAAATATGGCATTTCCGTAGAATTGATTGACGTTCAGACCCTGCTTCCCTTCGACCTGGAGCACCGCATCCTGGCTTCCCTGAAGCGGACCAACCGCGTCCTCTTTCTGGATGAAGACGTGCCGGGTGGCGCCACAGCTTTCATGATGCGGGAGGTGCTGGAAAAGCAAGGCGGTTACCAGTATTTGGATTCTGCCCCCGCCACCCTCACCGCACACGAACACCGCCCCCCCTATGGTTCGGATGGGGACTACTTCAGTAAGCCCGGCCCGGAGGATGTGTTTGAGACGGTTTACAAGATCATGCAGGAGGCTGACCCACAGAGGTTTCCGGGCAAGCTGGTTTGAAGGTTCAGAAGTGACGAAGGTCAAAGTGGCCTTCCATTTTCAACCAAATCTTTCTATCTTGAACGGTAAATTCAATCAAAATTCATGGAAATTTTACTGGACCAACGGTTAATTACAGTGGCTGAATACCACAAAATGGCGGAGGCAGGTATCCTGAAACCGGATGACCGGGTTGAATTGTTGAATGGCAAAATCATTAAAATGAGCCCAATTGGAAGCAAGCATGCCGCTTGTGTGGACAAAACTGATGAATTCCTGAGAAAAATACTTTCGGGAATTGCTTTAGTGAGGGCTCAAAATCCGGTGATCATGAATGACTTTTCCGAACCGGAGCCGGATATTACAATAGTAAAAAAGAAAGAAAACTACTACGCTGACAAACATCCTACTGCGGAGGAAGTTTTCCTGATCATAGAAGTGGCCGATTCTTTCCTGGAAATAGACCGCCAGTCAAAACTGCCTATCTATGCAACTGGCCAGATTCCGGCATATTGGATCATTAATGTCGAAAAAGGGGAGATTGAAGTTTACCGGTCCCCTTTCAAGGGCCAGTATCGTTCCCGGGATATTTTTTTCCCGGAAGATGAAATTTCCATACCTGAATTCAATGTCTCTGTGCCAGTAAAAGCCTTCCTTATATAATGAATTTTTAACTTGACAAGCCTTCGGGGAACTCGTCTATTCAAAAATCTTGTCAAGTCTTTATGTATTCCAATTGTTTCATTGCTCCAAAGCGCTTATATTTAATGGTTCCCTACCAAATTAAATCATTAAATAATGAGCATACCCATCCTATCCTATCCCGAAGCCAGGAACTATATCGCCGGCGAATTTCAGCAAAACGGCTCCCGCTCCATGCCCGTCATCAGCCCGTTGGATGGCAGCACCATCTCCTCCGTTATCTTATCAGATAAAGAAATTCTGGACAAGGCCGTGCAAGCCGCCGCCCGGGCTTTTAAGAAATGGTCTTCCCTGACCCTGAAAGAACGAGTGCAGATTTTTTTCCGCTTCCGGGCTTTACTGGAAGAGCACAAGGAAGAACTGGCCAATCTGGTGCGCATTGAAAACGGCAAAACCTATGAAGAAGCCGAGGCGGAAGTTTTGAAAGGTATCGAACTATCGGAGTTCGCCTGCTCTTTGCCCCAGATCATCACCGACGAGGTGCAGGAAGTGAGCAAAGGAGTGGAATGCCGCACTTCTCATATCCCTATGGGCATTGTAGCTTCCATTACACCTTTCAACTTTCCGTTCATGGTGCCTTTGTGGACGATACCCAACGCCTTGGCCCTGGGCAATTGCATGATCCTGAAACCTTCTGAACAGGTGCCGCTGAGCGCCCAGAAGATCGCCGGCCTGCTGAAAGAAGCCGGCCTGCCGGATGGGGTATTTAATATAATAAACGGTGATAAGGAGATCGTCGAGGCGATCTGCGCCCATCCGGACATCCATGCTGTGACCTTTGTCGGCTCTACCCGGGTGGCGGGCATTGTCTACAGGCAGGCCACTTCCCATCTCAAACGCGCCCTTTGCCTGGGCGGCGCCAAGAATCACCTCATCGTGTTGCCGGACGCCAACCCGGAAATGTCTGCCGCCAATATTGCGGCGTCTATGTCGGGCTGTGCCGGACAACGCTGCATGGCCGCTTCGGCCATGGTGGCCGTAGGAAAAACGGATCACATCATCCAACAGATCTGTGAAGAAGCCCGAAGGATCGTTCCGGGGAAAAACCTGGGCTCCGTGATCAGCAAGGAGGCTAAAGAGCGAATAGAACGCTATATTACCGAAGCGGAAGCTGCCGGCGCCAAAGTGCTGGTGGATGGCCGCAATGTCGTGGTGCCGGATAAAGAAGGCGGCTTTTACGTGGGCCCCACTGTTATCGACCACGTTAAGCCGGAAATGAACATCGCTAAAGAAGAGGTCTTCGGGCCGGTGCTGGCTATTATGCGCACCGATGATGTCGATGAAGCGATCCGGATCGAGAATAGCTCCAATTACGGCAACGCTTCCTCTGTTTTCACGGAGAACGGGGGGCTGGCCCAATATGTTACCGAAAGGGTCAGCGCTGGTATGGTAGGCGTCAACATCGGGGTACCTGTGCCCCGGGAGCCGTTCCCCTTCGGCGGTTGGAATGAATCGCGGTTTGGGGTGGGCGACATCACCGGCAAGAGCTCCATTCCTTTCTGGACCCAGCTGAAAAAGACAACCACCAAGTGGAACCCGGAAGCATGGACAGACTGGACGACGTAGGATCAGGAACTCGTTCCAGGCCGGTTATTCCCGACGACTCTTTTGAGCCGGGTATAGGTTACCAGAATGATTGGCTTTTGCCTCCAACCCAAGTGCACTGAACACCGAATACCGAAAAACATATTGCTTTCACTCAACCATTACCCATGGAAGCTGAAAAAATAACAACCGACAAAAAATCTGAGATCCTCGAGAAGCAGAAGAAATATTTGTTTCCCAACCATCTGCTCTACTATACCGAACCCCTGCCATTGGAGCGGGGCGAGGGCATGTATGTCTGGGATGTGGAAGGTAAGAAATACCTGGATTTCTTCGGCGGTATCCTGACCACCAGCGTGGGGCACAACCGGCCCGAGGTAACGCAGGCCGTGCGGGAACAGACGGAAAAGCTCATCCACTCCTCCACCCTCTACCCCAACGAGGCGCACGTCAACCTGGCGGAAAAAATGGCGCAGCTGGCGCCGGGCAGGGTGCAGGTGTCTTACTTCACCACCTCCGGTACGGATGCCGACGAGACGGCCGTGATGCTGGCCCGGACGCACACGGGGCACCAGGAGGTCATCGCTCTGCGACATGGCTACAGCGGGCGTTCCGCTATGGGTATGAGCCTGACCGGGCAGTCTTCCTGGCGGATCGGCGGCACTCAGATCATGGGCGTCAAGCACGCCATCAACCCCTACTGTTACCGTTGCCCTTTAAAGCTCAAATACCCCTCCTGCGGCATGGCTTGCGCCCACGATGTGGAAGACGTTATCAGGACGACCACCTCCGGAAAGATCGCCGCCTTTCTGGCCGAGCCCATACAGGGCGTCGGCGGCTTCATCACCCCTCCACCTGAGTACTTCAAGATCGTCGCCGATATCATCCGCCATTACGGCGGCCTGTTCATCAGCGATGAGGTGCAAACCGGTTTCGGGCGCACTGGCGATAAATGGTTCGGCATCGAACATTGGGATGTGGAACCCGACATCATGACCATGGCCAAGGGCATTGCCAACGGCTTCCCGCTGGGCAATACCATGAGCCGGCCGGAGATTGCCGCGAGCACTGCCGGGGCCGGCCTGACCATCAGTACCTTCGGTGGCAACCCGGTATCCTGCGCCGCCTCCCTGGCCACGATGGGGGTGCTGGAAAAGGAGGCCGATCCACAGCATGTGGCCCGGGTGGGCAAAGTGCTCCGGGCCGGGCTCGAACGCCTGCAGGGAAAATACCCTTTCATTGGAGATGTAAGAGGTATGGGCCTAATGCAGGGCCTGGAATTCGTCAAAGACAGGCAAGACAAAGAACCGGCGCCGAAGGCTGCCGGCCACTTTATGGAGCTATGTAAAAAAGAGGGCCTGCTCGTCGGCAAAGGCGGCCTGTACGGCAACGTGATCCGTATCTCTCCGCCCCTGACCGCCACGGTAGATGACGTAGAAGAGGCGCTGGAGTTGGTGGGCCGGGCGTTGAAGGGGGTCGTGGTTGATTAATCGTGAAAAGGCAGCGGAATTCAGGGCGTAACAAAAAGTTATCCCATGAATAACCCGGTGTTGGCTGGGGTGATTTCCTATAATGACCTAATCGAGAGGAAATCACGCCAGCCAACAAAAAACTACCTCACATGAAAGAAGAGATTGTCGAGCTCACGGAAGACGTGAGCTCCTCCCCGTTGTACAGCGAGGACTTCGCTCCTGTGCCGCGGGCCGGACGCACCTGGAACCAATGGAACATTGCCGCTATCTGGGTGGGTATGGCCGTTTGTATTCCCACTTACATGCTGGCCAGCAGCCTGATCGAGCAAGGTATGAACTGGTGGCAGGCGTTGCTCACCATCCTGCTGGGCAACGTCATCGTGCTCATTCCTATGATCTTAAACGCGCATGTAGGTACCAAGTACGGTATTCCCCTGCCGGTTTTTCTGCGCCTGAACTTCGGGGTGGATGGCGCTATTCTGGCAGCTCTGCTGCGGGGGCTGGTCGCCTGCGGCTGGTTTGGCATCCAAACCTGGATCGGAGGGGCGGCCATTTATCAACTGCTGCTCATCGTGTGGCCGGGGCTGGCCAACAGCCCCTACCTGGGCGATTTCATCGGCCTCAATCTGGGGCAGTTGTTCTGCTTCCTGCTGTTCTGGTTGATGAACATGTGGATCATCTACCGGGGTATTGAATCGATCAAACAGCTGGAAAACTGGGCGGCGCCCTTCCTGCTGCTGATCGGCGTCGGCCTGCTGCTCTGGGCCTGGTTCAGGGTGGGCTCTATGAGTGAAATCCTGGACGCCTCCTATCTGCTCGCCAGTGAATCCGACGTGAAATTTTGGAAGATCTTCTGGCCTGGCCTGACCGCCATGGTCGGTTTTTGGGCCACCCTGAGCCTGAACATTCCCGATTTCACCCGCTACGCCAAATCACAGAAAGACCAGATCATAGGGCAGGTTATCGGCCTTCCCGGCACCATGGTGCTGTTTTCCTTTATCGGTATTGCGGTGACGAGTGCGACGGTTATCATTTTCGGAGAAGCGATCTGGGACCCGGTCGTGCTGCTCGGGAAATTCGAATCCCCGCTGGTGGTGGCCCTCTCCATGATCGGGTTAACGATCGCCACGCTGTCCACCAATATAGCCGCCAACGTAGTGGCGCCCGCCAACAGCATTGCTAACATCATGCCCAGCAAGATCAGCTTCCGCATGGGCGGTTACATCACCGGTATCATCGGTATCCTGATCTTCCCCTGGAAATTGCTGGCCGACCCGCACGGTTATATCTTTGTCTGGCTGATCGCCTATTCGGCTCTTTTGGGCGCCCTGGCAGGAGTGATGATCTGCGATTATTACATTATTAGAAAGACAGCGCTCGACCTGGCG
Organism: Phaeodactylibacter sp.; assembly: GCA_020436535.1. GTDB lineage: Bacteria > Bacteroidota > Bacteroidia > Chitinophagales > Saprospiraceae > JACJXW01. The sequence goes on from JAGQXQ010000493.1 coordinate 8,538, forward strand.
CAGCTGTTTAAAGTAAACGGCATTTACAAAGGATGGAACGGCAGGGCCTGGATCGCTTTTGGGGCCAGCCTACTGCCGGTATTACCTGGTTTTCTGGCCACTGTTTACCTAATCCCGGCGGAGAGCATTGGGGAATTCTGGATGGATGTGTATTCGTATGCCTGGTTTGTGACATTTTTCGTGTCTTTCGCCTTGTATTGGGGGCTGGTGCGGGTTTTTGGGAAGAAATAAGGGGAAAATACCTGGCGAGAAACAGCGGGTCACCGTATTATTCGGTGGCCGGTTCCAGCCAGGTATTATTTGAAGGGTGGGCCCTGTGGAATAAAAAGCTTCGCTGTTCCACAGGGTAGGCCTAAAAGAGCGCCCTAAGGTGACGCCTTCCCATAAAGGGTCTTCAAACTACATTGGTGAAGTCCTTCTAAAGCTACGACAAAATAGCTCGATTAACAAGTTTCTCTTTGGTATCAGGTGTAGCAAGGTATATAATTTGTTAGTTTCGCTGCCAGCGTACTCTTAAAGAAAGTGTTGTATTCCTGTTCAAATTATGGTAAATGCTCACTAAATATCTCATTCTCGCCGGTTATTTCCTGGTGCTTTTCCTAATCGGCATCTTTTCGGCAAGGCGCATAAAAGACCTCAAAGACTACTACGTCGGCGGTAAAAAACTCGGCTTCTGGGTGGTTGCCTTTTCGACCCGGGCTACCGGCGAGTCCGCCTGGCTGTTGCTCGGCCTGACCGGCCTGGGCGCGGTGGCGGGGGTAAGCGGTTATTGGGTAATGGGGGGAGAAATAATAGGGGTTTCCATTGCCTGGTTTTTAATGGCCAAACCCTTCAAGCGGTTATCCGACCGCTACGATTCCATCACCATTCCGGATTATCTGGCCAGCCGGTTCAAAGCCAGTTCCCATCTGCTTCGTATCATCGCCGCTACTTCTCTTTCCGTTTTTGTGGTCATTTACGTGAGCGCACAGATCGACGCCACAGGCTCGGCCTTTGAAGCCTTTCTCGGCCTGAACTACTACGCCGGCGCCTTGCTTGGCTTTGGCGTGGTAGTGCTCTATATTTTCTTCGGTGGTTTTGTCGCCGTGGCCTGGTCGGACCTGTTTCAGGGCCTGCTCATGTTTTTTGGGCTGGTAGGATTGCCTTTTGTCGCTTTCTTTTTTCTCGACAAAGGGCCAGTGGTGGAACGAATGGGCCAAATTGATCCCGGCCTACTGAATATCTGGGGGGGCGGCGGGTTGACGGCTTTGAACCTGGCCACTATCCTGGGCTATTTTTTCATTGGGCTGGGTTTCATGGGGTCTCCCCAGATATTCGTCCGTTTCATGTCGATCAAAAATGAAGAGGAGATCAATAAGGGCCGTTGGGTAGCCGTCGTGTACACTTTTCTAACCGATGCGGCGGCTATCACCATAGGGATCCTGGGCCGCTACCTTTTCACGGATATTGGCACCGACCCGGAAGCCGCCCTGGGCAACAACGGGCAGGACGTTTTGATACACCTGGTGGAGCATGTCATGCCGCTCACTTTTATCGGCTTATATATAGCCGTAGTGTTGGCGGCCATTATGTCGACGATCGATTCCCTGCTGGTGGTGGCCTCCAGCGCGGTGGTTCGTGATTTCTATCAGCAGATCTTCCGGCCGGAGTCGATCCACGAGAACCTGACCGGTTTTTCCCGGATAGTCACCTTGCTCATGGCCCTTGCCGCTCTGGGCATTGCCCTGACGGTAGCCGTAACTACTCCGGAGCGGACCATTTTCTGGTTCGTTATTTTCGGTTGGTCCGGTATTGCCGCGACCTTTTGCCCGATGATGATCCTGTCTCTTTTTTGGCCCAGGTATAACGAACCGGGCGCCATCGCTTCTATGATCACGGGGTTTCTCTGCGTGCCGCTGTTTAAATTTGCCGTGCCGGCTTTGCCTGGCATTGGCCCTTATTTTGAAAGGATTGCGGAGTTGGGGCCTTCGTTTTTGTTGGCGGGAGCAGTGGGGGTGATGGTGAGTTTGGCGTACCAGGGGGAAGGAGGTAATAACTAGTAATGCTAAAGTTTTTGGCGAAACTAAATTCCGGCGTGATGCGATAGCGTTGGTAATGCTTGGCAAAGTAAAGTGCGATATCCGGATTGTACAAGTCGCCGTTTTGATGGTTTCGTAGAACTTGCGCACAAAGCCGTTTTGGGTGACAATTTTCCCGAAATGTCCAAGATTGAAAGAAATCAGCTCATTGGCGAAGTGATCGTATTCATCAACCAGCAGGTAAATCTTATAAGGCAGGTTTCGCATTATGGAAAAAAAGATTTCAATACTTCAGCAGGGCTAGCCTTCTACCAGATAAATCTAACGCGTCCATTGGCAGTTTAAAAAAATTTCATCTAAATTAGGCGGACACAAATAAAACCAAGAT
>JAGQXQ010000494.1 GCA_020436535.1 Phaeodactylibacter sp.
GAGGGTTTCCGGATCGCCCTCATCAGTGTATCGGTGTATCAGAACGTACTCCTTCATTCCTTCATATCTCCGGCATTTCCGGTACATACGTATCCAGGGCGTCATAAATAACTTGGTGGATGCGTTCCCGGACCCTTTTCACAAAGATCTTACGGTTATTGGAATCCGGATAGATGCGGTTGGAGAGGAAAATATAGGTAAGGCCCTTTTCGGGGTCTGCCCAGGCGCAGGTTCCGGTAAAGCCGGTATGGCCAAAGGCAGTTTCGCTGATCTGTTCCGGGAATTTTCCCTTTTTGATAGATTTATCATCAGGTTTATCGAAGCCCAGTCCCCGGTGATTGCCATGGCTGGCGCTGGTGAAATACTCGATGGTCCCGGACTCTAAGTAATGTTCGCCCCCATACGTACCTCCGTTAAGCAGCATTTGGAATACCACGGCCAGATCTTCGGCGGTTGAGAACAACCCGGCATTGCCGGCGACTCCACCCAGCAGCGCAGCCGTTTCGTCGTGTACATAGCCATGGATCAGCTGATGGCGCCAGCGGCGGTCATACTGGGTAGGTACAATCTCACTGCTATCTTTCCACAACAATGGCCGGAAGCCGGTATGCTGCAGTCCCAGCGGATCATAGAAGTGAGCAGAAGTGAAAGAATCGAGTGGAGCCCCGGCCTTCTCTTCGACCAGCTGTTGCATAAGAATAAAGTTGACGTCGCTGTAGCGGTAGCGGTAGCGGGGGCGCAGGCGATTGACATCTTCCTGTATCTTGTCGAGGTATCGCTTATCAAAGTAAAAAGCATTCGCCACCTGAATAGCGAAGGTATCAGAAAGATGATCACAGAAGTAACGGCTGCAATCCGTGTTCTCCATATCCCGGTACAGCAAATAGGGGACGACCGGCATGTGCGGCTGCAGGCCCGATTGGTGGGTCATTAGCTTTTTTACAGTCAGGTTGCGCAGGCGGGAGTTACGTGGCAGGCCCATCTGCTTGCGCAGCTTCCCGTTTGGTTGGATGGCCCCTTCTTCGTATAGCCTCATGGTAGCCAGGGTCGTTGTCACCGCTTTGGTAATAGAAGCCACATCGAAGAGATCCGTTTTCCGGGTGGGTTGTTCTTTGCTGTAGGTATGGTATCCCAGCGCCTTGTCATAAACCACAGTTCCGTTCTTTACGACCACCACCTGACAACCGGGGAACGCGGCATCGTCTATTGCCGTTTCGACGATGGCGTCAATGCCCACCAGTTTCTCCGGAGCGATGCCAGCCTGCTCGGGCAGGCCGTAGCGAAGCCTTAGCTGGGGTAATTCTATTCCTTGTCCTTTCGCGAAAAAGCGGTTCAGGGTATAGGGCAGTTTCCCGGCGGCAGGTATTCCGCCGAAGAGGATCTGCGGAACCAACTCCGACAGCCCCTCTCCTTCTTCAAAGGAGTGAACGACCACCAGGCTGGTATCCAAAAGGGCCAGGTTTTCCAGGCGCTGAAAATTCACGAGGGCAAGCGGAAGCCGATGGGCCAGTGATAGTATGGAAGCCGCCTGCAGGCTGTCCAGTAAATAATTGTGCAGCACCAGCACCACATTTTCTGTCCCATCTAATTTGAGCAACTGGCGGGTAAGCGCTTCCCAGGTATTGCCCTGCCAACTATCTGCCGCAGCATATTTGGCGAATGTTTCGTCGAAGGAGGCAAAATCTCCAACGCCCAGGTGGAAAGCCTGGAAATTTTGCCGGCTCAGGCCGTGAAAGGGCAGTAAGCTGTCTGGGTTGGAAGCTACGACAATGGATTCTTCCCGAAGGCGGCGTTGCCAGTAACCCCATCGGCCATCTTTAAAATATTGAGTCAGCTTTTCCTTGGGTTCGGATAAGCCGGAGCGGTACGCTTCCATACCAGTGAACATGGAGGCGGGCAGCTTGCGAACGGCAACCTCCGGCCCCGAATGCTTTGTTTCCTCATCGGAAGCCAGCTTGCCTACCCATTGTTTGGCCAGCAGGATACGGCGCAGTTTGGCGTGCAATGCCGTTTCGGTGAGCTCCCCGGACCGGTAAGCCGTTAGCAGGTAGTTCATCACAAAATCAGGGCTGTTGTAGGTAACGATGAGATCCACTCCGGAATCCAGTATTTCATCCAGTTGATTATCTGTTTTAAGGTGAGCCATGAGCAGGCCGTCAAACTGTAACCGCCCGCGGAAAAAACGGCCGATGGCATCAGGCGGCAGCTCCGGTGATTCGTAGACAGAAGGGGCAATCCAGAAACCGGAAAGGCCCGCCTTGACCAGATACTGATAATCCAGCAAGAGGCTATCCTGGAGACTATCCTGCCCGGGTTGGAGCAGCGGAATGGCGGCAAAGTTATCGGCCAGGCTGAGAATATGGCGCTCATTGAGCCATCGTATGTCCCGGGTATATTGCTGAAGACTAACTTCAGGCAAAGTGAAGCGCTGCTCTAAACGGCTGAGATAAGGCGCCGGGGCCAGGTTGAGGCCCAGGGATTGAGCCTGCTCCAAAAAGGCCTGTTGCAGCTTTTGTTTCATGCTGTCGGAGGGCAGCGCCTGCAGAGCGTCCATTACCGGTAAAGCCAGGACGTCAGAAAACTGATTATTGAAGAGGGCTCCGCCGGCCGTAGTAGTCAACAGCGGATAAGGCGCTTCCCTTTGCAGGCTATCCTGCAAACTCAGGAAGTACTCGATGGGTAGCCCGCTCAGGGCCACCCCGCCTACCCTACCCTTTTGCACCCACTGATGCAGCTGGTGTTCCGGTTGGCCAACCCGGCCCACTACAATCAGCTGGCCGAGTTTTTGCTCCAGGCTCATGCCTCTGATGATGGCTTCCATCCCATCTGTTTCCTCCTGTAAAAAGGGAGCCAGGCCTGGTAGCTCGGGAAGCGGTTCACGCCGCTCCGGCAGGCAGGCAACCGCCAACAGGATCAAGAAACAGAAAAGGGACAAACCACGCATGGAGTGCTATTTTGAGCCTGGGAGCCTGTCGAAGAAGCACTTAACGGCCTGCGAACGACAAATATTGTCCTGCACTTCGTTGCTCGTCAGTCGCGTAGCCCGGCTATGCTTCTTCCTCGCGCCTCGTTCAGAATAATATTTGCTCGTTTTCAACTCATCAACGCTTCTCCGACAGGCTCCTTGTAATAAATGTTGTTCAAATGAATATGGCTACAGGTGCAACAATCCTTTATCGGGTTGAGTGCTCAAAGGGCTGTTTTTTCAGGTAAAATTCAGGTGCAACGTGTGTGGGTGCTGTAAATATATTTTACTTCCTCTGCATTGATTTTGTTCCATTACAGGGCCAATTTCCCGATCAAAATGTGCTTCTCTTCTACCGCTATCCTCAGCAATCAGCCTGAGCCTGGCCTTCTTTGCCGGCCTCGTTTTCTTCCTTCCGGTAGAAATAAGACCTTTGATTGCTGACATCATCATAAGTAAGCAATCCTTCTTTTCGGTGCCTCAGAAAAAAGCTCAGCATAGCAAAATCTCCGGCGCACGCACCGGTATGCATCAATAGAACGCCGAGAAGTATCCATTGATAGTTAAGAGAAACATAAAATAGGAATAAAATGGCCAAAAAATTGATCACAAAGAAAGGCGCCAGGGCAACGATGATAAACCGGGGGAAGCCCACTACAAAATGATCGGCCATGGCGAAAAAGATAAATTTTTTAATATCACTCCCGTACTGCACTCTCGGCGCGCCCACCAGTTTGTAGGCCAGGCCGTGAATACCCTCGTGAATCGGGACGAGCAGGCTCAGGGTGAGAACGAAGCCGAGAATACTATTCAGGATCACCTTGCCGGTTCCGATCAAGCCATGGGTTACCTGCCATATCCCTAGCAGGGCCATACCAATAAGCAGGGCCAGGTTGAGCAAAATATAAAAGCGGGCCAGCCATCCCCGCTTACCGAATTCCTCCTGCACAAAAGGCAGGATCTCATCATGAGTGAGGGTTAACCAGCGCTTATAGCCAGGGTGTTGTTGTAATTCTTCTACCGTCATGGCTCTGTTGATCTTATTCCTCTTCTTCCCCTGCCTGCTGTTCCTGTCGAATGATATAACTAGCCATTCTCTTGGCTTCCAGTTCCGGATTGCGCCACCAGTCTGCCGACCAGGCAGGGGCAGGGCGGTAGCCCATCGCTTCGAAAGCGCTCGCCTGTTCGTATTCCCATTGGTAATCGGTAGCCGGAGCCTGAGCTAAAAAACCGTCAGGTGTGATATACAATGGCGCCTGGCCCGGCCCGGAAGCCTGTACTTTCAACGGGGCCAGGCTATGGCTGAGCTGCACCCTTCCGGGGCCCAAATAAGGCTGGAGGCGCTGGCCTACTTCTTCAAAGAACGTCCAGGGCTGGCGGAACGGCGAACGGAAGGACATCCAGCCGGGCAGGCTATCGGCCAGGCTGGCGGCCGTTTCCCGGTCTTGTTCACTGGCGGCTTTGATGAATTTAAAATAGGTGGCCAGTAAAAAGCCTTCCCGGCCTTCGGGGTTGCCCGCCAGTTCATCCAACACTTCAGGAGGAATGGAGTTGACAATATGGACCTGTTTTTCGGCGGTGCTCATCAATGTAAATAGGCGTTCCAGCATTCTATCCTGCCTGAGCCGGTGAATATGCCCGGTCATAGCCTGCCCTTTCAGGTCGATGGTTCCAAACGTACTCAGAAGGATAAGGATATCAAAACGCTGGCCGGACAATTCGCTAAGGTCCAACACGGACAAGCCGTTGCGTTCAAGCTGTTGAATGACTTCCACATCTGCGGAGCGTTGTTGTTTCTTCTGCAGAATGTTGGAGTTGATCATATCGCGCTGGCCTTTGGACAGGCAGACAATGCCCACAGAGGGGTAGGTTCTCTGGGGTGTTTTTTCGATTTTGTTAAACAGCTGTATGATGTGCGAAACTTCTTCTATATTAGTCTCGGTTTGCTCATCATACTGCCCATCCACCTGATCAAACTGAAAGGTTGGCGGCCCTTCCAACTGGAAAGGCAGCTCCTCTTTTTCCGGCTGGTACTGAGCCAGGCTTCCGGGAAAATGGTGATGCTCCTGGTATAGCATGGTTGAAACCGCACCTTTGCTCTCCAGGTATGCGTAGGCAGGAGGAACAAATGCCTGGCCTTCGGGCAATGCATTGCCCAAAAATACCGATTGGCGCCCCAGTTCTTTGAGCATCCGTACTTCCC
>JAGQXQ010000092.1 GCA_020436535.1 Phaeodactylibacter sp.
TTCTTCGCCGTCGATACTTTCCGGAGCAGCCTTACTAATATACCGATTATACCCATACACTGATACACCATAAAACCCCTATCTTCACGCTCGCCATGAAGCGCGAATTCCTCATCAATATTATTTTCCTGCTGGCGGTCAATTTGCTGATCAAGCCTTTCTATCTGTTTGGCATTGATCGAACGGTTCAGAACACGGTGCCGATGGGAGACTACGGCATCTACTTTGCGCTCTTCAATTTCACCTTCCTCTTTCAGATCATCAATGACTTCGGCATACAGAATTTCAACAACCGGAATATAGCCCAGCACCGCCACTTACTGGACAAATACTTCCCCAACATCCTCATTCTGAAGGCCTTGCTTGGGCTACTGTACCTTTCACTGGTCTTTTTCACCGCCTGGATTGCCGGCTACGGTATCCGCCTTCTGCCGCTGCTTGCCATCATTGCCGTCAACCAGATGTTGAATTCACTGGTGCTTTTTTTGCGGTCCAACATCTCGGGCCTGGGAAAATACCGCATGGATAGCCTCCTTTCCATAATGGACCGCTTTTTGCTCATTCTGATCTGCGGTGTATTATTGTGGGCTCCCGCCTTCCAGGGGCAATTCCGGATCGAATGGTTTGCCTGGTCTCACACTGCTTCGCTGGGTGTGACGGCGGGGCTGGCTTTCTGGCTTGTTCATCGGCAGCTTTCCGGATTGCGATTCCGTTTTCACTGGCCGTTCCTGCTGCTTTTGCTGCGCCGGAGCGCCCCTTATGCCCTGGCGGTTTTTCTCACCTCTATTTACAACCGCATCGATGGAGTAATGATAGAACGCCTGCTGCCGGATGGACGGATAGAGGCCGATATTTACGCTTCTGCTTTTCGCCTGTTTGAGGCCAGCAACATGATCGGTTTTTTATTCGCCGGTTTGCTTCTCCCCATTTTTTCCGGAATGCTCCAACAAAGCAAAGCAGTGAGCAGCCTGGTGCAGATGAGCTTTCGGCTGATCGGCGCCGGCGCCCTGGTACTGTTCTGCGGCCTGTTTTTTTACCGCACGGAGGTCATGTCCGTATTGTACGAGAGCGGTTCAGCTTATTCCGGGCGGGTGCTGATCTACCTCATAGGCGGCTTCTTTGCAGTCTGCGGGACGTATATTTTCGGCACCCTGCTGGTGGCCAATGGCAACCTTCGGCAGTTGAACTACATTTTTGCCGCCAGCCTGCTGCTCAACGTAGTACTCAACCTGGTACTGATCCCAAAATATAAGGCAGAGGGCGCTGCCATAGCCACCTGCATCACTCAATTTGGGGTGCTGGCTTTTGAGTTGGCCCTCGCTCACCACCTGATGAGGCCTGGAAATATCGCCGACACGCTCCTGCGCTTCCTGGCGCTGCTGGCCCTTTCTCTCTTCACCGGCTTTTTCATCCATGCCTATTTGGATACGGGTTGGTTCTGGCGTTTCCTGGTAACGCTGGCTGCCGGTGGGACTTTTGCCGCAGGCCTGCAGTTGATCAACCTCCGGGGACTGGCTTTATTGAAGCGGGAATGAATGGGTTCCTTCATCCACTCACTGCTTCATTCCTTACACTCCAACCAACGCTTTGCCCTTCCATGCCTGTCTTGTCAAATGTTATCTCCAAACATTTGCCAAAAGAATGTTGAAAAAATATCCCTCAAAGGTATACTTTTGCGCTATTTATCCGAAAAGGGAAGAAAAAGGAGCGATGAAAAACAATGATAACCTGATCGATGTCCTAAAGACCGTCTTCAAGTGGAAGCGGCAGATCTTTTATGTTTGCCTCATTGCCGGACTGGGCGCCATCATAATAAGTCTTTTTTTATCTAACTATTACCAGGCGACCACGGTATTTCTGGCAGTGAGCCCAGACCAGGCCAAGCCGGAGGCCCTCTACGGCAAAGGCCAGTTGCGCACGGAGTACTACGGTAATGAAAATGACATCGATCGCCTGATGACGATCGCAGAATCCGGCGAATTGGTCAATTTTCTGGTCGATTCATTTAATTTGTACGAGCACTACGATATCGATCCGGACCGGCCGAAGGCTGCTTTCAAGGTGCAGGAGCATTTTTTTGACCTGTACGAAGTCAAAAAAACCAAGCGGGACGCCATCGAATTATCTGTAGAAGACAAGGATAAGGAATTAGCGGCCCGGATTGCCAATGCAGCCCGGGAAAAGATCGATGAAATGGCCCGCCACCTGATCAATGAAGGCCTGGAAAAGTCCATCCGGTCTTATGAAGAAAATATCAAGTCCAAGGAAGCACAGCTGGCCAGCCTGAGTGACAGCCTGATCAACATGCGGGAAGAATATGGCATTTACAACATCGCCGGACAGACCGAAGCGCTGACCTCTCAGGTTTCCGAATCGGAAGCCATGCTGATACGCAACCAGGCTAAGCTGCAAGCCATGAAAGAAACCAAAGGCATTCCTCAGGATACCATCCGCCTGCTGCAAGCTAATGTGAGAGGGCTGGAGGAAGAATTCAAAAGCCTGGATAATAAAATTGGCCGTTTCAACCTGGGCCTCTCCAAGTTTGGTATTTTTGAAAGGCAATATATAGAAGCCAACCAGACGCTTAGTGATGACAAGGAACGGCTCAAGCAAACAACGGCCACTTACAAGTCCGTCATTCCGGCCATGGTCATTGTGGAAGAAGCCAGAGTACCGGTAGTCAAATCGCGCCCCAAACGCAGTATTCTCGTGCTGGCCTCTGTGGCTATTGCTTTTCTGTTCAGCCTGGCTGGAGTATTGCTTTTTGATTCCTATAAAGACGTAAACTGGAGGGAGATTTACCATGCAAAGTAAGCTCTTGCAATTGCTGGATACTTCTGATACTCCTCATTTCCTTTTTCGGGTATTTGCGGCCGTAGTGCTGGCATGCCTTTTCACAGGCATTGCTACAGAAATGTATTTTCTGGCGGGGATTCCCGCCGTGCTGCTAATCGTTTACCTGACCATTGTCGATTTTCGCAAAACTTTCCTGCTGCTGGCGGCCTGCATTCCCTTATCTACAGAGCTGATACTACCCAATGGCTTTGGCACCGACCTGCCTACCGAGCCTCTGATGGTGGGCCTGATGCTGGTTGGGCTAATCTATTTGCTGCGCCACGGCAAAGAAATGGATGGGCGGTTCCTTCGCCACCCCATCACGCTACTGCTGCTGTTTCACCTGTCGTGGATCGTCATAAGCGCCATCACTTCTCAGCTACTATCCGTTTCTATAAAATTCGTATTGGCCAAGGCCTGGTATGTCGCCACTTTCTTCTTTCTGGCTAGCCGTATGCTCAACAACGAACGGGAAGTACGGCAATTTTTCTGGGCCGTTTTTTCCACACTGCTCCTCACGGTGCTGATCGTTATGCTTCGCCATGCTGCCTATGGCTTTTCTTTCGCCGATATCTACCGGGTGCTCCATCCTTTCTATCGCAACCACGTAGCCTACGCCTCCATCATTGTGGTTTTTTTACCGTTCATCTGGTATGTGCGAAAGTGGTATCCGGCCTATAGCCGGGCCTGGTGGGTACTTAGCATTAGCCTGGTGATCCTGCTGGCAGCCATACAGCTCTCTTATACCCGGGCGGCGTATGTGTCGGTAATCATTGCAATTGGCGCATTTTATATCATTCGCTGGCGGCTAACCAAATACGTTCTGCTGCTGGCGCTGGCGGGGATTATTGGCATGGCTGCCTTTATGAGTTATGGAAATCGCTACCTGGAGTACGCTCCAAATTATGAGACGACCATCTCTCACCAGGATTTCAACAATCTGCTGCAGGCCACCTATTCCGGAGAAGATATCTCCACCATGGAACGCGTCTATCGCTGGGTCGCCGGCTTCCATATGAGTATTGAGGCGCCCATTTTTGGCTTCGGCCCCGGAAATTTCCACAATTTTTATAAAACCTACACCGTCACCAGCTTTCGGACCTACGTGAGCGATAACCCCGACAAGTCGGGCATTCACAGCTATTACCTGATGACGCTGGTTGAGCAGGGGCTGCCAGGCCTGCTATTTTTCCTGCTTCTTTCCGCCTATGCATTGCTGCGGGGCGAGGCCATTTACCACCGGGCGCGCCTGGAAAAAGATAAACACATGGTGATGATGGCCCTTTTATCTCTGATCATCATCCTCTCCCTGCTCATCATCAATGACCTGATCGAAACGGACAAGGTCGGGCCTTTCTTCTTCGTGAACCTGGCCCTGCTGATCAACCTGGATCTCCGGTTACAAACGGAAGCTGCCAATGAATAATCGCCAGGCATACTTGCAAGCCCTGGCGAAGGTTGAAAAAGCCGCCCGGGGCAACCACTTTCAGCGGCTGGCCTTTGCTCCCGCCCGCTATTTATGGGGAATGCTCCACAGCAAGCTACTCTACCCTATTAGTGGAAGCAGCCGGCGGCAGCAAGCTCCTCTTTTCTTCGGAGGGTCCATGGAAGTGCTACTCCCGGCAGGGCTTGATATATACCTGCTGGGCGCCAAGTCGCACGATTCGGAAATACGACTTGCCCGTTTTATGATCCAGCACCTCGGGAAAGAGATGGGTATGTTGGATGTCGGCGCCCATTTTGGGTTTTTCAGTCGCCTGGGAGCAGCACTGGTAGAGGAAGGAGGAAGTGTACTGGCTGTTGAAGCGGCCGGCAGCACCTATGAAGTATTGCAACGCAATGTTACCGGCCAGTCCAGCATCGAAGCCATCCGGGCCGCCGCCAGCGATGAGGAAGGTACGGCTACCTTTTACGAATTTCCGGCTTTGTATTCAGAATACAATACCCTGGAGAAAGGACAGTTCGAGGACGCCGAATGGCGTAAGAGTATCCATCCCCGGGCAGTTCAGGTTCCGGCTTACCGGATGGACACACTGATAGGCCAGCAAGGCCTCCTGGTTCATTTCATCAAGATAGATGTAGAAGGCGCCGAAGCCCAGGTGGCCGCGGGCCTGTCCAACTGGTTCAGCAGCCCCAGCGCCCGGTGGCTGGCAATGGAGTTTCTAGCCGCAGAGCGACACAATGAAGGCCATCTCCAGGCAGCTGGCTATCTGGCGGAGTACGGCTGGCGGCCTTTTTCCATACAAGAGGATGGTAGCCTGGTGGCTTGCCCGGATATCGAAGCTTATCTGGAAAGAAGAGGACTGGATTCGGATAATATTGTTTTTCAGCCGGAAGTCCGGCCAGATTAATTCGACCAACCAGTCCGGCTTTCCTCACATGCCCAGCCTGATGCCAACATACATGCAAGCGAGGCACAGCATCAGGCTGCCACCAATATTTAACA
>JAGQXQ010000495.1 GCA_020436535.1 Phaeodactylibacter sp.
GATATTTATTTTACAGAGTACTGAAAGGCTTGAAAAGCATCCTGAATCATGTGCTCCATGTAGAAATCTCAAACTAAAAGAGTTAGGATAAAGGTGTTGCAATTTTAAAAAGCATATCGTAATTTATGATTACATCGATAATGTTGTCAATATTCTGGCAATAATCCACTCAAAGAGAAGTCCTGATAATATTGAAATCTGATCCATTCAAAGGATCACTGACTACAAGCTGGACGTTGCAAGACACTTTTCAAAATCAGCCATATTAATCACTATATTGCATTCATTGGCTAACCTTGGTATAATTAAAATTCATTTAATGCAAATATGAGACTAATTACTCTCCTTTTGTTGACTTTTACATTCACTTGGCAAGGAATTGCACAAGATACTGAAGCGCCTTCCCCTATTATTTTTATTTGCGATGCCAGTGGTTCTATGTGGGGGCAAATGCAGGGAAAGGCCAAAATGGAAATAGCTTCGGAGGTTTTGTCTACTGCGGTCAACAACCTTCCCGACAACCAAAAAATTGGGCTCGTTGCCTATGGCCACAGAAAAAAAGGCGACTGTAAAGATGTTGAATTTTTAGTGGATGTTGTTAATGGTACTAAGTCGGAAATTAATTCTGCCTTACAATCGATCAAACCATTGGGGATGACTCCATTGGCTTATTCTGCCACGCTGGTTATTAACCAAATAAGGGCTTCAAAAACAAAAGCAACCATTATTCTGGTGACCGATGGAATTGAATCGTGCGATGGGAGCATTTGTGAAGTGGTTAAAGCGGCTAAAAAAGAAGGCATCGATTTTCGGTTGCATATTATAGGTTTCGGATTAAAAGCGGAAGAAACCGAACCGTTAAAATGTGCTGCTGGTGCAGGTGATGGCCAATACTACAATGCCGCCGATGCCAGTGGGTTGGGAAATGTTCTAAACGAAGCAACTTCAGAAACCATCGACAAGCCTAAGGGAAATGTCTCGGTATATGCTGTTAAAAACGGTATTGCCATAGATGCCTGGGTTAAGGCCTATGATGTAATTGGAAAAGGAGCTCCCATCAGTGTTCGCACTTATCAAGACACAGTTTATTTTTATTTACCTCCCAGCAAATATGATTTTGAAGTTAAACCCCTGGAAGGCAGTGATGTGAATATGGTTACCGTTTCCGGGGTACAAAGCTTTGAAGATAAAATAGTACATCAGAATATAAGTTTTGACGGTGGAAAAATAGGGATCACTACCATGAACAACGGAGCTAATTGGGATTGTATGGTAAAAGTGGTAGATCAAAACGGGAAAGTGGCCGCAGCGGTTCGATCCTATCAAACTCCAAAAGAAGTTGAAGTGAATCCCGGTACCTATACAATTACCATTCAGGCACTTGCTATGAAAGGGATTAACACCTATACAGAAATAGAGAACGTTACCGTTCAAGCAGGTGGACTTACTCCCGTCGCCTGCGATTTTGAAACAGGAACTGCTTTCATTGATGCTAGGGGGGATGGTAATTCCATTGATAGTGTTGTAAACATCGAGGAAGTCTCATCAGGCAAAAACGTTGCCAGTGGCCGAACCTACAACCGAGGGCGGGAATTTCTTCTCAACCCCGGTATGTATAAGGTGAAAGTGGCCCCACTTGGAAATTATAAAGACCGAAAAGCTCAGTCCTTTACCATCGAGGTGGAAAAAGGAGAAACAACTACAAAAACGATTACTTTTTAAATATGAAAAAGCTTTTTAAGCCCGCTAGTCTACTATTTAATTTTCTTTGCTTACTAGTCTTTTTTATAGTCGGAATGTATTTTGCCGGTTGGATAGAAGCAGGAAAGAACCAGGGATTAGCCGGCGGCGCCATTGTTGTTGGCTGGGGTGTTTTATTTGCTGGGATAGCTTTTGTCGCTTCATTTTTCCTCACCTATCATGTCAGACATAGCAGGATTGTCGCCGGCAACGGGGTGCTGTTTGTGGTCTTGCTTCTTGGATATGGTATTACGCATTATCGTTTTATGCAACGAAATGAATTGCAGGAGGAAAAGAACAGGCCCTTTAAGGAGTCCCCAACCACCCCGGCAAAAACTACAGAACCAACGGGGATGCATACATTTAAGGAACTTCTCTATGAAATTCAATTTCCAACACAAAAGAACATTAACAACCTCTTATAGGATCAACAATACGCCACTTAGTTGCCAATTCCCAATTTGTTTGCCCCTGCTCCAAACTGCAATAGCTCCAAGTACTTCCCCAAAAACCCTTATCTTACCTATTCAAAACAAGCAGCCTGCTTATGTCCTTCGAGCGTATATTAAAAGAAGTCACCAGTGTCACCATCGAGTTGCTGCTTCAGGAGCCCTTCTTCGGGCATTTCCTGACCGGCCTCATCAAGGAGGTGAACCCGCAGGTGCCTACCCTGGGCGTGCGCCTGGCCGGCCCGGATGCAGTGCAGCTATCTATCAACGCAGCATTCTGGGAAAAGGAACTGGCCAGGAAGGAACACCGGTACGGAGTCATCAAGCATGAGATCCTGCACATTGCCCTTCGGCACATTCTGATGGTGGACCGGTTCGGCCACAAGCAGATATTCAATATCGCGGCGGACATCGTAGTCAACCAGTATGTGGATAAGGGGCAACTGCCGGAAGGGGCCATCTTGCTGGAGCAGTTCCGCGACTTCAAAATGGAGCCGGGCCAGGATGTGGGTTACTATTATAAACGCCTGCTGGACGAGCACCGTAAGGGCAATACCGGCGGTTCGTCCGGTAAGGGCGCGCAGCCCGGAGATCCGTCTGGTGGTGAAGGGGGAGCCGGCGGCAATCCGTCGAGCCAAAGGCTGGCGGAGCTACTCAGCGGTGAGAACGAGTGGCTGCAGCGCCACGACGAGTGGCACCGGCAGATGGCCAATCTGTCGGCAGCTGAGCGCAGCAACCTGGAGCAAAAGATCGATTCTATCATCCACAGCGCATCGGAAAGGGTAGGGGAACGGGAGATTGGTAAGTTGCCCGGCGAACTTAAGTCTTACCTGAAAACGATAGAAGGGCGGCACAAGCCTTCCCTGGACTGGCGGCGCGCCCTGCGCCTGTTTGCCAGCAGCAGCAACCGCACTTTCCTGAAAAACACCATCCGCCGCCCCTCTAAGCGATACGGTACGACCCCAGGCATCAAGATCCGGCACAAACAGCGGCTGCTGGTGGCCGTAGATACTTCCGGCAGCGTCAGCGACCCGGAAGTCCAGCGCTTCTTCAGCGAGATTTACCAAATCTGGAGACATGGCGCCGAAGTGATGGTGGTGGAATGCGATACGGCCATCAAGCGGCAGTATCCCTACCGCGGCCATTCGCCCGACTTCGTGATGGGCCGCGGCGGTACCGACTTCAACGCGCCCCTGGAATTCGCCAACAAACATTTCCACCCGGACGGCATCGTCTATTTTACTGACGGCTACGCTCTGGCGCCCCGGGTGGAGAGCCGCTATCCGGTGATGTGGCTCATTACGCCGAACGGGTTGCCGGAACATACCGGGATATGGGATCAATTGCCGGGAAGGAAGGTAAAAATGAGGGAATGAGTGTTCGGGTTTCGGAGGTTCGCCGTTCGCAGAGTGTTCTGCCGAATTCCGCAGTTTGCAGTTCGCAGGTTCGCCGTTCGCAGAGTGTTCTGCCGAATAGCGAACCTCCGAATTCCGAACACCGCAGTTCCCAGAGCGCCCTACCGAATAGCGAACCTCCGAATTCCGACTTTTGTCCAACGTTAGAACGGTAGCCAAATTTCACTGCCATATCCTCATAGGCAGGGCCTTCTGCGGCGAGGGTGAGCGCTATTTCCAGAGTACTACTTATCCTCAAAACCGGGAAATTCCTTCTCCAAAAAAACGGACGCTTTCTCCCGTATTTCTTTCACTTGTTCAAACAGGCCCCATAAGACAGTAGTGTCCGGCGATGAGCTCCTGGCTTCCAGTTCCAGTGTTTTCAATACTTCGCCCAGCGTTTGGGCAAAGCCCATATAGGCGGCGGTACTTTTCATACTGTGGGCGGCGACGGCAGCTTCGCCAAAATTATTGGACCGCAGGGCTTTCTCCATGAGCCCCAGTTCTTTGGCGGACTGGCTGGCAAACAAAGCGGCCATTTCCCGAAGCACTTCCGGCTTGCCTTTGGAAATCTCGAGGATGTATTGGCGGTCAAAACCTTCCGGCGCGCTACTTGTGGGGCCGGGAGGTTTTGAGTTGGGTTTTTTATGGCGGCCCTGCGGGGCATAGCGTACAATGAGGGAAAAAAGTTCATCCTCCTTAATGGGCTTGGAGAGGTAGTCGTTCATGCCATAGCTGATGCATTTTTCCCGCTCCCCGGCAAAAGCGTGGGCGGTGGTGGCAATGATGGGCACGTTTAGGCGTAGTTCCTGGCGAATGTTGCGGGCGGCGGCATAGCCGTCCATCTCTGGCATCTGGATGTCCATCAGTACGAGGTCATAGGCTTTTTTGCGGAGCAGTTCGAGCGCTGCCCGGCCATTTTCGGCATAGTCGTAGTTAAAACCCCAGCCCTCCATGAGCAGTTCGGCGATACGGCGGTTCATGGGGTTGTCCTCTACGATGAGGATGTTTACCTGTTGGTTTTTGAACCTGCCTGGCTGGGGCTGGTAGCTGTTTCCATTACCCGTCAATGCTTCCGCGATGGCGTAGGGGATCTCAACGGTGAAGGTAGCGCCTTTGCCTTCGCTGCTCTCCACTGTGATGCGGCCGCCCTGCAATTCGGCGAGCTGTTTGGAAATACTAAGCCCCAGCCCGGCGCCGCCGAAGCGGCGGGTTGTGTCGGAAGCCGCTTGGCCGAAACGGACGAAGATGGCTTCCAGCTTGTCAGTGGGGATGCCGATGCCGGTGTCCTGTACAGTGAAGCGGACAGTGATGTTGCCTCCCTCCCGATTGGCTTCGCTGACGTGTAGTTTAACTCCGCCTTCACTGGTGAACTTCAAGGCGTTGCCCAGTAGGTTCACCAGGATTTGGGTCAGGCGGGTGGGGTCGCCCAGAACGGCTTCCGGCAGCGTGTCCTCGGCCAGCACTTCAAATTGCAGGCCTTTTTCCACGGCCCGGTAACGGAACATATGGTCTATGGAGTGGAGCAGCCCCGGCAGGGAGAAGGGGATGTGTTCGAGGTGCAGGGCGCCCGCCTCGATCCTGGAAAAGTCGAGGATGTCGTTGATGATGGCGAGCAGGGTTTCGCTACTCGTTTGGATATTGTCGGCGAATTCCTTTTGGTTAGGGCTCAGTTCGGTGCGTTGCAGCAGGTTGGAGAAACCGAGGATGGCGTTGAGGGGGGTGCGAATCTCGTGGCTCATGTTGGCAATGAACTGCTCTTTGAGTATGCCCGCCCGTTCGGCTTCTATCCGGGCCGTTTCGAGGTCTTCCTCCAGCTTTCTGCGCTCCGTAAAGTCCATCAGGGCGGAGCGGGCATAGAGGAACTTCCCCTTTTCGTCGTACACCGCCCGGCTGCTTGCCAGAATGTCAATAACGACTCCATCCTTGCGTTTCAATACCCACTGTTTGTTATCCATCCTGCCTGTGTTGATCAACTGATCTCTGATCCCGAGCGTCTCGTTTAAGCGGCCCGGGGGTATCAGGTCGGTGATTTTCATCTTTCCCACTACCTCCTCCCGGCTATAACCGAGCCAGTCGAGTTCTGTTTGGTTCATTTCGAGGATGTTGCCCTGGGCATCGGTGGAATGAAAGCCGATGGGGGCGTTGTCGAACAGGTCTTTGATAAAGGCGAGGTGCTGCTCCAGTTCGAGTTGCTTGTGCTCTTTTTCGAGTATGGCCTTCCGGCGGCGGCGGGCAGTTCTCACCAGATAATAGATGGAGAAAGTGGTGAGGAGCATTACAGCCAGCACACTCAACCAACTGATCAAGCGCAACCGGCTGGAGGTTTTGGTTTTCTGGCTAAGGTAACCTTCCAGGTGTTTGCGGTATTGCTGCCGGAGGGAGTCGGTCAGGGCGGTGATGTTGTCCCGGAGTTCCATGCCGGCGACCTTTCCCAACATTTGGGCAGCGGCAAATTGCCCCTCCTGGTGGTAATTGTCAACCACATTTTTGTTAAAGCGAATCTTCTCGTCTACCAATTCTTCCAGACGCACCAGGTAATCCTTGGTTGAAGGTTCCCGGAAGAACTGGCGGATGAGGACGATATCCTGCTTTGCTTTTTTGATACTTTCCTCGGTAAGGGCCGCATATTTTTCATCCTCCAGCATTACCAGGCTTCGAACGGCGCTTTCTATCTCCACCAGGTTGTGGTCGAGGCCGTGGAGCAGGCCGGTTCCTTCGAAGGACTCCTCCACGGCCTGGGACGACCTTTCGTGTTTATCCAGTATCCGGAGGCCAAAGAGGTGAGCAAACACCACCAGCGAAAGTGCGAGGAGTAAGACGGTGATCACCAGCCAGTCTGTGCGTTCGAGAAAAAAAGCGGCGGATCTTTTCATATTGACACGGTTACGTTTTACTGTAACTTCCGCTATGTTGAGGTACTTTTTGAAAAGGGCACACCAGCATAAATTGAAGTTTAGAAAAAGACCTTTTATGTTCTCCAGGTCACTTTCGGGAAAGGGTATTTATCAGATCACGTTCAGTTTTTGCATCAGCTCTCCTTTGTAGTTTTCGCTCACCGGTACGATGTGCTTACCGACCAGCAGGGAATTCTGTTCCAGGTTGGCGATCTTGTTCAAGGCGACGATGTAGCTGCGATGTACCCGAAGAAAGCGGCTGGGGGGCAGGCGTTCCTCCACGGCTTTCATAGTCAGGTGCACGGGATGTTTTTTGTCCGCAGTTTGAAACACCACATAATCCCCCAGGGCCTGCACGAAGAGGACGTCATCGAAATCAATGCGCAGAAGTTGGTTGTTCACCCGGGCGAAGAGGTAGCTGGGGCCGAGTTCCTCCGCGCCGGGCGGGTAATGGGCCTCAAAGCGTTC
This sequence comes from Phaeodactylibacter sp., assembly GCA_020436535.1. Classification (GTDB taxonomy): domain Bacteria; phylum Bacteroidota; class Bacteroidia; order Chitinophagales; family Saprospiraceae; genus JACJXW01. The sequence continues at coordinate 6,949 of JAGQXQ010000495.1, forward strand.
CATGGCCCGTTGCACCGCCTTGAGCAGGCGAGGCAGGGCGACGGGTTTCACAATGTAGTCCACCACCTGCAGGTCGAAGCCCTCAACGGCATAGTCTGTTTTGGAAGTGATGAGAATGGCCAGCGGCTGATGATCGAGGCTTTTCAGCAGTTCCAGGCCGCTCATGCCGGGCAATTCCACGTCGAGCAGCAACAAGTCGGCCGGTGTTTTTTGTAAAAAATTGAAGGCATCGATGGCGCTTTCGCACTCCCCTGCGAGTTGCAGGCCTTCGATTTCCGAGGCCATGTTGCGCAGGGCAAGGCGGGCGAGGGGGTTATCGTCAACGATGAGGCAGGTCATGCGCAGAAGCTCATTGGTTCGAAGTTACAAGGTAGGCAAATAGCAGGAAAAAGAACCATAGTCAATGGGGAAGTTATTATTTGCCGGCGCAGGTCACTGCACCCTCAACAGCTCGCCTATCCGGATAATATTGCTATCCAGGTTATTGAGCCGCATGAGTTGTCCCACATTGGTATGATACCGCTGGGCAATATTCCAAAGGGTATCGCCCTTTTCTACCGTATGAAAGAGGATGGGCAGGGGGGTGGGCTCCGGTTCAGGGTTTGAAATGCCGGTATCCGGGAGGGGCATGCCGGTATCCGCCCGCGGGTAAAAGGCCGGCGGGGCCGATACCCTTCTCCCGCTTAATTTTAGTGACTGGCCGGGTTCTGGTTCTTGATTAGTGTCCAGCCGGTTGCGATTCAACAGCTTCTTCACGCGGACGCCATATCGCTGGGAGATGTCGTAAACAGATTCTCCCGGCGCTACCTGATGGAAATCAACCGGCCCTTTAAAAGCATTGCGTTTTGGCGCCAGATAGATTTTTTGTCCCTGGGGTAAAACGTAACCGTCCACCAGGTTTTCATTGTATTCCAGCAATCTTTCAACCGGGATCCGGGTTCGGTAGGCAATATCCCCGGCGGTTTCGAAACCGGAGGCAAAGGTGTTGGGCACATCATTGGTAGAGGTCACCAGCGGAGGATAAAAAGCAAGAGATGAGGTGTCCCGGGCAGGTGATATCAGGTCATACTGATGGAGGTTATACCTGTCGATTAACCCGATCAGTTGATTCGGATAGGTCTCGCTCGTTGCATAACC
>JAGQXQ010000496.1 GCA_020436535.1 Phaeodactylibacter sp.
CTGAGTTCGGAAAGAAACTGCCCCTTTACATCGTAGAAAGGGCTGGTAAGGTGGATGGCTTCAATTTTTTCGGAAGGAACCAGGCGCCGGAACTGCGATAAAATATTTTCTTCGCGCCCGCTGTGCAGGAAGGCTGCATCAGTAGTAGCATCTAACGGTACAAAGGCTGGGGGCGCCGCCGGAAGCTTGCCAAACAACCGGGATTCTTCTTTTTGAGCTTCCCAGAATGTTTTTCCGATACCGGGCAGCTGGCCGGCAAGGCCTTCCAGGTATTCCATTGCCTGATGCAAGAGCGGCAACCTGGGGCTTTCTTTTCCGTCAAAATGAATGGCGCCCCACAACTCGTGGTTCCCTCCGTGCCCGAACGGAGTAAGGTTTCCGGAACCGGTGAACAGCAATGCTTCTTCCTCTCCCAGCAACAGCATGATCTTCGGATGAAAAACACCCTGTCCCTTATCCATTCCTGCCAGGTAATAATACTTGCCTGCCGCTCGGGTATGACTGCTCAGGTTGCCCAACACATCGGTCAGTATCCAGGCATCGGCTAGGACGATGAAATTGGAGACGCCTTTCGCCCGGAGTGTGCGCAAAACCTGCTCTTCGAAGAAATACAGGTCAAAAGCAAAGGTCGTCAACAGGCAGGAGTGAAAACGCCCGCCACCCGGAATTTCCGATAAGAGGCCGTATTCAGTCATGTCGTCAGTTTTTTTAGTTGCTGTTCTCCCCGTTCTGTCAGTTCATTTTTCGGGCCGAGAAGCTGTAGGTCCTGCAAAAAGCCGGTTAGAATGCCCAGGCGGGGAGAAGTATAAGAGGGCGACTCCCAACCGACCCGTTGAATCCGTCCCTCTTCCACGATCAGCTTGATCACATTCTTTCCACTCGACACCAGCTTCCGATAAGCGACCTGGGTATGGCCGTTCACGATTTGAAAGAGGATGTTCTCTATGGCTTCCGCCAGGGGGCGCTCCAGGTTTTTGAGAACATATTCCCCGAATACCTGAAGTACATTACCATTTTGCTCGAATGCGCCCAGATGGAGGGCTATTTTTTCCAGGAAAGGGATCTCCTCCTCATTCTCCCGGTAGAGCTTCACCAGCTGTATCAGCGCCCTGGCCATAGCTTCGTGTTCCAACGGGTTCTTACTGCACTTTTCTAGTTCTCCCTGGCAAAGATGGGTTTCCTCCGGGATCAGGCCCAGGTCGGCAAATGGCTCTTCTCCTGTAAAAGCCTTACCGGTGATGTCGTTCAACTTTGCCAGTACTTCCTCCGTGATCGCCTTGAAATAGGCCCGTATCGGCCTCGGTGGATCCTCCTCATTCAGCCCGCTGAGCAGGCCCCAGAGAAAGACTTCCAGGCAGTAATGCAGCCAGTCGTTGAGCTGGTAATAATACCAGCCGTAACTGACGGGATCGATGGAATCGTCCTGCCGGAAGCCTTTATGGAGATAATTGTGCAGTAGAAATTGCGCCGGCAGGTAACCTTCCTTCTCGACAGATCCGGCAAAGAAAAGGTACTGGCGGGCAACCTCGCTTCGGAGCACAGACAATGCATACGGGTTTTGTGCCTTGAATTCTTCTTCCACTTCTGTGAGCAACCGGATATAGAATTGCCATTCCTCCGTTCCCTCCGGTATGTGGGTGAGCAAAAAAGGGTGCAGCTGTTCAACCTCTTCCCGGTTGATATTCTTTTTATTAGCCACTTCCAGAAACAGGCGTTGGCCCTCCTGGGGGATGTTCTTCGCAAATGCTTCGGCGAGCGCTTCTCCTTCCGGCGTCAGCAGAAAGATATCGAATTCCTCCGCCTTGCTGACCAACCCGAGGAATTGTAGGGTCCCGGAATAGACCAGCCCGAAACCTCCCCACGAATTCTGGAAATAGACATCGGTATGGCCGTCCTTTCCATACAGCCGGGCGCCCTCCGCCAGGGGATAAGGAGGCTCTTCTTTTGTTTTATTCCCAGTGTAAGTCGAGCCGATGGCACCGGTTATATCCGGCGCTATTATGGTGTGGATGTACGAAAGCAGCAATTCACAACGACGGATGAACACCTTCTGCACTTCCGGGTTGGTATTCTCCCGCAGCCCAAGTGCCTGGTACTCCCGGAACACCCAGCAGAAAAAGCCGTAGTAGCGGATGCGGGAAGTTACATTGGTCATGCCTGAAAGCAGGCGGCTGTACATCACCGCTGAGCTGTTCTGCAGGCCCATAGGGTCGCGGCCCCGGTAGTAGGTGGTGGGCTTGGCCCAGAAGGGGGCGAGGTAGTCGCCTTTCTTTAGGGTCATGGTTTGGTGTTTAGTTGAGCAGTGGCCTGACGACTTGCCCTGAGAGTACCGAAAGGCAGTCCTCTGGCCACTTCATGGGGTTTTGGCATAGTTTACGTAGGTTGCCGCATTATTTTTTCAATGATACGGTTTTTTTCTTTTTTTGGCATAGTGGAAGAACTAAGAAAGCTTTTCTTGAGTAAAAGTGAACAGCGCAATAATTTCCCCGTCTCCTACATAAAATTCCTGCCCAATTCCCTATTATTGCCATGACCGTAACTCCATTGCTCAACACTTCCAAACGCGCCATGACCCGTATGGACTTCTACTACGGCAAAGACGCCCCTCTGCCGCCAGACGTCGTCCGGGAGATCGTCGCCACCTACGCCAGGCCGCACCCCCGGCGGCCGGAAGAAGTGGTGGAAAGCGCCCAGGAGATCGCCCAGCAGTTCAACATACAGATCAACATCAGTAACCCGGCGCCGGATAGGAAGACGGAATGGGAACAGCCCCCAGAAAGCAGCCCACCGCGAATGGCCAAAAGCGAACCGCCAACTGCCGTTTTACCTCTAGCAACAGACAACCATCAACAAACAACCAATGACCGGCAACCAACAACAAACACTCCCAAACCAAACTCCTTTGTCACCATCCTCATCTACCTGGCGTTCGTCTTCATCCTCATCTTCCAGATGGAGCACGTAGCCAGCATTGGAATGGATGTCAGCTCCCTTAATAACGACACTGCCCGCAAAGTCAGCGGCTGGCTTTTTGCCTTCACTTTCAACCTGACCGCCCTGCTGATGACCCTGCGGCGCGGCATATCGGCGGTGATCCAATTCGGCGAAAAGAAGATATCGTACATCCTCCTGTTCGCCATTCTGGACGTGGTGTTTTTTGTGATGTCTGCCGCGCCAGTGGATGGGTTGGGGCCGGTTTTGCTAATGTGGGCAAAAGCAGTCCTGGTCGGCAGCGCCACGTCTTTCGTGATCTACAGCTTTAACGAATTGCTCACGGAAAGACAATAGGGCCATGTGGGAAGCGATCAAAGAATGGTTTGAGGAACATATCCTGCTGAAGTACAAGCCGGACAGACATGCCTTTCCCCCCAGGCAGACAAAGAAACGGACAAGCGGACAGACAGAGCCGGCCATCAACCTGGCAGGACATAGCCTTGTCCGCGGACAACTCTGGAAGCCGGACATGGAAGACGACAGCGAGACAGCCGATGCTGCCTGGAGACAAGACGATGTCCGCAATGGATTCGGACAAAGACAAGAGGCACTGACAGAGGCGGGCAAGCAACTATTGATTGAACGGAAACTCAAGCTGGAGAAGGCCATGCTGATCAAGCCGTACTGGGCAAAGGGCTTCACCATACCGGAAACCAGCTCATTACTCAGTAAAGTGGGCCAGAAAAGGGTAAAAGGATACTCCACGCGGACGGTGGCGGAATACTTCTCCGCCTTCTCTTCCTCTACCGGTGGGGGAGAGGATTCATAGTTCTTAATGCAAAATCATGCAATTGCATGAATTTTTATTGATAATCAGCACTTTGTAGTGCGGAAAACTGCATGATGGCTTATGCAAACCAATGCAAAAACGATCTCTTCGAGGAGATAGAATTCGAAGAATTCGGCGAAAAATCCTCAGAAATCGGCGAATTTATTGAATCGGGGCACCCACCCGTCAGAGTAGTGGAGTGGAAATTCCCCGAATTCCGCAAAACCCTCAGAGAAAATTCGGCGAAATTCCGGATCTATCCCTTTGCCATCAAGACAGGCCGGGCCATTGGCGATGTCCTTGTATTTGTCTTGTCTGTCTTTGGACAAGCGCTTTGGTTTGTTGTCCTTGTCTCTGTCTCTGTCCTGGCGGCTTTCCTGCAATCCCTATTTGGACAAAGTGGACAAAGACATCGGGACATAAAAAGACAAGACATCGACTGGCGGGACATACCCACCGGGTGGGACGCCAAAGGACAAGCGTATGTCCGAAAGCAAATGAAAGAGCGGGACAGACAAAGACAAGGGCACGTCAATAATGTCAACGTCAACGTAAATGTCAACATCGAAAATCATTAGCCATGGCAAGCCTGATCAAAAAAGCAATCATACTGATATTTATGCTCGGTTTTTTCGTTGTCACTGCGAAATACGGATTGTACCTGGCGACTGCCTTTTCTGTACCCGCCCTTCTCCTCTGGGCTTTTCTTCACCGATACATTGAAAAGTGGGAATTCCGGGAATTACTGAAACAATACGCCGTAATGATCGACAACATCTACGAGCATTCCCAATTTCCCGGCGACAGAGAGGTACGCTCCAGAGCCCGGCGCCACCGCGAGCTGCTCCGCGAAAGCGGCAATCCCGAGCGGATCACCGTCCACGAACTCTACTTCCAGGATGGCGAGCATTGCAATGAAAGCTGGGAGGAATTCGAACGCCGCATCGAGGCCTTCCGAATGGAAGACCGCCGCAAACACCACAAGAAGATCTCGGAGGAGAGTAGGGATTGGTATATTGATCATGCTTTGAAACAGCATTGACTGTAATCTCCGGAAAATTCCGGGAAAAAGGGGAGGGGCTTTTTTCGCCGAATTTCGGGGTGAGTAGATGGAAAAGGCAATGGAATTCCCGGAAAAATGGATAGGGTTGGTGTCTGTTTCTTTTGACTGGGGCCTGGTTTGTAGTGGCAATTTGGGGAGTTTCGTAAGCAGGCTTCAAAATTCGGCGAATTTTTGGGCGTTGGAATTCGCCGAAAAAGGTAACGGCTGGTAGGCGTGTCTTTACAGAGGTTGTCTGGTAAGGTCTTTGAGTAAAATTCGGGAAAAAAGGAAACAGTGATAAAGCAATTGAGCCTTTCAATGGGAAAATTTGGCGAATTTTCCGGCTATATCCCAATGAAGGACGAGGGGGGTACTGCTTTTTTCGGCGAA
>JAGQXQ010000497.1 GCA_020436535.1 Phaeodactylibacter sp.
TAATGAAGGTGGCCGAGCAGTTCGGCTTCCGGGTCAACACCTTTACCCATATCCTGGAAGGCTATAAAGTAGCAGACAAGATGGCCGCTCACGGCGCCGGCGGCTCCAGTTTTTCCGACTGGTGGGCCTACAAGTATGAAGTGATGGAAGCTATTCCCTACAACGGCGCTCTCATGCACGAGCAGGGCGTTACCGTAGCCTTCAATTCGGATGACGCCGAGATGGCGCGCCGCCTCAATCAAGAGGCGGCTAAGGCGGTGCTCTTCGGCGGCGTCTCAGAAGAAGACGCCCTGAAGTTCGTCACTCTCAACCCGGCCAAACTGCTGCATATTGATAACCGCGTCGGCAGCATTAAGGTGGGGAAGGACGCAGACCTGGCCCTCTGGTCAGATCATCCCCTGTCTATATACGCCGTGGCGGAAAAGACCTTTGTAGACGGGATACCTTTCTTCAGCCGGGAAGAGGATAGAAAACAGCGCGAGGTCCTCGCCGCCGAACGGCAGCGGCTTGTCCAGAAGATGCTGGCCGGGAAAAAGAAAGGGGAAAAAACCCAGCCTGCCAATGGCAAGCAGCAGTATGAACAGTATCACTGTGATGATAATGAGGATGAGGCGAAGTAATTAATTAAAAAATCAACGTTACGAATATGAAACTACCAATTCTAATATATTTATCCTCCTTTGTACTACTGAGCGGCCCGCTCTGTGCGCAGGTACCCGCACCCGCTCCGGTGCAACAGCAACCAATACTTATCAGTGGGGGCACTGCTCACATTGGCAATGGACAGGTTATTGACAACAGCGCCCTTATTGTGGAAGAAGGTAAGATCACCTTCGCAGGCGGATCAGATATTCTTCCCCGTCGCGACTTTACCGGTTTCCGCCGGATCGACGCCACCGGGAAGCACCTCTATCCGGGGCTGATCGCTCCTGCCACCAACCTTGGGCTGGTCGACATCGGAGCGGTGCGCGCCACCCGGGATTACAACGAGGTGGGCAGTATCAACCCCAATGTTCGCAGCATCATTGCCTATAATACCGACTCCCCGGTTATTCCGACCGTCCGTTCGCAGGGCATTCTGCTGGCACAGGTGGCGCCGCAGGGCGGGCGGGTGCCTGGTATGTCGAGCATTGTTCAACTCGATGCCTGGAATTGGGAGGATGCCGCTTACCGTACCGATGAAGGTATCTTCCTGAACTGGCCTCGCTTGTTTTCCTACAGCTGGCGGAATCGAAGTTTCAGTAAGAATGAAGACTATGCTAAACAGATAGAGGAATTGCGCGCATTCTTTACAGAAGCCCAGGCCTACGCCCGCTATGCGGAGCCTGCCCGCTCCAACCTCCGCTTTGAAGCTATGAAACCGCTGTTTAGTGGTGAGCGCCGACTCTACATTGAAGCGCAGGAGGCTAAAGAGATCACTCACGCTGTGCAGTTCGCCAAAGAGATGGGCCTGTCGGTGGTGATCGTAGACGGTGGGGATGCCTGGATGGTGGCGGAACTGCTGAAGGAAAATGACGTGCCAGTCATCCTCCGGGAAACCCAAAGCTTGCCCACTCGCGTCGATGCAGATGTAGATCAGCCGTTTAAAACGCCGGCACAGTTGCACGAAGCCGGCGTGCTCTTCTGTTTCAGCTCGGACGGCTACTGGCAGCAACGCAATCTGGCTTTCCAGGCGGGGCAGGCTGTAGCCTACGGATTGAGTTACGAGGATGCCTTGGCGGCGCTGACGTCCAGTACTGCAAAGATATTGGGTATTGACAGCCGTACCGGCTCATTGGAAGCCGGCAAGGAAGCCAACCTGATCATCTGTGAAGGCGATCTGCTCGACGTGCGGAGCAGCAAGGTGGAAATGGCACTTATTCAGGGGAGGGAAGTGAACCTCGACAATCAGCAAAAGGCTCTTTACCGGAAATTTAAAGCCAAATATCAGGAGTAGCCGTTAATGTTTTACTAAATTTCAGCAGTAAGAGGCGAAAGTGCAATGGTGCTTTCGCCTCTTGCGTTACAAAAGCGGTGGTGCAACGTCTATATTATTGCTATGGAAAGGCTTGATAAGTTTTCGGTAAAGCCATTATTTGGGAAAACTTGTCAAGCCTGCTTGCAACTATTGATCCTTTGAACCTATTTTTAGAGTAGATAAAGTTACTGATATGAAAAATATTTTGCTGTTGTGTATAACGGCCCTCGGCTTTTCCAGTTTGGCCCAGGGCCAGTCAAAAGAGACGGTCAGCGTGGCCGGCCAACAATATCCCTACATCGTCGATGACTGTGGGGATACGCTAATTGTAGCCACGTTGGACGATGTGTCCATCTCCACCATGAGGGAATTCAAGAGCCGGGAGGATTACCTGCGCTACCGCCGCTACCGCCGTTATGCCGCCAAGGTGTATCCCTACGCCGTGGAGGCGGTCAAGATCTTCCGGGAAGTTGAATATTCTACCGAGACCATGAAGGAAAAACAGCGCAGAAAATACATCAAGACGCTCCATAAAGACCTGAAAGAACAATTTACCGACCCTCTCAAAAAACTGACCAAGACCCAGGGCATGATCCTCATCAAGATGATCGAACGGGAGACGGATACGCCCGTCTACTACCTGATCAAAGACCTGCGCAACGGCCTGACGGCTACCTATTGGAGCACCATGGGCTCTCTATTCGGCCACGACCTGAAAGAGGGCTACCACGAAGGGCAAGACTCCATCCTAGACGCCGTTCTACAGGATATGGATATTTCGTACGATGTGCCGGATGTGCAGGGGGTGAAGTAGGGGCGGGCTGAAAGGCAGTTTGCTTGAAACGCCCCAATCATTTTATGGCCATATCGATTGTTCTGGGCTATGAATATAAAAGACAAAAAATCTGTATCTTGTAGAAAAGGATTAAGATATGACGAAAAAAGGATTAATTAACCGGACTGTCGAAACATTAGAAAAACTTCCCGAGAATAAGATTCATGAAATTGCTGATTTTGCTGATTTTGTACTCAAAAAATATGAAGAACAAATTCTTCAAAAAGGCATAGAAACCATAATCAGCGAATCAACTAGCTTTGCATTTCTGCATGATGAAGAGGATTTATATGATGAGAGCGATTTAAAAGAGAGGTATTAATGGAGAAAGGAGATATAGTGTTGATTCCTTTTCCTTTCACTGATTTGACAGGAAGTAAGAAGCGCCCTGCTTTGATTCTGCTATCAGGAAGTTTAGATGTCACTGTAAGTTTTATATCTACCCAACTTCACTGGCAAGAACCAACAGATTTACTACTACAGCCAAATTCTACGAATGGACTTAAGAAACCCTCCTTGGTAAGGATTGGGAAGATTGCTACTATAGATAAAGCATTAGTTATTGGGAAGCTGGGCAATATTGATACGAAAGAAATAGAGAAATTAGATAATAAACTGATTCAGATATTTAATATTAAACTAATCTGAGAAACACCAGCTCGTAACACCTAGTGAAGGCGGCACGAATTAACGGGGCAGGGCACCCGTCTAACGTTGGACAAAGGTGGCAGGGGCTGTGTACGGTGTACGTAGCCTCCCATTGGCTGTCCAACCTTAGAATGGTAGCCACGGGGCAATTCAAGCTACTGTGAACCAGGACGTTATGAGACCACGAAATGACCCGTTAATTCGGTCTAGTCACACTAGCAAGTTGCATAGCTGCCTTCAACCATTCCGTCATCCTACCCCTTCACCCAACTCGTCCCCTCCTTGCCATCCTTCAGCACGATTTCCAGTTCCTTCAGCGCATCGCGGATTTTATCGGAAGTAGCCCAGTCCTTATTGGCGCGGGCCTGCTGGCGGATGTCGATGATCAACTGCATCAGGCCTTCGGCCAGGCCATTGCCTTCGGAGCCGGCTTCCAGTTCATCCTTCAGGCCGAAGATGTCGTAGATGAAATCGTGGAAAGTTTGCTTCAGTTGTTGGAATGTTGCTTCCGGAATTTCGTCTATAGATAAGTGCCCGTCCTTCAGGCTGTTGATCTTGGTGACCAGGTCGAATAACACAGCCAGAGCTTTGGGCGTATTGAAATCGTCATTCATTTCATCGTGTACCTGGCCGATCAGTTTTAGTATTTCTTCGCCCAGCGGCCCTTCCTGCCCTTTACCGGTATAGGCCATGCCTTGTAGTATTTTGTTGGCTTCCATCAGGCGGCGGAAGCCTTTTTCGGCGGCCAGCAGAGCGTCATCAGTCAGATCGAGCGTACTCCGGTAGTGAGATTGCAGCATGAAGAAGCGCACTACCATCGGAGAGTAGGGCTTGCTGAAAATCTCGTTCTCACCCGTAAATAGTTCCACGGGTGTGATAGAATTGGACTTGCCCGTCTCCGGGTCCGGGGTTTTCGACATCTTCCTGCCGTTGAGCAACAACATATTGCCATGCATCCAGTAGCGGACGGGCATGCAGCCACAGGCGCCATAGTTCTGGGCGATCTCGTTCTCGTGGTGGGGAAACTGCAGGTCCATACCGCCGCCGTGGATGTCGAACTGCTTACCCAGGTATTTGGTGCTCATTGCCGAGCATTCCAGGTGCCAGCCAGGGAATCCGGTAGACCAGGGAGAAGGCCAGCGCATGAGGTGGCGCTCGTCGGCCTTGATCCAGATGGCAAAATCGGAGGGATCATTCTTTTCATCCTGGTTTTTAAGCTCGTCGCGCGTTTCTGTCAGCAGGTCGTCGACCCGTTTGCCGGAGAGCTTACCGTATACGCCGTGGTCTTTGATAAATTTGGGCGTATTGAAGTAGACCGATCCGTTCTTGACGTAGGCGTAGCCGTTGTCGAGGATTTCCTGCACCATCTGTATCTGTTCGACAATGTGCCCGGTGGCCGTCGGCTCGATGCTGGGCGTCAGGGTATTGAGCATGCCCAGGATGTGGTGGAAGCTGCGGGTATGCCGCTGCACGAGTTCCATAGGCTCCAGCTGTTCCAGGCGCGCCTTTTTGGAAATCTTGTCTTCGGCGTCGGAATCGGTGTCTCCTTCCAGGTGGCCCACGTCGGTGATGTTGCGCACATAGCGCACCTTATAGCCCAGGTACATCAGGTAGCGGTACACGACGTCGAAGGACACAAACGTCCGGCAATTGCCCAGGTGCACATCGCTGTAGACCGTAGGGCCACAGACGTATAAGCCCACATAGCCCTCGTGCAGGGGTTCGAATGGTTCTTTCTGCCGGTTGAGGCTGTTGTATATGTTCAGTTTGTGTTGCATTCGGGCGGTTTGGTTTTGAGCCGCAAAAATAAGGGCTTTGTCGGAAAAAGAGTGATTGGGGATAAGGATTTTACAGTCTTGTAGGAGATATTACGATCCTGGGGGCGGTTTAGTTCAGATTTCGGCCGATCAAGTTTAAAAGAAAAATTAAAAACATTTTTCCCAATTAACTTTTTTGAGTATTTTTATCTGCATAACCAAAAATTTCCAAAATGAACTACCGCGCTTACCCCTTTATGTAAAAATATTGTTATATTAATGGCTGTGTGTTTTTTAAAGCTTCCCATCCACACCCAGGTCATTGTAAATGAAAGCTGGTCTTCTGCCTTTGCCAACCCGTCGGAGGTTGGCTGGAACGGCAGCGAGATCGGAGAAAATGGAAATATTTATACCGTAGGGCACGATCAGGTGGAGGGCCGCATACAGTTTTTGCTGGCCAGCCATGATAGCGAGGGAAACCTCTTGTGGGCTTCCGGCTTGGAGGCGAGTGGAATATCCTTTAGCTTCGGCACGGCGATGCTATTGGACGGGCAAGGAAATATCTATTGTGCCGGGGCGGCGGCAGGCTCTGGTACGAACGGCTATGACCTTTTAGTAGCGAAGTTCGATACATCCGGCAGCCAATCCTGGTATATCATCGTCGACGGGCCGGAAGAAC
>JAGQXQ010000498.1 GCA_020436535.1 Phaeodactylibacter sp.
AATGCCTGCCCTTAAGGTTGGTGTGCTAAGCAAAAACCGGTAGCTTAAGCTTATATCCCATTTTTATGGACATTGGTCGCCAACAGCTAATCGACAATTGCTGTATGGTTTTGCCTATGCAGGAAAATCGCTGCAGTTTGTCTGTAGCGGAACAAATGAATTATTTCGAATACAACTTGAAGGGGGGAAATGTAGTTAAAGAAGGAGTACTTCAAAAGAACAAACAACATGATCCGCTCCTTCCTTTTCGCCCTCAGCCTCCTTGCTTTCATCTCCTGCCAATCAGAAAAGCCAAAGGAGAAGGCAGAACCAAATCCTCCCGCGCAATTGACAGCCTTGGAGGAAGTAGTAGATAAGCATAGTACCACGGCAGAGAATAATGCTCCTAAGGTGTCGGCCGAAGACACAGTGCACGTTTTCCCACAAGAAAGGGCTACTCTCCTTAGCGAGGCAGCCCCGGTTGTGAATGCTGAAAAAACAACGCCCAAAGAAGCAATTAGCGCACCCAAAATTAAAACAAAAGCTACGGAGATACCGCAAAAAGATACCAAGCCATCCAAACTCGCTACCAATACTCCAGAAACCAATAGCCCGGCGGCGCCAAGTCACAAAACCTGGGACGCCTTGCTCCAGCAGTATGTTTCCTCCGCCGGTAAAGTCAATTACAAAGGGCTTCTGAATGAAAAGGCCAGGCTTCAGGCCTATCTCGATGAACTGGCTGCCAACCCGGTAAACAAAGGCTGGAGCCGCAATGAAAAGCTGGCCTACTGGATCAACGCCTACAACGCCTTTACAGTCAAATTGATCCTGGATAATTACCCTGTTTCCAGCATCACCGATATCCATGACGGTAAACCCTGGGATATGAAATGGATAAAGCTGGGTGCCCAAACCTACTCTCTCAACAATATCGAAAACGACATCATCCGGCCTCAGTTCAAAGAGCCGCGAATCCATTTTGCGGTCAACTGCGCCGCGGTATCCTGCCCTCCCCTGCTGAACCACGCATGGGAAGCTGACAACATCAACCGGTATCTGGAACAGCAGGCTCGCAGCTTTATCAACAACCCCCGGTATAACACGATCCGCGCAAACGCTGTGGAGATCTCTAAAATCTTTGAATGGTACGCCAGTGATTTTGGCAATATCATCGACTACCTCAACCACTATTCCGAAACTCAGATAGGTAGAGAGGCAAAAGTGAGTTACAGAAAATATGATTGGGAGCTGAATGAGTAAGCAAATTGATCAGCAATATTGAAACAGGCGCCCTCTAATCGCTTAAAAAATTCTGTAAATCCTCTAAATCCTGTCATTCTGTCTTTATCTTGGTTCTCAGCCAAAAAACACTTCCCGAATGAAGAAAATCATACTTCTGCTATTCGCTCTTAGCGGGCTTTTCCTGTCGTCCAACGCGCAGCAAAAACGGGTGTTGTTGGAAAAGTACACCTCTGCCTTCTGCGGAGCTTGCCCCAATGCGCACCTAATCGCCGAGGAATTGGCAGCCACCTACCCCGAACTGACCCTCGCTTTCCACCACTCCTCCGTCGATGGAATGGCCAATCCTTACAGCACGGAATGGCGCAGTGGCTTCGGCCTATTGGGCACTCCTATGGGGATGGTCGGCCGCAGCGGGCCGGCGGCCAACCAGATCGCCAGTCAGCCCCAACAGTGGGAAGCTCGCATCCTGGAACAACTCGATGAGCCTAACTGGGCAAACCTGGAGCTACAGGGAGCTTACAACCCCTTTTCGCGGGAACTTGCCATCGATATCAGCTGTGTTTTCACCGAACGCCCGCCGGCCGGCGAGCTCCGACTCAACCTGATGATTACCGAAGACTCGGTGATCCATGCAGGTTATGGTTTTGACCAAAGTAATTACTTCAATGAAGTGGAAGGGCATCCGCTATTCGGCCTGGGCCAACCCATCTATTTCTACCCACACCACCATGTGGTTCGGGAAATTGTCGATGGCGCCTGGGGTACACCTGATGTGTTTCCGGAGCTACCTGAACCCGGCCCGGCGTATGTCCATCACTATGACTACTTTGTTCCCTGGAACTGGGATCAAGAGAAGATCAAACTGATCGCCTTTGTTTCTTTGTATAACGAAAACGACCCCATGCAGCGAAAGGTGCTGAATGTCATCGAGCAACCCCTGCTGAGCCTGCTGACAACAGCTACCGAAAACCCACTTGCCGGCGGCCCAGCCTTCAGCGCCTTTCCCAACCCGGTGACGGAAAAATTGCACTTAGTCGTTCCCGAGCACACCCGGATAGTCGAACTTTTCACCTCTTCGGGCAGCGTCGTCTTCGCACAGGCTTTACAGCCAGGCGCCCAGGTGATCGATGTCTCCCGGCTGGCGGGCGGCCTTTACCTCGCCAGAGCCATTACTCCTGCCGGCATACAAGTGCAAAAGGTAATGATCCAGGGCCGCTGATGCAATTACCAAAAGCTTTCGCCGAACAAATGCAGGCCCAACTGGGAAGCGAATGGGCTGCTTTTCTGGAAGCCCTTGCCTCCCCTCCCCCGGTGAGTATTCGTCGCCATCCTTTGAGTGAATTTAAATTGGAAGAAAATGCTGGTAAAGTAAAATGGAATCCTGACGGATTATATCTCCCTAAACGTCCGGTTTTTACACTCGACCCCAGTTTTCATGCCGGCGCCTATTACGTGCAGGAGGCTTCCTCCATGTTTGTAGGACAAGCAGTGCGGCAGCTTACCAAACCGGAGGCGCCCATCCTGGCACTGGACCTTTGCGCCGCCCCGGGAGGCAAAAGCACCCTTTTGTTGTCTACCCTCCCCCAGGACAGCCTGGTTTTGGCCAACGAAGTGATCCGTTCCCGGTACCAGTCTTTGCGGCACAACCTTGTCAAATGGGGGTACTCCAACAGCTGTAGCAGCATGCACGATAGCCGTGAGTTCAGCGGGTTAGAGGGTTTTTTTGACCTGATCCTGGTAGACGCGCCATGTTCCGGAGAAGGCTTATTCAGGAAAGACCCCGGTGCTACCGGTGAATGGTCCGAGGAAGGGGTCCAGCTCTGTGCCGGCAGGCAGAAGCGCATCCTGGCAGATGCGGTTAAGCTGTTGGCTCCGGATGGAATCATGCTTTTCTGCACCTGTACCTACAACCGGCAGGAAAATGAGGACAATGCCAATTGGCTGAAAGACACCTTTGGGCTTCACCCCGAGCCGATCCGGCTGGAGGCAGATTGGGGGATCGTCAGCAGCGGCATGGGGTATCAATTTTATCCCCACCGAGTCCGGGGAGAAGGTTTCTACCTGGCGGCATTCCGAAAAACGGATGGCCCTTCCTACCATGCTCCCAAGCTCCGCAGCCTGGCGCCCAGGGGTTACCAGCCATTGCCCGGGAAAGTGAAAGACAACTTAAAGGAGTGGGCCGGGGATCTCGATGCACTGGCCTTGTTCCAGAATACGGCGGGTAAGATCGTCGCGTTCCCAAAGCAACATGAGGAGCGTGTGGCGCAGCTCGGCCATACCTTAAGCCGTTTTCAGGTGGGGGTAGAATTAGGCCAGTTTAAGAAAAACGATTTCGTTCCCGCTCATTCTCTGGCACTTAGTTCCCTGACAGCCAGCCGAATACCACAGCTCGACCTCCAGCGGGAGGCCGCTTTGCGATACCTGAAAAAGGAAACGATCCAAGTGGATGAAGCGCCGGAAGGATGGGCTCTTGTTACGTACCAGGGCCTTTCCCTGGGCTGGATGAAGGGCCTGAAAAACAGGATCAATAATTATTTCCCCAAGGAATGGCGTATCCGAATGGAGGTGAAGGATTAGGTAGGCAAAATAGAAAGGCGCTCTCCCTTATACCAAATTTGGAGAGCGCCCTGATTCCAATTGATATTTATGGAAAGCGCATACGTGCAGCCTGGGGTTAACAACTGGTCAAAAACTTGGTGCCTGCAGCACTAAGCGCTATGCGAGTTTGCCCATATCTCTGACCAATATCTTTCCCCGGTTGAAATAGATCAGGTCCGACTTCTTGAGTTCATTGAGCACCAAAGTAACGGTTTGGCGCGAGGTACAGGTAATATTTGCAATATCCTGATGGGTAAGGGAATGCTTCAGCAGCATTTCATAACCCACTCTTAGGCCCCGTTTATTGACTGATTCTTTAATGAATTCAATAATACGGGTGCGGGCATCCTTAAAAATCAGGGATTCCAGCTTGCTTTCCGCCTTCATGAGACGGCCGCCAAAGAGGTTCATTACGTAACTACAGAGTTCGAAGTTGTTGCGCATCAATTTTTTGAGGTCTTCCACCTTAAGTTGGTACAGATGAACATCCTCCTTGAGCGCCTGAGCAAAATCCGTTCGCACTTTTTCACCGATAAGGCCCAGTTCGCCGAACATGGCAGTAGGATGGATCAAAGACTTGATAATTTCTTTGCCATCAGTAGAGTGGGTTCCGATCTTCACCGTGCCCTTGGCCAAAAAATAAATTTGGTCAGAGGAATCTCCTGGCAGGTAAATGAAACTATACTTGGGCTTGATTTTGACTTCCATCATATCGGCGAGGCGAGCCTTTTCTTCTTCGGGAAGCATATCAAAAAGTGGGAAAAGGCTAATAAAAGATGTTTTAGCTTCAGCATTCATAACGTTAAATTTTTATGGTACGCAGAGAAAGCGGCTATTCTATAAAGCCGCTTACAGAACATTTTTAGCAGGAGCCTATGTATCCTCATTTTGTTCTGCATATGTACCTTAGAAGACACTAATAGTTGCTCTTCCCCCTACGTTAAGAATGTTTTTTTTTACGAATGGTTCAAAAGAAGTGAAATACCTTTATGCTGCAGCCCAGAACCCGTATCAAACCTCAATGCAGAAAAGGAGAGATCTCCAGAATAGCCCGATAAACAGGTTTGAAGAGAAAATTATTGGATATAGAGTGAGTCCAAAGAAGAATTGTATCCGGCAAAGATACCCAGTCCTCCATCGATATTATCGTAAATGATCACCGGTTCTGAGAAGGGAGAATCCGACGATTGTTTCTGACGACTCAGATCTGAAAAATAGCGATAGTAATCTTCTGTAACGGCCCGCAACTCGAGAAAAAGCTTACCCAGTATTTCCTCATTCTTTTTCAATTTTATATTCAGGGGCAGTTCAAAACTGATCACTTTCCCATTATTGATCGCGTTGTCTTCTACTAACAGCCCTCCCCTAAAATGAGCGACCCGGCCGTTGTCGTTATCTTCCGGGTTAAATACCAGGGATCGGAGCTGGCTATTTGTAATAACCGTATCTCCCCCCTCATTAAGGGTATACCTGTGAACCTGCTGTAGGAGGCTGAGGTGATAGTAGTTCTTTTCTTCGCTGGGATCCTCAAAACTCAGCCGAACGAGGTAGGTAACAAGGAGATTCTCCATTTCCTGGCCTTCTCCTACCGATAGTTCGGAAATGCTGGCAGATAATAAGCTGATAGAATTGGGTATTCGGCTGTTTGCCATTACGGGGTCACAACAGGGTGCTTCAACCTGAATGGTATAGATGGTATTCACTTTTGGCACCAGATTGCGCGTCGTATAATAGGGCACTTCATTCAAACCGGACTTAGGCTCTACGAATTCAAGTGTTTCCAGGTAGACATCGTCCTCATAGATCTCTACAGTAGCATTTAAAACATACTCCTCCTTTTCCTCTTCCTCCTCCAAAATGAATTGAGATCTCGAAACATATACCTGAATAGCCTTATCCAGGGTAAAATTACTCTCGACCACTAGTTTTGGCCTGGGTGTTTCCAGTCCGAAAGAAGGCGGTTGTTCACAACCGAAAACGGACAGGAGCATTGAAAGGATAGCGAGGTGTATTAGTTGCCGGAACATATCCCACTATATAATTTAGGATTTCAAACTGAACTGCCACCTTCGGCATGAAAAGGCTAATGCCGCCGGGCAGGAGAACCAAATACTATTCTTTTCTCCTCAAAAGCACCGCAGGCAATTCTTCCGGCAGGGCCCAAAATGAGAAATGAATAGGGAAATACCTACAAATATACAATTAAAATTTTATTGAATAGTTCAGAGAAGGCAACATGGGGATAATTGATACCGGTACAAACTCTTTTTTGAGCTTGAGTTGCTGATCTTCCTCACTGTAAGTGTTGCGCAGGTCATAATACAGCGGGTTCCTCCGGTTGTATAAGTTATAAACCCCTATATTGATCGTATGGTGAATGCGATCGGTATTAAAATAGAAATTAACACCCAGGTCTAAACGGTGGTAGGCTGGCATCCGATAGGCATTTTTGCTGCCATAATCCAGGACGGTAATCGGCGGCTCTCCGGATTCAGGAAGAATAATCTCGTACTTTTCAGCTGGCAGGCTGAACGCAAACCCAGAAGAAAAAACCCAATTGGCGGATATCTCTATCCAGTCTTGTATACGGTGGCTAAAGGCAACTTTCAGGTCGTGCCGACGGTCATATTTATAAGGATAGCGTTGGCCGTTATTGACAAATTCGTACTGCCGATCGGCGTGCGCCAGGCTATAGGCCAGCCAGCCAGCCGTTTTACCGAATCGTTTGCCCAACATCCATTCCAGTCCGTAGGCCTGGCCGTCGCCCGAAGTCACATTGGCTTCCCAGTCATTAAGGAACAACGCCCCTTCAGCATAAGAAAGCAATTGGTTCATATCTTTGGCATAAGCTTCCAGGCTCAACTTCCAGCCTTTTCTTAAGCTCCAGGTAGATGCGATGCCGGTTTGCCAGCCTTTCTGTGGAGCTACCTTTTCCGTAGAAGGCACCCATATCTCAGTCGGAAGCCCTACGGCAGAATTGGAAAGCAGATGTACAAACTGTTCCATACGGCTGAGATAAGCTTCCAGCTGCCACTTTTCTTTTACCTGCCAGGCCAGCGAAAGGCGAGGCTGTGGCGACCAATAGGTTTTTTGCCTGACCTGGAAAGCCGCAAGATGCACCCCCAGGTTGGCTTTCAACCGCTGGCCCAGGCGAACCTCATCCTCAAAATAAACTGAATATTCCATAGCTCCGACCGCTCGCTGATCTTCACTATTCTGCGGGAGCACATTGCCGTTGCCCGATTTCTCAATATCGTCATAGGCAAAAACGCCCGGCAGAAAACTATGGTGTGTCAAATTTGCCCCAAACCGGATATAGTGGTTGGGGACGGGTATAAAATCGAAGTCCAGGCGCAGGCCCAGGTCAGTGATGTTACTGGCATAACGGCCAATGTCTACCAGGCGGTCCACCGTATTTTGGCTGGATAAAGCCACCAGAGAATCTGTTGCGGAGTAATTGATATTGACATCCAGGCTACTGTATGTTGCCGCCAGGTTGGCGAACAGCTTGTCATTGAACAGATGATTCCACCGCAGAGAAGCTACTGTATTTCCCCACCGGATGCGGTCAGAGTAGTCTCTCTCAAAGCGAAAAAAAGCTGGCTCCGGCAAATTGCTCTGGCGAGTTTGGAGGGTATCCGTTGAACTGCCGCTGTTGGAATAATGGTCTGAGCCCGAGTAATAACTCAGATAAAGATGGTCTTTTTTCGACAAAGAGTAATTCAATTTGGCGTTCAGGTCGTGGAAACGATAGCCCACAAAACCATCTTCTCCCTTCTCTGATTTGAGGCTGCGGGCCAGAGGTTGCAAATACCAATCGATGAGCGACCAGCGGCCGGAAATAAAAAAGCTGCTCCTGTCTTTGACGATGGGGCCCTCCAGGGATAATCGCCCGGAAAGCAGGCCCACATCCCCTCGCAGCCCGAATTTTTTACGGTTGCCTTCGCGAGTGCGAATATCGAGTACCGAAGAAAGCCGCCCACCGTAACGAGCGGGAAAGCCGCCTTTGATCAGCCGGGCTGAACTAACTGCATTGGTATTGAAAACGGAAAAAATGCCGGCGGCATGAGAAATGTTGTATACCGGAACACCATCGATCAGGATCAGGTTCTGCCCGCTGTTGCCACCGCGGACATGCAGTCCTCCTACCCCGTCTGTCCCGGTTTGTACGCCGGGCAGGAGATGAACGATCCGGATGATATCTGCCTCTCCGGCCAGTGCGGGCAGGCGTTCTATCTGCTCCACACTCAGATCATGGCTGGAAGCAGACGCAATCTGCCCCTGGCTCGCAGTCGCGCGCTCGCCAATAACTTCAACCGGGTCTAAGGTCAGGGATGGCTTGAGGGATATATTCAATTCCTGATCGTCCCGGAGCATTAGTTGCCGTGACTCCCGGCTGTAACCCAGGTAGGAAAAAGACAGGCTTACCGGCCCGGCAGGTAGCGTCAGGGAAAAAAAACCATATGCATTGGTAATAGTGCCTTTGCCGGTGTGCAGTTCCTGTATGTTGGCGCTGATCAGCCGCTCGCCCGTCTTCGCGTCTTCCAAAAAGCCACTGATGGTAAAAGAATAGCCGGAAGAAAGAAAAATAACTACCTGGGAGCCTACTTCCTGATACTCCAACTTAGTGCCCTGCAGTAATTCGTCAAGAACCCGGGCCAGCCGTTGTCCTCGGATATCTACATCCAGGCGCCGAAGTGGCAGAATATCGTTGCTGAAAGAAAGGTTGACGCCTTCCTGATCCGACAGTTGGTAGAGGGCCTGCTCCAGCAATAGGCCCTTGCCCTTGATTGAAACCGGTTGTTCCAGCACACTCTGAGCACGAATGTTCGCTGCCGCCAGTAAAACCGCAAGGAGCAAGGAAAGCCGCTTCATTTAACCAATTTGAAATACAATTCCTTCAAAAATAAAGCGTTTTGGCCAGTAATTCAAAAATATATCCTTTCTTGTTTGTAGCGTCAGGGCAGCAGGTTGTCCAGCGCTTTTAACCTTCTGTAGAATTGGCTTGTGATTATTCCTTCTATCTCCCTATTTTGGGCAAAATTCAAACCACAGATCAAGATGAAAATTTTTTGGTTTATATTATTGGCAGGTATTCCTTTCTTCGCCTTCACCCAGAACAGTGGAGCGCCGGCGGAATTCCGGCTTGAAAAATCGGAAACGGAGGCTCACCTTCGTTTTTTAGCTTCCGATGAACTTCAGGGCCGCCGAACGGGTGAAATGGGTAACAACATCGCTGCCCGATATATCGCCGCACAATTCGAAGCCTTTGGTTTACAAACCGCTCCCGGACTGGAGGGTTATTTTCAACCGATTGTATTCGAAGCGGTTACCCCTCCCCGGACAGCTTCTTTTACCCTCAACAAAACCAATTATACGCAGGGGGACAACCTGCTCATCCTTACCGGTAATGCAGACAACCTGAAAACGGAAGCCGTTTTTGTCAACTTTGGGTGGGTAGATAAGGAAAGTGGCCATGATGACTATCAGGGACTGGACGTCAAAGGAAAGATCGTCCTCTCTCTCCCCGGCACTCCGGATGGGCAAGACCCCATGTCCATTTTCAATTCCATGAAGAAGAAGCAAAAGCTGGCACGGGAAAAAGGCGCCATAGCCCTTATCGAACTATATCGCCTGCAGATCCCCTGGGTTTTCTTCCGCTCCTTTTTCGACAAGGAGAACCTCTCGCTCGCAGATGAAGCCGGGCCGGCCGCCTCCCGGCAGGATATCGTCTACGGGTGGGTGAAAGAAGAAAAGGACGGCAATGTGCAGCGGCTGCAGGAAGGGAAAAAAGTAAAGGCCAGCCTGATGAGTAAAGGTTTTACCCGCCACACTGTCAATTCTCAAAACGTCATCGGCATAATTGAAGGTACAGATCCTGAACTAAAGGACGAATACTTGCTGCTAACTGCCCATTATGACCACGTCGGGACAGGCAAAAACGGAGGTGGGGCCTATACGCCTCAAGACAGCATTTTCAATGGAGCCCGTGATAACGGCATGGGCACGGTAGCGCTTATCAGCGCAGCCAAGGCACTTTCAATAGACCGGCCCCGGCGTTCTGTCATCGTGCTCGCGGTTACAGGTGAAGAATTGGGGCTGCTCGGCAGCCAGTACTACGCGGAGCATCCACTCCTCCCTCTGAAGGAGACGATCTTTAACCTCAACAGCGATGGCGCCGGCTACAATGATGTCTCTTATGTATCGGTCGTGGGCTTCGGCCGCACCGGAACGGATGCCTTGTTAGAGGCCGGGGTCAACATTTTTGGACTGGATGTATTTCCCAACCCCGCCCCTGAGCAGAATCTGTTCGACCGTTCTGATAACGTATCCTTTGCGAGCAAAGGCGTCCCTGCCATCCAGTTCGTCCCCGGAACCACCGGCTTCGATGAAACGATCAGCAAATACTACCATCAGGTAACGGACAACCCGGATACCATCGACTACGACTACCTGCTTAAGTTCTGCCAGGCCTTCGCCCGCACCGCCCGCCTCATCGCCGACGAGAACAGCCGCCCTCAATGGGTAAAGGGGGATAAGTACGAAAAGGCGGGGATGGAGTTGTATGGGGAATGAGTGAGGGGTGAGGAGTGAGGAGTGTTCACTCCTTCTTTCCTTCTTTCCTTCTCTCCATGCTCCTCTCAATCTGTTCCTCAATGAGGTACTGATTGCGATCTGGCGCATAACGGGAAACCAACTCTGCCAGGAAGCCGGTGACGAAAAGTAATGTCCCGATGATCATACAGGCCAGAGAAATGAAGAAATAAGGATTGTCGGTAACCAGAATGGTAGGCAGGTGATTATTTAAGCGGTACAATTTATTGATACCTATGTAGCCGGCGGCAAAAAAACCGAGGATGAAAATAAAAAGGCCCAGGGTCCCAAAGAAATGCATGGGCCTTTTGCCAAAACGTGAAATAAATATCACCGACATAAGGTCCAGCGGCCCCCGGATGAAGCGTTCTATTCCGAATTTGGAGGTTCCGTATTTGCGTTCCTGGTGGACCACGACTTTTTCGCCGATCTTGTTGAAGCCGGCCCATTTGGCCAGGACAGGTATATAGCGGTGCATGTCTCCGTAAACCTCAATGCTTTTCACCACCTCCCGTTTATAGGCCTTCAACCCGCAATTGAAGTCATGTAGTTTGATGCCTGTCATCATCCTGGCGGTCCAATTGTAGAATTTGCTGGGGATATTTTTTGATAATAGAGGGTCTTTTCGGTTTTTCTTCCAGCCGGAGACCATATCGTAGCCTTCTTCAACGATCATGCGATAGAGTTCCGGTAGTTCCTCGGGGCTATCCTGCAGGTCGGCGTCCATAGTGACGACTACCCGTCCCGCTGCTGCCAGGAAGCCGGTATTGAGGGCAGCTGACTTCCCATAGTTGCGCTGAAACTTGATGCCCCTCACATGAGGGCTCTGCTGAACCAGTTGTCCGATAATTTTCCAGGAATCGTCCTTGCTACCGTCATCCACCATAATGACCTCATAGGAAAAGCCCTCCCGCTCCATCACCCGGCGAAGCCAGGCTTCCAACTCCGGTAACGATTCTTCTTCATTAAACAGCGGTATGACGATAGATATATCCATTTGTTAAGGATTGTGGATTGAAGGGCCGAATGATGACTTTATTCGATCCTCCACTCACTTACTCATTCAGTAACTATCCCCTTCGGCTGGCCAGGGCAGCCATCCCCAGCGCGAACAAAAAGCCTCCAAGCAAGCTGCGAACAAAGGTAAAAAAAACGTTACCCACCGTTGGGATGAGTTTATCTCCTTTAATGGACTCCAGCATAGCGTCTCTTTGTTCTTCATCCAGCATATTACCCGAATACTCCAGGCTTTCTTTCATTACCTCGCGCTGCAAATCTATTAAACCGGGGTCAATAAGGCCATATAAGAGATAGTAAAAAAGGTAGTAGCTGAAGTTGGCGATCACAAAAACCAGAAAAGCCGTACGCAGGGCGGCCTGAAACCCAATGCGCTCGCCGGCAGCCTCCGCCTGCACTGCACTCCACATGAGCGCCAGATAGAAACCCAGGGACGCCCAGTATACAAATGGGTTAAAGAGTAATTTCTTATTGATAAAATAAAATAGCAGGAAATAGGCAACCGTACCTATTCCTGCTATCAGGCCGTATTTTACTGCCGCTCCGGATACTTTCATGTTACTGCTATTTTGCGCCTGCAAAGATAGCAGAATTTTGAGGGATCAAAACACCGCGTTGGCCATGGCTAAGCACGCTGTAAATTAAGCCAAATTTGCCGGATGCTCCCGCTTCATTATTGCGCCGACGATCAGGGAAAAGATCACGCCGGCAATCACAGAGAAGATACCGCCCATAAGAGACATCATAGCGGGAGTGAACATCCAACTCATCATTTTGAGGCCCTGTTCCGCCTGCTCCTCGCTCATGCCTTGTTGCTCGATCATTTGCTCCCGGGAAGCCGACAGAATATCTTCAATAAGCCCCGGCTCGACAAAGGAGAAGAAAATATAGCCCCAAACCACGGAGACCACAGCAATGACCAGTGTGACGAGAAAGCCTACACGGAAGCTCCGTCCAAAAGAGATAAACCCGCCCAGGTCTTCATCGCGATGTTGTTTTACAGCCATAACGATGGCGGCGACGGTAATGCCCCAGTTCAGGAGGTTAACGATCCAGTTGGCGCCGCCTCCTTGATTGGTGTAATCAACCATCCCCGAAAGATGGATCAGTAAACCGACAACGACGAGGATCAGCCCGGCAAGCAATCCGTACCGGCTGGCGGTAGGCCATGCCGATACTTTGGAAGGGTCGACGTAATCATTAGGATTATCAAGTGTACTCATAACGGTAGGTTTAAAGTTGGAAAATAATGTTTTCCAATTTCCATACTATTGCCGGAATTGCCAAGCTTTTTCTATGGATATAGGATAATCAGCGATTGAATTCTGGCTGCAACAGGTTTTCAGCCAATTTTATACTTGGGGCGCCTATTTAAGTGTTAGGGTATTTCGGCATTATGGCCCGTCCATTCGGCGTTCGGACTTCATGGAGCGCTCAGCTTTCGACTGATCTCACGCCAAAGTCCGGATAAATTTATTGGCCAGTTAATTATAGAGCCTGTTTAAGCCCCCCGCCGCGGTACCGGAACACCATAAAATTGAGCTTAACGAAATCCTGATCTTTATGTCGGGACCGAAATACCTCAGTAGTATACCTGGCCATTATTGATCACCGCTAAAGGCTTACCAATCAGTTTTTCACCCAGAAATGGAGAATTAAAGGAACGGGACCGCACTTTATCCCGACTGTACACCCATTCTTGGGCAGGGCTGAAGACCGTTAGCTCCGCCGGCTGCCCTTCCCCGATAAGCGGTACAGGCAAGCCAAAAACCTTCCGGGGGTTAGCCGCAATCAACTGCACGATCAGTGCGTCCGTCAGCCAACCATCCAGATGAGTCTTGCAAACAGCATAAAGCACTTCCAGGCCCGTGGCGCCGAATTCGGCATAGGAAAATTCCTTTTTCTTCAACTCTTCTTCCAAAGGGATATGGTTGGCGCTGATGGCATCAATAGTGCCATCGAGCACCCCTTCTTTTAAGGCTTCCAGGTCTTCTCTGCCACGCAGTGGAGGCATGAGTTTGTAGGCAGCATCGAAGGTATTCACGGCTGTATCATCAAAAGCCAGGTTCATTACGGATACCGAAGCCGTAACCCGCAGGCCTTTCTGCTTGGCTTCCCGCACCATTTGAACCGCGCCGGCAGTAGACAGGTTGGACAGATGCAGCCGGCTGTCGGCATATTCCAATAGCTGCAAATCGCGCTGGACCATCAACTCTTCGGCTATGGCCGGGATACCCCTCAGCCCCAGGGCGGTGGAGGCCTCCCCTTCATGGACCTGGCCACCGCCGCCGATCTCCAGGTCCAGCGGCTGGTTGATCACCAAGCCATCGAAGGCCTTCACATATTGAAGCGCACGCAGCATCAGGCCATCGTGTTGCAAAGGCTTTTGTCCATCCGAAAAAGCCAGCGCGCCTGCGGTATGCATGTCGATCATCTCCGTGATCTCTTTCCCTGCGCAATCTTCAGAAATAGCTCCGACAGGGTAAAAGTTGACCAACTGGCTGCGGGTATTCTGAAGAATATAAAGCACTTCCGATTTGGCGTGTAGCGCCGGGTTCGTATTGGGCTGGCAGGCTATCGCTGTGAAGCCGCCGGCAGCGGCCGCCGCTCCAACGGATTCCAGGCTTTCCCGATGTTCAAAGCCCGGGTCACCGGTTTGTACCCCCATATCCATCCAACCCGCCGAGACATTCAAATGCTCCCCTTCCAAACGGAGAACATTCTCCGCATCTATCGCCTTACCAATGGATACGATCTTGCCGTCCTGTACCAGAATATCCCTGCGCTGCCCATGGTGAGGGCCTTCAGCATTAATAATATGCGCATTTTTGATCAACACATCCATCTGCCAGGATTTTTGATAAAATTAACACAATGCGGCTATTCAGCAATTGACGATTGGAAATAAGCTTAAGCTACCGGTTTTTTGCTTAACATACCAACCT
>JAGQXQ010000499.1 GCA_020436535.1 Phaeodactylibacter sp.
CACCCAATCCTGTACTTCCCACTTCTCACTTCCGCCTACCTCCCCGGCGCCATAAAGTTCGTCCTCACTTCGTCGATCACCTCGCCGTTGGAGTAGACCTCAATGAGGACTTCGGTCTTATGCCCCTGCAGGGCGCCTTTTTCCAGGATGATAAACAAAGCGCCTTCCGCCACCTTACCGGCCTGAGCGGCTGGCGGCTGGCCGATCAGTTGTATGCTTCCATGTGCTTCCAACCCTTCCGCCAGCCGGAATTCGATCGGTAGCTCCTCACTGGTCTTATTGATCACCTGATAATTATAGAGGTTGCTAACGTGCGTCTCGTCGACTTGCTGGGGTAGCACACCGGGGGTGCGAAGCAGCAGCGTTTCAACATCCGTACGGGAGGTCAGCAGTACGATATTTACAATAATCAGGATGGCCAGCACCACCGTGTAGGCGATTACGCGGGGGGTAAAGAGTTTCTTACGCCCTTCGGCGATGCCGTTGTAGCTGTCATAGCGAATGAGGCCTTTGGGACGGTTGATCTTTTCCATCACCTCGTCGCAGGCGTCCATACAGGCGGTGCAGTTGACGCACTCCAGCTGGGTGCCATCGCGGATATCGATGCCAGTGGGGCAGACCTGTACACAGAGCGTACAGTCAATACAATCCCCCAGCTTGGCCTTCATCTCTTCGGCTGGGTTGCCGTTGGCTGCGTGGGCCGCTGATGGTTCGGCTGTTGCCGTACTGACTTGGCCCTGAATTTTTGTCAAAGGGTTGTTGTCCGTTTTGGCCTTCTTGCTCTTCTGCAGTTTGCCCCGGGGTTCTCCCCGTACGAAATCATAGGCCACCACGATGGAGTTTTGGTCCAGCATGACTCCTTGCAGGCGGCCGTAGGGGCAAATGGTTACGCATACCTGTTCCCGCAGGTAGGAAAAGACAAAATAGAATGCTCCGGAAAAAAGGAGCATAGTGATAAAGCCGGTCCAGTGCTGGGATAAGGGTTCCGTAGCTATACTGATCACCTGGTCGATGCCGATGATATAAGCCAGAAAAGTATTGGCCACCAGTACGGCAATGACGAAGAAAATGGTTTGCTTGCCTACTTTCTTAATGATCTTATCGGTCGTCCAGGGGGCCTTGTCGAGCCGGCGCTGGGCGTTGGCATCTCCTTCGATGGCATATTCGATCTTTCGGAAAACCATTTCCATAAAGATGGTCTGCGGGCAGACCCACCCACAGAACAGGCGCCCCCATACTACCGTAAACAATACGATGAATATGATAAAGGTGAGCATCGCCAGTACGAACAGGTGAAAGTCTTGCGGCATAAATGTGATGCCGAACAGGATGAACTTGCGCTCCAGTATGTTGAAGAGCAGGATCGGATCCCCATTGACTTTAATAAAAGGCATCCCAAAGAGAAAGGCCAGCAACACCCAGCTCAAGTAGGTGCGTGCATTAGTGTAGGGCCCTTTGGGCTTTTTCGGATAGATCCATACCCGCTTGCCCGCCTCGTCGACTGTCGCTATCGAATCCCGATAGGCTTCTGTGTCTCTAATTGGCTCGCTTGCGCTCATAATAAAATCAAATTTTATTCTAAGGTTTGGGTATGGGCGTTTATTGGGTTTGAAAAAGGGGGGATATAAGAGTGATGGGGTGATGGCGCTTCCAGTATTCCACCACATCACCACATCACCACATCACTCCTCACTCCTATTGCATTCCTATAGCGTCTCCTTCCTGCTTATTTGCTCCCGTTGCGGAAGTATCCGCCGGCGCGGCATTGTCCACCTGTTGCTGGTAAAGCTCACCCTGCGGCTCCTTAGGGTTGGGCGGATTGGTACCTTGTAAGCTAAGGATGTAACTGGCAACCTGGTGCATTTCCACCGGTTTGAGCTGGTCCTTCCAGGAGATCATTCCCTTTTCAGGAACGCCGTATTTAATGGTCTTGAAGAGATCCTTAATATCTCCGCCGTGTATCCAGTACGGGTCGGTCATATTAGGGCCGATGCCGCCTTCTCCCTGCATGCCGTGGCAGGTGAAGCAGGTGCCTTTGCCTTCATAGATCGCTTTGCCGGCGGCCAGCGATTGCGCATCGGTAAGCAGTTCTGCGTTGGTTTCATCTACCTGGCTGGATTGGGTGGCCAGGTACGCCTGTACCGCCTTTTCGGCTCGCTCCATTTCCATCTTGTACTCCTCGGTAGAGCTGGGCCCTGCGTCCATAAAATGGTAGTAGGTATAATAGACGA
>JAGQXQ010000500.1 GCA_020436535.1 Phaeodactylibacter sp.
GCCGCCGATTGGAGGGTGCAGTATTGGCGGAGGAGGGCGATGTTGGAGGAGTTGAGGGGGGCGGGGTGGTAGGGGGAGCCGACACCTTACTCCATTTTTATATCTCCATACTGGTTCTGCACATTTATCTGGATGTTTTGCTCTTTTGAACGAAGACGTTTTATCAGTTCAACGTAAACAAGGTTTCGAGATTCAGGATCGGTTAACCCTGTAGTAAGAGCAATCTGGGCTTGTAAAGTAAGCAGACGCCGGATTTCTGTTTCAGTATTTTCTATTCTCCGTTGAAGCCGGAAGTACTGGATTGTGCCTAGAATGGCCATCAGTAGCAAGATAAAAAGAATACTCAAGAAGGCATTTCTCCCACTGACAATGAAACTGTTCATTTCTAGTACAGCTGATACCACAAACGAGCAAAGGAATAAGGCTGTCATTGATAGGAACAAACGATTACTGTGAAGTATTTGCCTATCATAAAATTCAAGCATCTCATCCTTGGCCTGTGATAAACTGGCAGTAATAGCTTTTTCGCCTACTTCGTGGCGGGTGATTTCCTGGATCAACTTATCCTTCCGGCTACCTGAGCCCAATTCAGGCTGAAACCCTTCCGGGATATTACGAGCCAGTGCCCGCTCCAGTACATTGAGGACAACATCGTTGTCAATCTGTTCAATGTACCATTTTGCGACTTCATTCAATGGCCTCATTCCAAAGGAGGTTTTAAAGGGCCCAACAATTGCCTTAGGGTAAAATGATAAGCCTGGGAGAGGGTATGTGTACCATCCAATGATTTTACCAAGGTGGCGATAAACTCCATACTTTCAATCATAGGCATGGCCCAGGAGGCCCACGCTATGCTATTTATTGGGGTGTTGAGGCTCTGAAGCGGCAGCGAAAAACTTTTTGAATGACACGCGATAAAAAAAATGGATATAGCCTTAACTCTTTTTGTATTGGTGATGAAGGAATGAAATTGTTCAACTGGAACCATCTGGCCGGCAAATTCAATGGCTTCCTTTTCTGCGGAATGATGGGCCAGTAAAAGGAGCAATTCAAAATCGGGGGCCTTGAAGATGCTTTTGAAATCTTTCCACGTTGCATCGACAATTACGGTAGCGTTTGTATTCAGGTGAAGGTATTCAAGATTTGGGACAAGAGGGGCCACTACTTTTTGGAGGTAGTCTTCCCAATTGGGATGATACCGGCATTGCAGTTTGACAAATTCAGGAGTAAGATGGTTCTTTTTTTTCCACCAGGGAGGAGGTTTACGTTCTTTAAGAAACCGGCCTCGATTTAAAGCCGGGCAAATAAGAACAGCCACCCGGCCACAATGGAGTGGCTGTTCATCGTGTAAGTGTTCCAGGCTTTTGTGGAAGTTTGCCATACTATGTCAGGCTCTATTCTTAATAGAAACATCTCCTTCTGCCTCTACTTTAAGGTCGGGGATGCCTTTAATGACATCCATAGGCGGCTTTGTCCGGGCCCCTCGCATCCGTCTGCTGGATTTAATCTCGTCAAAACCATCCCTATGCAACTCCCGGATCAGTTCATCCACACTGGTTTTCTTTGAACCAGACAGGTTGTCTACTACCTTGCGGAAGAAATTTCCGAGATTATGCAGGGCGGAGCTTTTGGTAACCGTTCCGTCATTTGCTGTCCGGAAAGAGCTGGAAATGATTCGTTGGAACTTATTTGAGCGAGCAGCAAGGTACTGGATACCGGGTGCTTCATTGGAGATGACGTACAGCAATTCCTTCGAACCCGGTATGCCTTCAAAGGTGCTTGTCAAAAGCTCAAAGGAAACATTGCGGTCCTCAAATACTATTTCATTTTCTTCGCAGCTTACTACCAAATAAATCTGCTGGTATTTATCTTCTTGCAGAATACTGACAAATTCTGTCCAGGCCGGAGCTCGGATGGAGTCCATGCCATGATATTCCAATGAAGCATAGATAGTATCCTCCAGGCGATAACTGGAAAGTATTACGGAACGTTCAGGCTGCGGAACTACATCTTTTCGGTAATTCTGGATACTTTGGTTGATATCCGGTTGGTCGATTATCCAACTCACCTGACTACTGCCATCATGCATTGTCCATATTTTTGCAGCGCTCAGGCGGGTATTTTCGTGTTCTAAGGTAATGAAATTTTGGGCGCCCGTCTCCTTTTGGATACTTTGAAGCAACTCGAATTCACTGATGGTTAACTGGCGGAGCGCGCTCAGGGTTCCGGCTTCTTCAAACGCCTTTTGCTGGCCGGCGAAGTCAATATCTTTTCCCAGTTCTATCTGTCCTACACCTATTTCACCCTGTTCTGTACAATACAGATACTTCGGGTTGGGGCCGGCAGTGCGAAGGGAAACAACTGCTTCACCTTTGTTTAACTTACCGGTATTCAACTGACGGATCGCAATATAATCCTGACGCAATTCGGGGAACTCGTCTGAAATCTGCCCCAGAATATGTATATCCTGTTTGTTTATCCGTTCGATCTGTACGTAAAAAGCCGCCAGGCCAGAGCTTTCCTCCAGCTGTCGGTTTACTTCCCGGAACAGGGCCTTTTCTTTAATACCCATGTTGGTGGGGGCCTCCATAATGTTACCGCGCAGCAGGCGCAGGCCCTTTGCCTTCGGGTTGAGTACAATGCCTCTGATCGCTGAGCCCGGGCTCAACAATTCCTTGCAGAGGTCAAAAGGTTGTTGGCCCGAAATGCTCTTCCTACCGGCCGCCACCGCCTGCCCGTCCCGATTCAGATAAGTAACCTTTGCATTCTTCGGGTATTTCTGGAGGAGCTTAATAGCTTCCATTCTAATGCTTTGGATCTTTTGTAGTTCCACTGTTGTGAAGCTTGGAATATCAATATGAAGTTCACCAA
This sequence comes from Phaeodactylibacter sp., assembly GCA_020436535.1. Taxonomy (GTDB): domain Bacteria; phylum Bacteroidota; class Bacteroidia; order Chitinophagales; family Saprospiraceae; genus JACJXW01. Next base: position 2,872 of record JAGQXQ010000500.1, read on the forward strand.
CACCCCGCACCATTTCGAGTTCTCCGGCCTGGCCCTCCAGGCTAAGCCAGAGACGGTCGTTTTCCCACAATTTTGTGTCCTTTTTCAGGGGCGGTGGTTCGGTGGTGAATTCGGTGATGAGCTTGAGGTGTTCCGGCTCTTCCTGTACCTTACAATTTTTATATTTGCTCAACAAGTTATTAATATCCTCTTCGCCCTTGATCAGTGCTGTTGAACGAACCCTTGAGGAAAAGAGGGCGCCCCCCCTGAAATGAAGCACGGAAGGTGTGGTTAACCAATTGGCATCCAGCGTATTCAGCACCCATTCATTTATATCCTTCATTTTGAAGAGATAGCTATCATAAATGGGTATTTTTACAATATTATCGGCCTTGGAGGAGGCCGCTAATTCTGAAATGGGGTTGCCGCTATCAACGATTGTCCTTGAAATATCTAAAATGGGTTTGAATTCAGCCTGTTCCAAGTCAACCTTTCCCTCTTTTGAGATAGTTAGCCTGCCTACTTTCTTCTCTCCATAGGCAAGGTCCACGACCAGTTTTTCCTCCTCTACGCTGATGACAGTATGGCGGGTAAAGGGTGAAAACTCCCATTCCATACCCTGGAATGCATCTAGTGAAGGATTCGAGGCCTCAATGTTGTTTTGGCCGATCTCGAAGATTTTTTCCTGGATTTGTTCGGTGCCTTTCGTATTGTTAGAATAATTTTTGCCCGGCCGGCTGCGCTGGCTTACTTGTTTGGAAGGCGACAGTTTACTCTGAACCGATTGCCTGGGAGGGAGCGTTACACCACCATAATACTTTTTAGCGTCTGACATGGCGAGGCATTCGGTTGCTTCCCCCAGGGCCTCCCTGTCCAGAAATGGAATTTCTACTCTGATCTTCAGGGAATCATTGGAAGTGTACCACGCTTCAAAATCATAATCCCGGCGGACGTCCACCTCATTGAGGAAACTTAACAGAGGCAGGTTCCGGGCTGCTACCCATGAAATGACGGTTGACCATTTCATGATCTGGTCCAGCTTGTGGTATTGCGGTTCATAGTCGGCAACCCTGTCGTAATGGCTGTTCCACCAGTTGACGAATTCGGCGGTGCGGGGATCGGGGCGTGCCTCGCTTTCGTCATCGAACAGGTCGATCCTGGATTTTGCATTGATTTGGGTAGCGTTAGCTGAAAAATAGAGGGCATGGTCCGGGTGGATGTCAAAACCACTTTCCGATGCCGATAACCAATAACGCCTGGCTGGATATTGGCTCATGAATCTGGCATAAACCGGTGAGGCCGATAAAGAGCCCATGGGGATGAAGCCCTCAATTTCTCCTGACCGTTTTAGTCCGGCTACATCACTGGCGAACATTTTCATGCCCAGGTCCGTGTAAAATAGGGTCATACCAACTTCCGTGCCTTTTAATCCTCCGTAGTATTTTGCGTAAATATAATTGGCTTTGGATTCTGCCTTTTGAAGAAAGACTTTCAATACCTGGAATTCATGGCGTTTTTTCCTGCTGAGTTGAGAAAGATAGTACCAGGTGTCTTCATCGATTAACCCCGGTTCTGGAAGCCCGCGTTCTTCTTTAAACTGCTTTAGGCCCTGTTCAAACAGAACGCCATTCAGGCATTCCGGGGAGCTAAGGGTATCCCCACCTTCTACATATCCAGCTTCCAGCAGCATGTCCCAAACATCATCCTGAATATGCAACTGCTCAAACAAGACACTGTCAATATGGAATGGGAGGAATACACCGCTGAGATATCGTTGTAATTCCCGATAAGCATTCATGTTATTGTTCTCCAGTTCCTCGGCAGCAGCCTCCAGTAACTCATATTTATCCTGTAAGGCTTTATTCAACACGATGATGTTTCCGATCTCAAAGCCATCCTCATCAAGTAGCTCCCGGTAAAATCGTTCAGAGGGCGAAAGTGCTTTTCGCAATTTTCTGGCAATCAGCTCATGTTGAAACTTGGGCTCCAGAGAGAAACCGGGAGCTCTGCCTCCCACCCGGTACGACTGGTAGAGGCAAGCCACATGCTCAATGTTGACCCCGGCTGTCCGGCTGTTTTTGAATGTTCGTCCGCCCAGTGTCAGCTCAGTCCTTCGCGGATGAGCATAGGTGAGGTCCGACACTTCCTCTAAAAAGGCGAGCAGGCTTGCTTCATCCTTTACTTCTCGTTCTACGTAACCGGCCTGTTCTTTAAAGAAAACAGCTCCTGGTTGTATTCCAGCCGGCCGAAACCTGGCCTCAGGGCCGGAGGGGTCGACCTCATATTCATAGATCACCACTTCGCTGGGAGGGGCCCCCATCGTCATTCGGTAGGCATCGGCCAGGTAGCACAGTTGTTGGTGCTGAAGGGCGCTGTCCATAGTTACCAGGGCTAACAGTTTCCGCTTGGGAAGCTGTATGCCTCTACTCTCTCCGAACGCAAAGTTGCTGACCGGAAGCAAGTAGTCATTGCGGGCTGGAGAATGGCCGTACATGGCGTCTACCAGTTCACTTTCAGAGAGCTTCTGCTGGTTTAATATGGCTAGGAAAGTCCAGTCCAAAAGTTGTTCTGTGGCGTATACTTCATATCTGATTGTGTTTCTGCCAGGTAAGCCTGACAAGAAGCCCCGGGCCTCTGGAGAAAGTTGCAGAATTGTCCATTCTTTATTTGGAGCGTCGGGGGTTATATTCTTTGCTAAAATGGGTTCGCAAGCGGTAAGAATTGCCAGCGCTATTAACAAGGGCCGTAAGGCAATCGAAAAGGGTAGTGTCATGAGTAGGGGGTTTTTATGGACAAATAAGTTCAATCGTCAAAGAGCAAATCTCCAGTGTTTTCCTTGATATTGATCTGTTTATCGATCTTTCCGTGATTATGGACTTGTTGGGCAATATCATCCCCCACCCGAAAATCCCCTCCCACGCTGATATTACTCCCCTGCACCACATTCTTACTGTTAGTGATCGCCACTGTACTACCCGCCACCCCTTTTTCCGCTGCCTGTTTGAGCAGGGCTTCGAGCTCCTGCTTCAACTTCTCATCTTTGTTAAGCGCCTTACGCAGGGCGGAGCCAATGGCCACCTGCGCCTCTTCCGGCGTATCCTCCGCTTCGATTTCCTCGATAAAGAGAGGCTTCACCTTTTCCCACATTTCCAGGATAGAGCCGTCGGTTGCCTGCCGGAACTCTTTGCCGATCTGTTTCACGGAATCGAGCTTAAGCAGCGGGAATAGGGTAGTGACTATCTGTTTGGCCAATGTTTTTGTATCCATGTGAAGTATTTTAAGGCTATTAAAATTCAGTTGGTCCAGCAACTCAAAAACAAAAGCCGCTGCATGTTCCGCCGCCCGAGGCTGGTTTTTCGCATCGTGTTGGGCGGTCTTGCCGTCCAGCAGGTCGGAAATGCCGCGGATGTTGATGGCGCGAATATGGGGGTAGGCTGCCAGGGCGCGGGCAAAGCCAATGGACTCCATCTCCAATGCCAGCGTATCGTTGTAGTGGGCCTTGATGATACGGTAGGCTTCCGCTTGCGTGGAGGCCACTACCTGATCACCTGAGGCAATAGGGCCAAAATAAACCTGGGGGCCGGAAGTAGCAGGGGAGCAGCGCTGCCGCCAGTTGCCGGCCCTTTCGACGGCCCGGGCCAGTTCGATCAACTCCGGGCTGTAGGGCAACACGTTGGGGCGGCTGGAAAAGCCTTCATCCGTCGATTTACCGGCCTCGTAGCCATAGGCTTGGGTGGCGACCACTACATCGCCGATGCCGGCGTCTTTGACCCCTCCGGCAATACCGGTGAGGATAATGATTGTGGGTTGGTAGAGCTGGATGATCCGCTCCGCCGCCAGGGCCACCTCGTTGTTACGGGAGCCTGTTTGCCGAAGCACAATACTATAAGGCTGGTGCTGGCCCCGAAAGGCGCCCACCGTATAATACAGGCCGTTTTTTGCCTCCTCCCGGGTATCTTCCAGGAAGGCCATCACGGCGCGGTGCTCTACAGGGATAGGGGCCAGTATAGCAATGTCCATCCGTTTGTTGGTTTGAAAGTTTAATATACGTTTTTTTTTTGCACTTTTCCAAACTGTCTCACCCCCTCACCCCTCACCCTTCACCCTTCACCCCTTCCCCCCCTTCCGCAGCACATTCCAGATACTCCTCGGCGTCAGGTTGAACCGGTTGGCCAGCAGCTCTACCGTATGGGTTTTTCGGTGTTTATTCTCGGGGTAGAGGTCTTTGAACAGTTCCAGGATGGCGTATTGCCGGATGGTATGGTTGTCAATTAGTTCCTGATCGATCAGATAAGTAGTGAAGTTGTCCAGTTCTTCCGACAGTTGGTGTTCTTTACAGTATCGCTGGAAATTCAAATGCAATCTTTTGCAAAAGATGTCCATTTCCTGTTTGCGGGTGCTATGTTTCATTGAATGCAATATTTTGAAAAGGATGGGGTGCGGCATTACGCGACAGTGAGAGGGAGCGCACCCCTTTCCCGAAGGTTTATGGAGTTCTTCGCCGGAATGGATAAAGTGAAGTTAGAAGGTTTAGCCTCTGTACTTTGGATTAACCGGAGAGAAAACACCAGAATAATGTTCAAAAGGGCAAAATCATTTGGCTTTTAGGGGATAAAAAAGCGGCGCCGCGAAATCGAGAGCGTCAACGCAAAATCAACTGTTTTTACTTATTTCGTATCACTGAACTTCAGTAACACTACAAATATCTCCGTTATCTTTTTCATTTTCCACTACATAATTTATTGCTTTCCTCAAATTTAGAGGCTATCTCAGTTGTTTTTTTAAACTTATTTTTTTCATAAACACCTGATTTTTATCTTTTTACAGTAATTTAATTTTTGTGAATTTTCCTTTTTATCTTTAAGGATTAGATTGATTTTCCTTTCGGAAAAGGCCGGGCCGCCCCCCTTTGATGAAGAAATAACCCCTTTCAGTAACACATCTTCTAACAATGGAAAACAGTAAGCTGGTTAAGCTTTTAAGTGTACTAAGCGCCTCTGAAATGGATGGTTTCGGCGCCTATCTCGCGGCTTTCCACTGTGGCGAATGGGCGCCCGTTGCCCTGTATGAATACCTTAAGCCTTTTTATCCTGCCTTTCGTGCAAAGGAGTTGGGGAAAGGCAGCATAGAGAAAAAACTGGGCTTGCCTCATACAAAAGGCCACAAACGAGTATCCAACGAAGCCAGTAAACTGTACGGTTGGTTACTGGATTTCCTGGCCTGGCAACAGTTTCACTCCGAAGAAAATAAATTTGAGTATTACCGGGTGGCCCTGCAGGCGCTCCGGGAAAAAAAACAGGAACAGGCGTTCTTTAGTTTGGCTAAAAGGGCTTCGGCCTGGTTGGATGAAGCGCCGGCCAGCACATGGAAGCCTCTGAACTATATGAAGCTCGCTCATTACAAATACTATTCTACGGCTACCCGAAAATGGAAGACGAAGCAGGCGAGCATCGGGGAGGTGGCCAATCAATTGCAGCGCTTTTTTGACCTCGCTCATTTAAAATATAGGTGTGAACTCAGGAGCCGCTCTAAGGCGCTCCAGGAAGAGGAACCTATCGCTGAAAATTACAATCCCAAAGACCTTGCCCGTTCCGAACAGCATGCGGTGTTGGTAGGACTTTATTCCCTTTGTGAAAGGATGTTGGAGAACGATACCGACAAAAATTATGATAACTTTTACAATGCTTTTATCCACAATGAAAAGCCACTGGACAAAGAGGATGAGCACGTTTTGTTGAGTTATTTGATCAACGCGGTCGCCCGCCGCCTGCCACAGGATGAGCCGCGGTGGATATGGCAGGCGCTAAAGCTCTATCAATACGGCCTGGACAAGGGCGTGCTCATCACGGATGGCTACCTGTCTGACCTCACTTTTCACAATATCATCCAATTGGCCTGTGGTGTTCGGGAACTGACATGGGCTAAACTGTTTGTAGAAGCGTATGCTGGTTTCCTGGTGGAAGAGGGCAGGGAGTCAACCATCAAGCTGGCCCAGGCGCGCATTGCATTTGAAGAGGGCGATTTTTCGGGGCCACTCGAACTACTGAATGAACTTGAATTCAAGGATCATTCTTTTGCCTTACAATCTAAAGTACTTCAGGTCCAGTGTTTTTACGAACTGAAGGAGAGGGAGGCCCTGGAAGGGTTTGTGAAGTCATTCGATAATTTCCTGCTCCGTAATAAGGTGGTCAATAAGCAGGTGATGTTAAAGGCTTCCCGAAATTTTCTAAAGGCCCTGAAAATGCTGGCTGGTGGCCGTCCTCGCCGTAAAATAGAGGCCGCCCTGGAAAAGTACGATCATTTGCTTTGTAAATCATGGTTGAAACGCAAGTTGCAGAGCCTTCCGGAATAGCGCAGCTCCGCAGGTGCTTTAATAGCACGGCTTTAAGTGATGATCAGTTCTTCAACGACGATCATCAGCATTTCAAACCACAGCATGATGTCAGGATTTTGAGTTAAAAAATTGGGTTGCCAAAAGGCGGATAAAACATCGGGCGCGATGGTTACCCACCTTGTCATCTGGGCAAAACAAGGGCAGCCTTTGCGCGAGTGCAAAGAGGCGGCATGGCCCGGTATCTAAGGGGCTCGGTTTAGGCCGGCCAGCCTTGGATCACAGAGCGTTTTCTCGCAATGTTTGCTTGATGAATGATGACAATACAAAGGTGAGAAAAAAGGAAAGGCGAGTCTAGTAAAGGTTTGATTCAGAGGATTTTACGTAAATTTTGTAAAATTTTGTAAAAACCATGTAAAAGATTCACCCTTGCCAGAGGCGGGCGTCTCGAGATAAAAACTGGAAGGACTGATAGTACCGTCGGAATAGGTCGCGATTGGATTGTTTGGCGAGTTCTACAACCGGGCAGTTGGCGCGGTTGATGCCATAGAGGTAAGGGGAGACGGCTATTTTGCCATGGCCGCGTTCTCCATCTACGATTAGAAAGTGATTATAGGGGACGTGTTTGTAGAGGTACACCTGAAATTTTCCCGGGAACTGCTGCGCTTCGGCCTCTTTGATAACCTGGCTTAGCTTGCGGAGTACAGATCTGATCTTTTCAATGGCCCCAAGCTCCTCTTCCTGCACCCGCGCCCGATCGTCGAAATAGAGCCTCGCTTCCTGGCATTCGGGGTCGAGTAGATAGGCCTTAAAATGTACGCCTCTTTCCAGCAGTTCGTAAATCGGCAATTTAAATTCGTGCTCATTGCGGCTGGTAAAATAATTGGCAAAAGTGCGCAGGCGAATGCCCACTTCGACGACCTCATCCTGAGCAGAAGACAAAAAGGCTACCTTCTGGTTGATCGGCCACCGGCCCTCGGAATGAAAGACAGGATGTTCGGTGTCTGCCACAACCGGCGCTTTCTCCTTTTCAGGGATGATGTAAGGTTTCCAGTTCTCCGCTACCCGATCCGTATTGAAGGACATTTGGGCTTCGTCAAAATCGTAACCCAGTTCGTTGCGGACAATCTCGAGCATGCCTTCTCCACCCCTTCGAAGTACTTCTTTGCCCTTTCTGTTCCCGTTGAGTATATTGCTCAGGGAAGCGGCTGATATCCTCTTGCCCAGCGATTCCAGCTTGCGGAGAATGTCAGCTTGTGTGTAGGCTTTCTGTTGCTCCAAAAGCTGAAAACCTTGCCGGATGACCTGTTCGTATTGAAGGGCGCGCCTGGAAGGTGTCATCTTATTCCTTTTCCAGGCTTTGGATAGCTTGAAGTAAGCTGTGTACGACCTGATTGCGGTGCGTGGTTGCCTGGTCGTAAGATACCAGCCCCATGCGGCTTTGGCGCTGCAGTTCTTCCCACCGGTTGGCCAACAGCTGCACTTCGCCGAGGGCGTCTGGGCCTTTTGCCCTGGCAATCTCACTAAGGCCCTCGATGGCCTTCTCCACCCGGTTTTTACTGATCAGGGTGCGGATCTCTTCCAGGTCCGAATT
>JAGQXQ010000501.1:0-2844 GCA_020436535.1 Phaeodactylibacter sp.
GAAGATATTTATTTTACAGAGCACTTAGGGCCCGGCGAAGAATAACTTCCCCATTTGATCCGGCTCTTTTTCCGCCATACTTCGTTGCTTGTCGGTCGCATAGCACCACTATGCTTCCTCCTCGCGCCTCGTCTGGCGAAAAAATAGCTCGCCTGAAGCGAGGAACTTATTTTTCTCCGGCCCCTTAAGTTCAATTCGCATCTAGATCTGTCCAGCTACTTAAAGGAAACAGCTTCTGAACATTGGCCTTGGGCCTGGCATTTTTTTACATAATACTTATTCAAAAACCACTTTCCTCACGGCCATCCCCTTTTCCGTTTGCACCCGCACTATAGCCATACCCCGGTAGTCGGCCCCAACCTCTGCCTGCCGGGCAGAGATGGAAACCTGAGCGGCAATGTGTCGTCCGTCCAGTGCATAAAGCTCAACGGCGCGGATAGGGGAGGCGCCGCAGCGGACCGTCAGCCGGCCCGGGCAGGGATTGGGGAAAGTTTCTACCGAAAGGGCTGGGTGCATTTCTGCTACTGCATTGGGCTGCTCGGGCCCGTAATTGACCAGGGTGAAACCTCCCTGCGCTCTACCGCCAACGTAGATGTCTCCGGAAGGGGCTACCGCCAGCCCGGTGGTGATGCCCAGGGTAGAACCAAAGCCCAGGCCGGCTCCACATTCGCGTAAGTTGTTACCAGTCGCGGCATCAAACTCGAGCAACATCAGGTCAAACGACTGGTTGAAGGGGGTGCTCATGGAGCCGGCGGCGAAGGCCGAGTTGTTGGGGCCGCCCAGCATGATATCCGAAATGCGGTCGTTTCTGAAGGTATTGTTGCCGAAAGTATTCTCCCACACCAGGCTGCCGTTGGTATTGTATTTGAGGGTGAGCATGGACGTACCGCCGCTGCCGTTGGCGGTATAGCCTCCCAGGTAAGTGCTGCCGGCCGGGCTTATAGCCATGTCGAATACACCGTCATTTGAATTCAGGGCGCCATTGTAGCGGCGCAGCCACTGGCGGGAGCCGTCGGCCGCTCGTAGCTTGAACAGGACGATGTCGTAAGCCGGGTTGGCGAAGCTATTGCCGGCGGCGTAGACATTACCCGTCGAATCGGTGGCGATGGCGACTCCCTGATCCGGGTTCCAGATGTTTTCGGGATTGTCGAAATGGTGCTCCCACAACAGGTTGCCGGAAGCGGCGGCGTAGCTCAGCACGCTGATGTCTTCCCCGCTTCCCGCATGCATGCTTGTGCCGATCAGAAAAACCTGGCTGCCAGACGGGTGGCCGGTGACGGCGGCCACCCGGTCGGAGCTGAGATCCCGGTCGAAAAATTTAACCCATTGGCGGACGCCCCAGGCGTTGTATTTGATGAGCACCCAGTCTTCGAAGAATCCATACCGGTAAACGGTTCCGGTCAGGAATACATTCTCATCCTGATCCACGTATATGGACTGCCCCTGCCCATAAACGATATCCGGGCCGGAGAAGGTGTCCATCCACCGCATCCGCCCTTCAGAGTCGTAGCTGATGGTAGTGATGGCCTGCCCGATATCGGTTTCGGCGGAATACCCGGTGACGTAACAATTGGCGGCGGGGCTGACGGCGATGGAGGTGAGCACATCCATGCCACCGGCGCTGCCGTTGTAGTTGGCCCGCCAGCGGATGTTGCCGTCGGGGCCTAGGCTGGCGACGCCGTAGTCGTCTGCAGACTCCTGGAAACCGAGGTATACATTGCCCTGAGCATCGAGCTGGATGTTGTGCCGGGTTTCGGTTTCACGCAGGCCGATGCCACTGCCGATGACGTCGTTATTTGCAAATGGCCGGGACCAGTCAATATTGCACTGTGCCTTGCCGAATTGGAGGTTGAAAAGCAGAAAAAGAAAGAAAAAAGGAATTAAGGTTTTCATGCCACAAGTATTTTTTGGTTCAAACTTGCAGGCAAGATAAGGGCAGGGTAGGGGGGCTTCAAGTTCAGATTTTGGCAGGTTTTGAGGAGGGCAGGCTGTTTTGGAGGTCAAAGAGGAGGGGGATTGGGTTTTAAGTCATTGATTTTCAAATTCTTTTGATTTGTACGCGATTTCGGTGTTTTCGGTAAGCTTCCTGACACGCGTATCAACGGGTTATTCCTTTCCTTGCTCCTCCAATATCTCTTATACTCAGGCCAAGCCCGGCGTTAAAGCAAGGATCTGGACGCCATACCGGGAAACCATAAAACTGAAATACCTAAACAGCTATTAGTCAATTCTAATTACCCTTCTCCTTATTAAAAATTACCTCGATCCGTTTATCCGGGATAAGCCACATCAATGCGACAAAAATATAGATACCTCCGGCAATCCATTGACTAAATGGGGCTGAGGCAATGGCAATGATATAAAGGATCGGCGATATTTTTCCTTTTACCATTTGAAGTTGGCCTCGTAATCGCCGTTTTTTTTCAGCTCCCAGCGCACATTGCCGGCATCGGGGAACATTTGCTGGAAGGCCGATACGACGGCGGGTGGCGGCTCTGCTTCTTTTTGGCTGCAGCTGCTTATGCAAATGGCTAAAAGGGCCAATACGACAAGGGTTGGGTTTTTCATGGCGAGTGTTTTTTGACTGAGGTAATCAAATTCATTCCTTCATATTCCTCAACAGGTAGGGCCGTCCGATTACGGTCAATACGATGAGGGTTAGGATTACAATCAGCGGGATGGGCCGATCCATCAATTGTTGGTAGGACGAAAGCAGGATGGCTATCAAACAGCCGGCAGCGCCGATCAGGCAAATCATTCTGTTTTTCACTTTTTGCTGGTAGGCAATAAAATTGACCGTACCGAAAGTGATTAAAAAGATCAGGCTTGCTGCATCCACCAGAG
>JAGQXQ010000501.1:2925-10322 GCA_020436535.1 Phaeodactylibacter sp.
TGGTTTTCTTTGGCGAACAGGTTGGGCAAGTCTTTTTTTTCGGCGACGCTTTCCATTAACCTGCCGGTTGAAAACAGGGTGGCGTTAATGGCTGAACCGGTCGAAAAGGCGGCAGCGATCGTGACCAGGATCAACCCGGCCGTTCCCAGCGCTTGTTTGCCGGCAATAGAGAGGGCCACTTCTTCTTGCTGAACCAACGTATCCGCACCAACCAGCATCGTAGCTCCTAATGCCACCAAAACATAAATAACGATGACGGCAATGACGGCTGACAGGGTTGCTTGGGGAAGCGTCTTGTCCGGATTTTTCAGGTCCTCATAATCATACGATAATAACTGGAAGCCTTCATAAGCCATAAATATGGTTGCCGCCCCGATAATGGCTGTGTACCAGGGCTTCACCTCAATCCCTGCCGTCAGCTGCTCCGGGTTCCAATGAATGATTCCAAAGATGGACAGTCCCAGGAGGACAAATAGCTTTCCCCAAACCGTGATGATCTCTACTCTCGAAGCGTCTCCTACGCCCCTCAGGTTTACTAATGTCAGGATAGCGATGATGGAAAAGGCCAGCACCCTTGGGAACCAGGGCCCCCAGTTGAAGACGTGGGCGACATAGTGGCCAAATGTAAAGGCATACACGGATACTGTCAATATGTATCCCATTATCAATACCCAGGATAGACTCCCGGCCAGGCCTACGTGATTGATCTCCCTTAAGAAGGTGAAAGCGCCACCGCCTTCCTGGTATTTGATGGCCAGTTGGCTGTAACTATGGGCAGAAATCAAAGCGATCAGCCCGGCGAGTATAAAGCTCAACCAGGCCCATTGCCCTGCTGTGTGAATGATGACGCCGAGGACAGAAAATATCCCGCCGCCTACCATGCCACCAACGGCCATAGACCAGGTGGCGTTAAAGCTCATTTTTTCGCTTTTCTTGTCCATTTTGTTTCAGTGCCGGTTAAGTTCATCGCAATGTAATCAACAAGCAGGAAATAACTAAACAAATGGCGGCAATAAGAATCCCGTATAATGGAATGCTAAACCAATATTTTCTGGCCAGAAACAGGTAGAAAAGAATACTTACCAGGTTCAGTACCCATAAACTGACTGATCTTTGATACAATTCAAAATCCTCAGCAGAAATAATGATGTTGGCCAGCCCGATGAATAAAGCCCCCAGGCTGTGGCTGGCATTGAAGCCGACCCAGGCCTTCCACATCGTGGTTTCTTTGGTGAGGATTGGAAAAGACTGCTTCATTCGCTTTTCCGTTTCCGGATCCCTGGTGGAAAATTTGTTGGAGAAGAAAGTGTAATACAGGTGGGCGCTGCCTAGAAAGACGAGAACGGAGCTGCCCAGGATGATCAGGTATGGTGTAATCATAAAACAGATTTAAAATTTTGATCTTTTAGGCCCTGATCCACAATCGCAGCATCCTACCCTTGTAGTGATGGATGCGTACGTAAACGCCATTATCGAGGGGGCCGCCCCGGCCTTGAGTCTTGCGGAAGCCGAAGAGGGAATAAGGAGAATAATGAAATTCGATACTCCGGACAGTAAAGGCTTCTTCTCCCTGCATACCACTGACGTGGGTATTGTAGTTTTCCACCACTCCTTCCACCTCCCGATAACGGTGGTTTTTCAGAGCGGAGCGGTAATCAAAATATTCACTTCCCAATTGATGCCCGACGCCTATTGTCCACAGCAAACCGAAAGCGATAAATGCAAAGAGGAATGGCATTACACAACCGTCTTTGTGTTCTCCGCTTTTTTGTTCCTTCCGGGTTATCCAGATGCCGTAAACGCCGAACAGGGTGATCAGTAGCCCAACCAGGGGCGGCAGGAAGGCGATAAAGCCCTGGGAGTAAAAGTTGTAGGTTTCGGTCCACATGGCGGAGATATATTTTCTGCCCGTATCTATTCTTTTCTGAAATCGTACTTAAACAAGTCATTAAAGATTCCGTAAAACGCTTCTTCCAGCCCGGCGTATTGTAAAGCCGAGCCGAACTGTATAACATACTTATGGTCGTTTTCCCCTCTTTTTATCAAGACTACCCCGGGAGTTCTGTCGGTTTGCAGCCCGTACCACAATGCCTGTCCGATGGATTGTTTCCATTTATTAGCAAATTCCACTTCTATGGCATAACGGCCAGTTACCAGATCTACATATCCGCTGTTGACGGCGACTTCTTTCTGTCCACCCATTTGTTGCCGGATCAGCTCCACGTAATCTGCTTCATTCTTTTGCGCCGCAGCGGCCAAAGCTGTTGTCAGAATAAAAAGGATGAAAGCCATTTTAGAGGTAGTAGTCATTCGATATTTTTTTCATCAATCCACCATCAAACTCCTTGTCATCATCTCCCCATTCACCTCTACCTGCAGGCAGTAAATGCCGGCGGGCAGATGACCTGTGGGAATGGCCTCAGAAAGCCGGTTCGTCCTTTGCAGTGGATAAACCACTACCGTATTGCCCAAAACAGAGGTCAACTTCACCTGCAGGGAGGATACTTCCTCCAGTTCAACCACTACGTTGACGAACGCATCGGAAGGGTTGGGATACATGCGAAAGGCCAGTACCCCTGTTTTTTTAAAATCTGAACTACTGGTGAGCGGGCTCAGTACGATGCCGCTTTTCACAACGGCACAGCTACTGTCCTGCCAGCTAACCCAGGCTTCGTAATTGCCGACGGACAGCCCGGTAAAAATGTCGGAGGACTGCCAGTGGAGCCCTTCATCCAAGCTGTAGAGCAGCTCCTCCCCCCCCGAAGCATGTATTTCCAGGCTTCCGTCTCCGGCACTGACGCCGGAGGGGTGAATGACGGTAATGCTGTCGATGGAAGGGAATTCAACGGGATAAAACACAATTGGGTTTTCGGCCGGCATGTCCTTACATGTCATAGCCGTGTTGCTGGCCACGATCTCATAACTACCTGCCGGCAGGCCTCCGAATTCAGCGGTGCTCTGCCAGTTTATTCCGGCGTCAATAGAGTAGATCAACTCCTCTTCGCTATCGGCCATGATGGTGATGGCGCCCAGCGTGTCCTTGCAGTCGGGTTCCATCAATATCAGGCTCTGGATCAAAGGGGGCGCCGGAGCAATGAGCTCTACCACCAGGGCATCCGCAAAGCAATTGTCGTCATTGGCGGCCAGCACCGTATATGCACCTTCTGACAGGTTGGTGAAGAGTGGGCTGGCCTGAACATCCAGCCATTGAAACAAGCTGTACCGGAGGCCTTCCCCCCCTTCGGCCTCGATGAGCAATTGCCCGTTGTGCTGCCCGCAACCGGGATGGGTAACCGCGATGTTGGTGATTGTTGGCGAGGGCGGATCTTCCAGCGCCACCATTGTAAAAGTATCTCTTTCGCCGCACTCGTTCCGGGCGATGAACTGGTACTCGCCGTCGGGCAGCCCCTCGAACCGGGGCGCCTCCTGCCAGGTTACCCCGCCGTCGATGCTGAAGCTCAGCATGGAGCCCGTGGCCACCACTTCGATGGCGCCGTCGGCGCCGTTACAGCTAGACGGATCAGTGGCCAGCACTTCCTGTATCTCGGGCGCCTGCTCCTGGGAGGCCAGGCTGACCAGGCTGTCGTAGGCTACTGCGCAATTGCCTTCTCCGTAGCTCACCCATACTTCGTAATCACCTGCGCTCAGGTTGGTGATGTTTCGGGTGGAAAGCCAGGTTATACCTCCGTCAACGCTGTATCTCAGGTTTTGCACTCCGCTGGCCTGTATCCGTATGGCGCCGTTGGCGGCATCACAAACCGGGTGCTGCCAGGTGACGTTGGCGATCTGAGGGTAGGCCGGGCCGGTTAGGGTGATATTGGAAGCCGTATCGCCGGCCATGCATTCGTTCACCGCGATCACCTGATAAGCGCCCTGGGAAAGGTTCTCGAACAATGGCGTTTCCTGGAAGGTGCTGCCGCCATCGATGCTGTAAAAAACTACCCCCGGCGCGAGCACCTGTATTTCAACCGCACCTTCCGAGCCGCCACAGGAGGAAGGGCCCTGCGTGTCAACGCCCAGGATTACAGGAAGGGTTTCCTGTATGGTTACCGGGTTCTGAAAGTAGGGCGCTTCGTTACCGGTTTCATCCCGCACCCATACCTCATACTGCCCGGGAGACAGGCTGTTGAACAGGGGCGTTGACTGCCAGTGCAGGCCGCCGTCGATGCTGTACTCGTAACTGCCCAGGCCACCGGTGGCCTGTATTTCCAGGCGGCCGTTGTGATCCTGGCAGTCGGTTACGGGCTCTTTTTCGGCTTGTACTACCGTGAGGGGTATCCGTATACACTGTGGGATCAGCACTTCATCGGTAATGATGGGCTCATTGCTGTCAAAATAGATCGCCGCCTGGTTGCGGATATCAGTCCCAACGGCTATGTCCGGATCGGGGTGGATGGAAAACTGCACGTATCCCTGGCTTCCGGCCAGGTTCGTCGTGCTATCCGGCAGGTTGATGTTCTCGAATACGAACATCAGCACATCCGGCCCCAGTACTTTAAAGCGGTAAGGGTGACTGGCGGGCCCCGGCCTTATAGTGGATAGGCCAAGGGTGTTGGAAAGGGTATCCAGGATGACCACCCGGTAGGCTGTATCATTTCCCGTATTCTGAAACCGGACCGTAAATTCCAGGTTATCCAGAGGCGTCAGCCAGCAATCGGCAGTGTCTCTGGCATTGGCTATTTTGTCATTAGGGTCATAAGAGTTTCCGATTATCCGGCAGCTTTCATCCTGGTCGTGGCCGGCTTCCAGGGTGCAGTCGTTCGCAGGTGCAATATGGGCAAAAATGCAGGCGTTACTGCCGATCGCAGCGCCGCATTCGACAAAAACAGTGATGTTAAAGGAACCGCATTGCCCGATATCCAAATCTCCTACCTGGAAGGTGTAAGCATCACCGGAGAGGGCCCAGGGGAGAGGGGCGCCCACAAAATTCAGGGCTTCATCCAGTTGTATTTCTATGCTCACGCCCGATTGTGCAACCGTTCCCTCGTTGCAGTATTGGACATTAACTGTAGTTTCAGTGCAGGCTCTACCCGAGGCAAGGCCGATATTCAAATTCAGCAGGGGACAATCTTCCAGCGCCCTCAGGCCGAAGTCCAGGCCGGTAGCAGTTTGGTAGAAGCCATCGAAAGAGCCGTCGTAGGTAGTTGTCAGAGGGCAGCCCACTTCCCACAAAGCATTGGGTGGAAAAACCTGCAGGTTGTAATCGCCGGTATCCACCTGAAACCGGAAGAAGCCATTGGCGTCCGTATTGGAAAACTGATCATCCGGCGTAACTTTCAGGATGGCGTTTTCCACCAGCATTTCAGCGCTGTCCCGGATGCAGTCGCCATCCGTATCGATAAAGACGGCGCCTTCCAGTGTATTGGAACAGTTGTTGCCCAGGGAGTCAAATTCCACCAGGACGGCAGCCTGGCCGATTCTTCCGGAGAGGATATAACCGCCGCTGGCGGTGATGTTCAGGTTGTTGCCGCGTCCGCTATAAAAAGAAGCAATGATGGGGCTTTCCCAAATGATGACTCCGGAAGTGTCTACCATGGCGATATTCCTGGTTTTGGAAAAAACCAAATTGCCATCGGGCGCCAATATCATGTCGCTTGCTTCGCCGATGCCCAGGGGTTTTGACCAAAGAAAGTTTCCGTTTCCTTCCATTTTGACCAGGCGGGAACCGGTGAAATAATCAAAACAGCCCCCCCATTCTTCACCGATAATGAGGTAGAGGCTTCCGTCCTCGTACTCCAGCCCGCCCCGCCCGCCCGGCAGCCCACAGAAGCCGTCGAGGGGGCTCTGCTGCCAGATGATGTCGAGGTTGGGAGTAGTGCGGACGACTGATAAATACCCGCCGGTGGGCCAGAACTGGCTTTGTGGTAGCGTGAGCCCGGTGAAGATGCAGTCGCCGTTGGCTCCGAAGAATATGCTGTGAGCGCGGCTGTTGCCCGGGCCAATCTGGCCGGTTTGCGTATCAGGGACGAACAGGCTCAATGTGCGTTGCGCCACCACATTGCCGGCGGGATCGGTTTTCAGCAGTACCATTTCGCCGGTTGCCTGCGGGAAACCGGGCGCCTCCAGGCTGCCGGCAATAATGAAGTTGCCGTCCGGCGCTATTTCAATATCATTTCCCGAATAGCTGAAAGAGCCTCCCGTACCGAAGGTGGTTTGCCAGAGCAGGTTGCCCGTTGCGTCTATCCGGAACAACAGGATACTGCTTTGCGCCGAGGCGATCGAAGGGCTGTCTGTTGTGCCAACAACTACATATTCTCCATTCGCCAGTTGACGGATGCCGGCGCCGGTATCATCCCTTTCCCAGCTGTAGGTGCGGGCCCAAATTTCGTTGCCGAATGCGTCGGACCGGATGACGTGGACATCCTTGCCCGTACCCTGGGTGGCATTGTTTATGGTTCCCACCAGAATATACCCGCCGTCGGCAGTGTTGTCCATGCTGTAACCGTATGGAATATTGCCCACCGGGAAATAGTAGGTGGTGGGGGAGCAGTTTTGTGCCAGCCCGGCCATATTCAGTAACCAAAAAAAATAAAAGAGCGCGAAGAGCCTGTAGAGGACTGGCATAGGGCTTAGTTTTGAGTGTTTAAGGAGATTTTCAAAAATAGCAAAACTTTGAGTGAGTTGCTAATCAGGTGGATATCATGAACCCTCCACCAACCGCAGTTTTTCTTTTATTTCCACGCGAACTTCATAATCATCACAATAATCCTGGGCAAGCTTATAGTATTTACGAGCTTCTTTTTTAGCATCGAACTCCAGGTAGCAGTCCGAAATCTGCTTGAGCAGCCTCCAGTCCTCTGGATGGAAATCCAGTAAGAATTTCAGGAATGCTATTTTGCTATCCGGTTCTTTGTTTTCCGACATCCGGGCTAAAACTGGGTATATGTTCATTCTGGCCCGGGGAGAAATATTCTGAAATTGCTGATAAAGTGTTTTTATGGTATCTATTCCATGGGTGGAATAGAGGGTGAGCACACTATCTTTTGAAGGGAAAGATAAGGGAGGTTGATAGGTGATATCAATTTCAACATTCCCCGGGTTCATGTTCAGCTCCCCGTTTTTAAGGCAGTGGTCAAAAAAAGTAGTCACAACGCCAGCCAGCGCACTGTAAGTATCGGCATCCCGGCGCAGAGTGGCCACCTCGGCGGAATCGCAGTACTGGCGGTACACCAGCGGATAAGCCAGGGCGGCTTCCGATAAAAACGATTCGTGCAACATGGGGAAGGAGAACGTGCCCAGGTAAATGTCCGTTTTGAAAAGCCGTTTCACCAGTTCATAGCCAGGGGTAGAACCATCATCCATGGTTCCGGAAATGTTGAGCACAGTCGCCCGGCAATGGCTGTAACCATTGGTCAGCGCTTCGTTGACCTCCCCCCAGGAAGTGCTCCGGTAGAAAG
>JAGQXQ010000502.1:0-3089 GCA_020436535.1 Phaeodactylibacter sp.
TCGCTTCGCTCGTGTCCGACTTCCGGCTTTGTCCAGCCTTAGACGGCTACCCGTCTCAGAATCTTATGGCCTAAGGACCATCAGTTTCTGGGCTTTCATTTCCGTGCCATTGATCAGGTAGGCCACGTAGAGGCCACCGGACCAGTTGCCGATCTGTAGTTCATACCGGTTCTCGCCGGCCGTGGACGCCACTCGCTCAGCCTGCATTATCCGGCCATTGCTGTCCAGGATGCGAAGGGTGGTTACTGCTTCTGCTTCCGTACCCAGGGTAAAGCGGACGACCGCAAAGTCAACCGCTGGATTCGGCGCTACATCGAGGGACAGGATCGTACCTTGTTGCCCGGGCGCGGGGCGTTGCGGCCCTTCGGTTCGGGTTATCGTGACAAAGTTGTCCGAAAGGTCCCAGCAATCGTCGGTCAGCACAGCGGTTGAGGCCGTATCGCCAACCATAGCAATCAGGTTGCCGGTGTAGGCCAGCCCCCAAACCCGGCACACGCCCGGGCCGGCGTCTTCAAAGTCGAATGTATCGCCATCGATGACACCCAGGATGATATTGTCTTCATCCGTAATGACGTAGACGAAATTGGAGTTGGAAGCCCCAATGCTGATAAAACTAACTTCATCAGCTATCCCATCACCGACTGTAACACTTACGGCATCCGAAGTATCGCTGGTAAAGACCGAGCCTCCTGCCGGTGCTTCGCGAACAACAGTGATAAAATTGGCGGACAGTTGGTAACAGCTTTCAGAAACCGGAGTGTTCAGCAGGTTGTCATTAAAGTTCAGCGTGATCGGGCCGGTCACGGAAACCCCCCATATGTGATAAACACCGGCCCCAGCTCCTTCAAAGTCAATTACGGGGTTAATGACATCCGCCACGATGACCCGGTCATTGGCATTGGTGATGATATAACGGTACACCAGATCCTGGCTGCTGGTTTGCATATCGACCAGGTCGGCCATGCCATCACCCGGGCACTGGTAAATGGTATCCAGCCCGCTCCCGGTGGTAACCTCCCCTCCGTCGACGGCAGGGCCGCGGGTGACGTAGACAAAGTTGTCGGACAGCTGAAAACAACTGGTGGCCAGCGTGAAGTCCACAGCATCCTCACCAATGATGTCATTCAGCATACCGGTGTAAGACAGGCCCACCACCAGATAGTCTCCTTCCGCCAATTGGGCAAAGTCGATCATCTCATCTTCATACACATCCAGAATGATGAAGTTCGTATCCGTCAGCAAATAGGCATAGGCATTGATAGAGGTGCTGGTAGAGATGAAATTCACAATGCCGTCATCCGGGCCAAGGCAGACCAGGATATCTGTTTCGCCTTCGTCAGTGGCTACCTGTCCTCCTTCCGGAAAGTCCCGGATGATGGTGATCACATTATCCGACAGGTTGTAGCAACCGTCAGAAAGGGGCGTTCCGATAATCACCTGGCCGACATTGAGCGTCAGGTTGCCGGTGTAGGAAATACCCCAGACATTGGCAATGCCCGCTCCGGCAAGCTCGAAGTTGAAGATATTTCCCGGTGGCAGGAATCCGATAACGACCCCATTCTCGTTGGTAATGGCAAAGGTATAGCTGGCGCTGAGGGTACTGGTCGTGGTGAAAAACTCCAGGCTATCCGCTATGCCGTCGCCCACACAAAGGTTGATGAGGTTGACCCCCACTCCCAAATCGGTGAAAATGGTAGCCCCATCCACACCGGTGGCTGTGATTTCTACAAAGTTGTTGGTCAGGTCATAACAGTCCGTGGAAAGATCGACCAGGAAGAGGTTGTCCCCTGGGATGACTACCGGCTGGCCGGTGTAGGCCAGGCCGTAAACGTGGTAGACGCCTGACACGGCATTGTCAAAGTCGAATGACGGGTCATTGAGGGCGCTGATGATGAAGTCGTTCTCGTCCGTGACCACGAAGAGGTAGTCATTGTTGGAGGCTCCATCAACGATAAAGGTGACGCTATCCGGAATCCCATCCCCAACGCAGATCTCTAGGCTGACCGGGCCGGCAAGAGTGCCGATCTCCCCGGCATCCGGCGTCTGCCGGATGATCGTAATGTAGTTGGCGGATAGGTCGAAGCAGTCGTCGCCCAGGTCCATGGTAAATATATTATCGCCTATCGAAGCGGTAGCGTTGCCCGTAAAGGCCAGCCCCCAAACCCGGCATTCTCCGGGAGGAGCGCTGTCAAAGTCAAAGCTGTCCCCATCAGGCAGGGCGATGATGTCGTTCTCTTCGTCCGTTATTACGTATACATATTGGCCGACGGCGCCGGTGCTATCGAATAGTACGATGTCCGGATTACCGTCGCCCGGGCAGGTATAACGAATGGTGTCTCCATTCGGCATGGAAACGGTACCTCCCACCGGCACATCGCGAATGATAGTGATGAAATTGTCAGACAGGTCATAACAGTCCGTGGAAAGCGGGGTGGTTGCCGCATTGTCTCCTATTCCCGCCGTGATGGTACCGGAATAAGCCAATCCCCAGATTCGGCATTCACCCGGAGGAGCGGTTTCGAAATCGAAGCTGTCGCCGTCGGGTAGCATCAGGATGTTGTTGTCATCATCGGTGATCACATAAACATACAAACCACTGGTTCCGCTGCTGTCGGCCATCACAATATCCGGATTGCCGTCGCCCGGGCAGGTGTAGCGTATTGTTTCGCCGTTGGGCATGGCCACCGTGCCGCCATCCGGCACTTCCCGGATCACGGTAATGAAGTTGTCGGACAAGTCGAAACAGTCGTCGCTCAGAGCTACGGCGGCGGCATCATCACCCACCATTGCGGTGATATTACCGGTATAGGCCAACCCCCATACCCGGCCGATGCCGATGCCGGCGAGGTCGAAGTCAAGGCTGTCGCCGTCGGGTAGCGTCAGGATGATATTGTTCTCATCGGTCACCACATAGACATACTGGCCGGCCGTTCCGCTACTGTCAAACCGGACGATGTCCGGGTTGCCGTCACCGGGGCAGATTGCCACCTGGTTTTCTCCATCTTCAGTAGCTACGGTTCCGCCATCAGGCTGTTCGCGAATGACGGTGATAAAGTTATCAGACAAGTCAAAGCAGTCGTCGCTCAGGG
>JAGQXQ010000502.1:3147-6486 GCA_020436535.1 Phaeodactylibacter sp.
ACCCGGCAGACGCCGGCGGGCGCGCCGTCGAAGTCATTACTATCCCCATCGGGCAGGGCAAGGATAATATTGTTCTCGTCGGTGATCACATAGGTATAAGCACCCGAAGAAGTTCCGGTACTGTCGAATCTTACAATATCCGGATTGCCATCGCCCGGGCAGGTGTAGCGTATTGTTTCGCCGTTGGGCATGGCCACCGTACCACCGTCCGGCACTTCCCGGATCACGGTGATGAAGTTGTCAGACAGGTCGAAGCAGTCGTCGCTCAGGGCTACGACGGCGGCATCATCACCCACACTTGCGGTGATATTACCGGTATAGGCCAGTCCCCATACCCGGCAGGTGCCGGCGGGCGCGCCGTCAAAGTCATTACTATCACCATCGGGCAGAGCCAGGATGATGTTGTTCTCATCGGTGATCACATAAGCATAGGGCGTAATACCGGCGCCCAGGCTATCGAACATAACAATATCGGGCATGCCGTCACCGGGGCAGGTATAACGGGTCGTTTCTCCATTCGGCATTTGTACGAGCCCGGCTTCCGGCTGTTGCCGTACGACGGCGATGTAGTTGTCGGACAGGTCGAAACAATCGTCACTAAGCATTGCTGTTGAAGCAGTGTCGCCTACCGCAGCGGTGAGGGTACCGGTATAGGCCAAACCCCAAACGTGGCAAATGCCTTCAGGTGCGCCGTCAAAGTCATTGCTATCGCCGCCGGGCAGCGCCAGGATGATCTCCTGTTCATCAGTGATCACATAGGTGTAAGATGGCCCGGCCGTTCCGGTGCTGTCAAACATCAGGATATCCGGATTACCATCACCCGGGCAGGTGAAGGCCAGGTTGCTGCCATCACTGAGTGCTACCGTACCGCCATCGGGTGCTTGCCGGATGACGGTGATGAAGTTGTCGGACAGGTCGAAGCAGTCGTCACTCAGGGCTACGGCGGCGGCATCATCGCCCACCATCGCCGTGACAGTACCGGTATAGGCCAATCCCCAGACCCGGCAAGTGCCGGCGGGTGCGCCGTCGAAGTCATTGCTATCGCCAGCGGGTAAAGCCAGGATGATGTTGTTTTCATCAGTTATTACGTAGGCATAGGGCCCACTGGAAGTTCCGGTGCTGTCGAACCTAACGATATCCGGCATACCGTCTCCCGGGCAGGTATAACGAGTGGTATTGCCGTCTGGCATGGCCACCGTGCCGCCATCCGGCGTTTCGCGCACAACGGTGATAAAGTTGTCGGACAGGTCAAAGCAGTCGTCGCTCAAAGCTACGGCGGCGGCATCATCGCCCACCATCGCCGTTACATTACCGGTATAGGCCAGTCCCCATACCCGGCAGGTGCCGGCGGGTGCGCCGTCGAAGTCATTACTATCGTCGCCCGGCAGAGCCAGAATAATGTTGTTTTCATCGGTGATGACGTAGGTATAAGGCCCGCTGGAGGTCCCCGTACTGTCAAATAGGACAATATCAGCCATGCCGTCACCAGGACAGGTATAGCGGGTGGTGTTGCCGTCTGGCATGGCCACGGTACCGCCATCGGGTACTTCCCGTATGACAGTGATAAAGTTATCGGACAGGTCGAAGCACTGGTCACTGAGGGCTACGGCGGCGGCATCATCGCCGGCCATTGCCGTAATATTACCGGTGTAGGCCAGCCCCCAGACGCGGCAGGTGCCGGCGGGTGCGCCGTCGAAGTCATTGCTGTCGCCATCGGGCAGAGCCAGGATAATGTTGTTGTCGTCCGTGATGACATAGGTATAAGAACCCGTTCCGGAGCCGGTGTTTTCAAACATAACGATGTCCGGATTACCGTCACCGGGGCAGGTATAGCGGATGGTATTGCCATTGGGCATAGCCACCGTACCGCCGTCAACGGTTTCTCGCCGGATGGTGATGAAGTTGTCAGACAAGCCGAAGCATCCGTCCGCCAGGGCGGCGGTGGCGGCGTCATCACCTACTTCCGCGAGCAGGGCGCCGCCGTAGGCCAGGCCCCAAACCCGGCAGGCACCGGTGGATGCACCATCGAAATCGGCGCTTCCGTCGTCATTGATAGCTAGTATTATATTGTTCTCATCCGTAATCAGATAGGTATAGTTGTCGGCGCCCACGGAGGTGTTGGTAAAGTTGAAAACATCGGGCACGCCATCGCCCACGCACGCCACTGCATCCGTACTGCCATCGTCGAGGGATACCATACCGCCGTCGGCTTCCTGGCGGGTAACTTCGATGAAGTTGGCGGACAATTCAAAGCAATCGTCACTCAGCGCCACGGTGGCGGCATCATCACCCGGGCTGGCTGTCAGCGTGCCGGTGTACGAAAGTCCCCAAATGCGGCAGATGCCTGCGGCTGCGCCTTCAAAGTTAGCCGAGTTGCCGTCGACGATATCGAGGATGATGTTGTTGTCGTCGGTAATAACAAAGGTATAGGGAACTGGAGAACTCGTCTGATTGGTAAAGGACAGGATATCATCCTGGCCGTCGCCCACACAGACGGTAGCGGCGGTTTCGCCGTTGGTAAGTTCAACCGTGCCGCCGTCAGGCTGTGATCGGGTGATCTCGATGAAGTTTTCCGACAGCCCGAAGCAGTTGTCGGAAAGTTGGGCGTCTCCTACCACATCGCCGGGCATAGCAGTAAGCGCACCGGCATAGGAAATACCCCAAACCCGGCAGACGCCCACGCCGGCGCCGTCAAAGTCGAAACTATCACCGGCAGCAACAGTGATGACTACATTATTTTCATCGGTAATGATGTAGGCGTAGTTCTGTGGGTTAGTGGCAGTAGTGGTGAAATTGATCACATCGGGAACACCATCGCCGACACAAACGGTCTCGGAAGTGTTGCCGTCATCAGTGGCCACGGCTCCACCATCGGGGGTAAAGTTGGTGACGGTGATGAAGTTGTCACTCAAATTGCCGCAATAAGAACCCAGTCGGGAGGTGGTGGCGTCTTGCCCGGTGAAGGCTCTTATTTGGCCCATCCAGGAAAAGGCATACACGCGAAAGGTGCCTACACCCAGGCCTTCAAAGGTAAGCATCCCGCGGATGCTGACCCTAAGAATGATATTATTTTCATCGGTGATTAAAAAGCTGACCGGCATTGCCAGCGAGGTCGCAGAAAAATTGATGGTCTCGGCAATGCCGTCACCTTCGCAGGTTACAACCTGATCCCCTCCGCCTTCAACGGTGACTAATACATCAATACATCGGGCTGGGAATTGAGAATATGCATTTTGGCTCAACAAAAACAGAAGGCCAAAAGCCAGAAGTAAAACTCTGAGCTTCATAGTACAATATGGTTTTACCAGTTTGAAAAATTATGATTCCGGCAGGCGAATG
>JAGQXQ010000502.1:6581-11458 GCA_020436535.1 Phaeodactylibacter sp.
GCAGGTTGTGAGTAGGTTTCTCAAAGTGGGGCCAGGAGTTGAACTTCGCTTCGAGGGGATAATCTCGCTGATTACGATGGAATAATAACGTAGGCGAAATTATTATATTTTCTTCTATAATAAAAGAGCTTTCGAGGGAATTACTTAGCACCTGAGGTTTATCCTTTAATCGAAATAGCAGAGCTCAATTTCAACTGTACAAATTAAAAAAAAATAAAGATAAAAACAAAGACAAGTGCTATTTTCTTTTTTATTCGATGAGATTGATCAGTGTGCGGTAGTCATCAAAGGCGGCATCCTCCTCTTTCATTTCCAGAATATCCATTAGAGGCTGGCCGCTGTAGGCGTCTTCAAGGCTCAGCCGGGTCTGTTCACAGCGGATCTCAACTTCTCCTTTCCGGATCTGTTCCATTCGCCAGTTATACGTGGCTTCCATGCGGCTGAGTATTCGTTGATTGGCCTCTACGAAATCTTCATTGGGGGCCACGGCATTGATGTCCTGGAAGGCGTGATTATTGCGGGCGAGGAGCAGGCCCCTTTCCATGATGAAATAGGCGGTATGCGCCCAGCTGTGGCCCGCGCCCAGCAGGCGGGCGTACAGTACCAACTGCAGGTCTTCCTCATTGCGGATGCTTTGTTCGCGGTAGCGTGCTCCGCGCCACTTGAGGTCGATGACGGCCCGTTCTTCGCCACGTTGGAGCACGAGGTCGGCCCGGCCGTTGATGGAGATGCCCATGAATGGGCCTTCCAGTGGTTTTTCAGTTTCCAGGACTTCCCAGCCGTTTTCCCGGATGTGTTTGACCAGGCTCCAGGCGGCGTATTTCACCCGTTGGACGAAGCTGGCGCGTTCTGGTTCTTTACCATAGAGTAGCATGACGGCCCCTTCACGCCGTAGCAGGCCTGGTGTTTCCCGGTCGATAAAAGCTTCCAGCTGTTGCTGATTCCATTGCCGGGTGTCTTCTCGCAACAACTTTTCAAAATAGCGGTGCGCCAGGTTGCCCATAAGGGTGTTTTCCCTGACAATACTGAGGATAGAAGATTTGCGCAGGCGAATCTGGTGTTTGAACACCCATTGATAGGGGTAGTAGAACAGGTCGTTCAGGCTACTGAATGTTTCTTCTTCCCGGCGGCCCAGTTTGGCGGCGGATCGGATTCGGAGGAAGGGTTTGGGCTGGCCTAGCTTTCGGCGTTCGAGCTGCACATAGCTGGGCAGTTCGAAAAACGAGTGGAAGGGAGTTGCCGGCGCACGCTTGTCCATCTCCAGGTTGAGGCTGATGGCGTCAAGCCCGGAAAAAGCGGCCTGCAGGTCGCCGTACAGCGGATGTGGATGGGCCTCCTGGCCGTTGGCCATTTCCGGGAGAACGAGTAGCAATCTTTCCCGGCAATGCAGAATGGGCCGTTTCCGCTGCCAGATGAGCCGGGCATTTTCCAGCGCCGGCCCTTGCAGCGCAATCCCTTGTTTGTCCATATAGCTGACCTCGGGCTGATACCAGCGGGAAAAGAAGTGGACAGGTTCGTTTTGCGTAAAGGTCCACCACAGCAATTGAGGCGCCTCGCCAATGAAGGCGTGGGGTTGCTGGACGTACGGCAGGAAGTTGCATTCCCGGCCGCGCAACTGTACGGGCGCCGGCTCATAGATGGTGCGGACAATGCGCTCCAGTTCGAGGTTGGACAATTGTTCTTCGGGCAGCGCTTCGAGTAGCTCCCGGATCCTTTTGGCCTGTTCGCTGAGCACCAGCAGGGAATTGTTCTTGCTGCCTTCTTCCTCAAAACACTCAAAGGCCCATTGCGCCAGGTAGGCGAATATTTTAATGACGTCTTCTTTGGGGACCGACTGAGCGATATCATAGCGTTGGCGCCGGAACCAGAAATTGTATTGGTAGTCGATCTTTTTCAGGTCAATGCCGGAATCGTGGGCCGCCCGCTCCCGCATTTCATCAAAATAACGGGCGATGGTGGCCCTCCATGCATCGCTGTCAATCCCGGGTGTTTGAGCCATTTGGGCGGCGATCCGGTTGGCCAGTTCCTTTTCCAGCGGTTTGGCGGACAGGGAGACGAACTCCATGATTTTATAGGGGTCGATCGGTTCCCAGAGAAAGACGGTCACCAGTTTGAGGACTTGCAGAGTGGGGCGCGCCAGGGATGCGGAGAGCTGCCCCAGGCCGGGCAGCCCTTCCTGTATGAGGGCATGCCCCAGGGTGCTGTCCTGCCCCGAAATGAGGCAGGCAGGCCTAAAGTTGGGGTTGAGTCGGAGCAATTGCGCCAGGTAGGCGGCCAGGCTCGATTCGCGTTTCCCGCGGAGTAAGAGCAAGGACCCGTCGCCCTTTAGGGGTTGTTTTTTGTTGCCCGGAGTTTTACTGCTCAGGGTACGTTGAAACTGAGCCAGGTCGCTTTCGCCCTTTATTTCAGGGGGGGGCAATTGCCGGATATCCACACCCTGTTCCTGAAGTAGTGCAAAAAGGCGCTGGAAGTGGACGGGCAGTAGTTCCCTGGGCTCGTTTACGAAGAGAGTATCCAGTGGTAATTTCCGACGGGGCAGAGCCTCCAGCACGGCGGTAAAACGGCCGGCATAGCCGACCGACAAGCGGAGGCCGCCCTTACCTTCTCGAAGCATTTGTTCCAGCTCGGCCAGGCATCGGAGGCGTTCCGGGAGGGAATCGGCCAGCTGGAAATCCCAGCCTGCGAGCAGCAGCTCGTCGCGGCGCTCCAGCAGGTTAGTGGCGGTGGCAAACTGGTCGGCCTCGAAAGAGGCTACATAAAAGAGGCCGGAAGTAGATTGCAATTGCCGCCGGATGGCCTGCCGGTACTGCTCAATGCGTAGGTATTCATCATCGGAGGGATGGCCCAGAAGGCCGAGGTGGGCTTCCAGGAAATAAAGGATACCCTGAGGGCCAAGGTATTGGACGCCTCCTGTGGTGTATTCCGGGAGAGGAAAGGCTGTGTCATCCAGGGCCATTCCGAAAAAAACTTTCATAATCCTCCGTTATTTGCGATGTTTGTAAAGTTTCTTTTGCCAGCTTTTTCCGGCCGGTTCCAGGAGGAGGCAATGGCCGGAAAAAGCTGGAGGGCCGGTTCCGTACTGCCAAATTCCGCGTTTGTATATAGATTGTCATCTATTTGTGAAATAAAGGTAATTATTTTGATGGTGCCCCCAAGGGAAGGTTCTTAAAAATACTCAATCTTATGAAGACAGGATACAAGATATGGATGGTATTCATGATTCTATTTTTTACTTCGCAGGCCGCACAGGCGGCGGCGGTGCGGGTCCTTCCTTCTGTTCAGAAAGAAGAAGGGATATCAGTTGATAAAGAGCGTCTGCAAAAAGCGCAGGCAAAACTGGAACGCAATAGTGAGAAGTACGAAAAACGGCTGAACCGGCTGGAGCAGAAGATGAAAAAGCGTCGACTTGCCGGGGAAGAGCAGTCACAGGACGTCTGGGATGACAATAAATTCCGCCTGGGCATATTGCTACTGTTGGTGGCCATTGGGCTGGCCATCATCAGCGTCATCATTTCTCTGGCAGGTTTGTTCAGTTTTATGGCAGGGCTATTTGCCCTGGCTGGAGTCATACTGGTCATCTGGAGCCTTGTGGAGAACTATGGGTAATTAGGCGGAGACAGGAAATTCCCTCCTGCTACTTCCGGTTCTGAGTGCAAAGGGCTTTCACATTGCATCGTAGTTCTATACTGCTGGCGGGCCTGTGGGTGGTGGCGGGGATCATCATGATCCTCTGCACCGTGCTACACACCAATGCGCCTGAGTGCATCAGGCGGGCTTCGAAAACAAAGGCCATCCCGGATGCTCTCCGGGATGGCCTTTGCTTTTGGGGCCGGGCAATTTTACCCGCCGGTCTCTTTTTTGAGTTCCTGTATCTGGCTATCCCATAGCTGCTTTTGGTCCTGGAGTTCATCCTCATCGCAGAAATCTGTAATGATCAGAATAGTTTCTCCAGTGACAGGAGACTTGGAAATATTGAATTCAAGGTATTCCGCTTCATCTTCTGCCTCCAGCCAGCGAAAGCGAATGCGTTCATCCTCGACATCCTCGATCACTTCCGCCACTTCATCGGAGCCACTCCAAAAGAAGGTAAATACACTACCCTGAATATCTACCTCATCACAGAACCAGCGAACGAGGCAGGCTGGGGTAGTGAAAAAAGTATAAAGAATACTAGGTGAAGCCCGAAAGATGTATTCCATTGAAAACTGTACGCGTTCCATACCTTGGTTATTGATTAAGGTGCTGTGAGTGCTTCCACATAGGCCAAAGAACAACAGCGCCTGATTCATTGTTACTCCTTAGCGCAGTCATTCATTATTAACCTACTATGGCCATCTAATTCTTACATATGCAGGGGAATTTCAAAGGGTGGGAATCCCTTAGCCCGGATTGCCTGCACCACAATAAAAAATAAAAAAATGATTTTTCCAAAAAAATGACTTCCCGGAAAAAAAAGACCTATGAAAGCTGGCGTGAAAAGGGGGCTGTTATTGCCCTTGTGGCAGAAAAATAATTTCCCAAATAGCTTTTTGCCCGGATGTCTGGACACCAAATTATTCATGGATAAAGGAGTGAAAACAAGACTGGAGGAAAAAAAATAGAAGTGTGGAACCAAATTAAATCCCAAATTGTTGAAACGGCTGATGTTAACTTAATATTATGAAGCCCTTGACTTGAATAGGTTAAACCCTTATTTTTGTAGGCTGTAATCCGTAACCTAAATGGGTATAACACAACAGTGGGCAACAAAACTTCAAAAAAACATTTCACATCACTTTCATTTGTACAACATCTCAAAAGCTATTATCCCACTCACAATCCCTGTCATATCCTCCCTATTACCCGCTTTCAGTACATTAGATTTTCCATTGTAAACT
>JAGQXQ010000093.1:0-759 GCA_020436535.1 Phaeodactylibacter sp.
CTTCAACCAGGCGACATCGATCTCATTGTCGAAATGGCCGATGTTGCAGAGGATCGTTTTGTCCTTCATCAGGCGGAAGTGCTTTTCCGAGACGATATTCAGGTTGCCGGTGGCCGTGACGACGATATCCGCGCGGGAGATGGCGTTCTCCATGCGCTTCACTTCGTATCCGTCCATGGCGGCCTGCAGGGCGCAAATGGGGTCGATCTCGGTAACAATTACGCGGCAGCCGGCGCCCCGCAGCGAAGCGGCAGTGCCTTTGCCCACGTCGCCATAGCCGGCAA
Source organism: Phaeodactylibacter sp. (assembly GCA_020436535.1). GTDB lineage: Bacteria > Bacteroidota > Bacteroidia > Chitinophagales > Saprospiraceae > JACJXW01. Next base: position 285 of record JAGQXQ010000093.1, read on the forward strand.
CGACGGCAACCTTGCCGGCCATCATGATATCGGTGGCGCGGCGAATGGCGTCTACCGCCGATTCCTTGCAACCGTATTTATTGTCGAATTTGGACTTGGTGACAGAGTCGTTCACGTTGAAGGCCGGCATCGGCAGGGTGCCCTTTTTCATGCGCTCATAGAGGCGGTGTACTCCGGTGGTGGTTTCTTCACTCAGCCCCCTGACACCGGCAACTAGTTCCGGGTGCTTATCCAGTACGATGTTGGTCAGGTCCCCACCATCGTCGAGGATCATGTTCAGCGGTTGGCCATCTTCGAAGGCAAACAGGGTTTGTTCGATACACCACCAGAACTCTTCTTCGGCCTGGCCTTTCCAGGCGTAGACGGGGATGCCGGCGGCGGCAATGGCTGCAGCGGCATGGTCCTGGGTGGAAAAAATATTACAGGAAGACCACGTGACGTCGGCGCCCAATTCCACCAGGGTTTCGATGAGCAC
>JAGQXQ010000093.1:779-18666 GCA_020436535.1 Phaeodactylibacter sp.
TGTGCAGGCAGCCGGCGATGCGCGCACCCTGTAGCGGCTTTTCTTTGCCGTACTTTTGACGCAGGGCCATCAGGCCAGGCATTTCGGCTTCCGCCAGTTCGATCTCCTTGCGGCCATATTCCGCCAGGTTGATATCTTTGACTTTATACTTCAGCTTTTGTTCTACTGATTGCATTGATCTCCGGTTTGTTATGTTAAAAATTATTTCTTTGACAAATTGTGGGAGTTGTATGGAAGCCTCACAATTTGTCAAAGAGCCCGTTGGCTTCCCTTGTTTAACCGCTCAGCGGCAAAAATGATTAAATTTGCGGCGGCAAAATTACGTTTTTCCTGGCTTTTATACTAGCGTTGCCGAGTAATACTTGTCCCAATAGGATGGTGAACAGGTACTTGTGGCCAAACTAATACACGGGTTCACTGATACACTGACACACCACTCACTGCTCACCACTCACTACTCCCTGATACCCTCCTCACCCCTCACTCCTCACTCCTCACAATTTGATCCACTTTCCTTCCTTTGGCGGCGCCTGATAGCCCTCCAGCCGATCCAGGAGTTCCCCTATGGTGTCGGCCACTATCAGCAGTTCACGGTGGGCGGGTTTAAGGAAGCCCTCAGCCGCCATGTGGTCCAGTTGAGCGATAAGGGCATTGTAGAAGCCGTTGATGTTGAGGATGCCGACGGGGTGTTGCCCCTGGCCGAGCTGCGCCAGAGTCAGCATTTCGAATACCTCATCCATCGTGCCATAACCGCCGGGCAGCACGATGACGGCATCGGATAATTGAGCCATTTTGATCTTGCGTTCGTGCATGCTATCCACCACATAGAGATTGCTGAGTTCCTCGTGGCAGATCTCTTTTTTACGTAGAAAGAATGGGATCACGCCAATGACCTTCCCTCCCGCCTGGAGGGCGGCATCGGCCAATACCCCCATTAAACCAACTTTTCCCGCACCGTAGACAACCTGAATATCGCGTTGGGCCATGGCCTGGCCCAATTCGGCGGCCACTTCGGAGTACAGGGCATTGGCGCCGGTATTGGCGCCACAGAAAACGACGGCTGATTGCATGTTAAAAGTTTGGCTTATTTGGTTATAATATTCAGATGGCAAAGGTAACCAAAAAATTATAGAGACAGCCAGACATAGAGCACCAGGCCGGCCAGCAAAAACAGTACGGTGGTAACGGCCTGCGCCAAAAAGTAGGCTCCGATGCTTTTAACGACTCCCAACCAGAATTTTTCGTCAAAAACCTGTATGTAGGCCATCACACCGGTCATGCGTTGGCTGCCTTCGAAAAGATACATCCGAATGGCCTTGCCCGGTGCGATAGCCAGCATTTTAATAGATACTCAGTTCAACTGGTTCCCCTACCGCCGGCAACAATAGTTTTTCCGGCAGGCCCGCTTCGTCAAAATGGCGCTGGATTTCATAATAAGGCTCACTAGCGGGCTCGTCCGACAGGTCGTAGGTGCCATAGTGCATGGGTATGAGCCTTTCGGCGCCGAGTTGCTGAAAGGCCTGCAGGGCTTCCCCTGGACTGGTATGGATCTCCTGCATCATGAAGGACGGCTTGTAGGCTCCGATGCCGATCATGGCGTATTGAATATCCGGGAAGAGCCGGCCGATTTCTTCAAAATGCGGCCCCATACCGCTGTCGGCACCAAAGTAAATCTGTTTGTTTCCAGCCCGGATCAGGAAGCTGCCCCACAATACGCGGTTGAAGTCGAATAAGCCGCGGCGGCTCCAGTGGCGGGTGGGCAGGAATGTGATTTCTATGCCTTCGGTGTGGTAGGTTTGGTACCAGGCAGCCTCCTCGATGGGTATCTCCCCAACCCAGGAAGCAATAACGCCGGACAGCTTCAGGGGCGCCAGTATCTTCCGGGGACGGTTGTGTTTCAAAAGATCCTGGATGCTGCGCTTATCACAATGGTCGCGGTGGTCGTGGGAGAGCAGGATATAGTCGATATCTCTGATCTGCTCCAGGGGGAAGGGGAGCCCAACTCTCCTTTTTAGAAAGGGGAGCCCATTGAAGATGGGGTCGGTGATGAGCCGGATACCGTTGAGTTGAATGAGGAAGGTGGCGTGGCCCAGCCAGGCGATGCAGTCCTGCTGTTTGTCCTTCAGATAGTCGAAGTCATTACCCAGGGCAGGCGCCCAGTTATCCGCCTTTTTTTCCGCCCGCTGAGGATTGGCGCTAAACTGCCACTTCAACAGGTTCCGGTAAGAGGGATAAAACGGTTCATGGATGTAGTGGAAGCGTTGGCCATCGTGCGGATTACCCCGCCAATCGGGCAGGATGGTGGGCAATTGGTTGTTCTTCAGGTATTTCATGGTCTTTGAATGTTCTTTACAAATTCTGTATAAACCGCATCGCCGCCGCGTGGTTGGTTGCCAGCGGAATATTGTAGACGTCACACAGCCGCATCAGCATATTGACGTCCACTTCATGGGGATGTTTACCCAGCGGATCGCGGAAAAAGATGACCATATCGATCTTGCCTTCCACCAGGCTTCGGCGTGAGCTCAGCCGAACGGCGGCTGGCAATCTGGGCGTCGCCGCCCATCGGACCGCTTTCCATTTTCTGAACTTCCAGTCCGGCTTTTTCCAGATGAGAGCCGGTAGTTCCGGTTGCGATCAATTGAATGTGCTTCTTTTGGAAGAGCTCAGTGTGGTCTTTAATAAAGGCCACCATGTCGGCTTTCTTCCCATCGTGGGCAATAATAGCTATGGTCATATCTTAAAGAAATGTAAAAAAGGTTCGAAATGTTAACTATGCTGGCTAAAAGAACTAATTTAGGCGCGAAATTTGCCAATTTTAAAATCAAAACCAAGTTATAATGAGAAAAGTGTTACTGAATATCAGCGCGATGCTGCTGCTGATTTCTTTTTCTGCGCTGGACCTTTCTGCGCAAATTGAAACCCCTGCTCCTAGTCCTTCCAGTGAATTAAAGCAGGCGGTAGGCCTTACGGATGTGACGATTGTTTATTCCCGCCCGGCGGTGAAGGGACGCGAAATTTTTGCCGAAGATGGCCTGGTTCCTTTTGGCAAGCCCTGGCGCCTGGGAGCTAATGCTGCCACCAAGTTCTCGTTCAGCAAAGATGTTGAGATCCTGGGTACTGCCATGAAAGCAGGTGACTACGCCGTATTGGCCAACCCGAATGCCAGCGAGTGGAAGTTTATGTTCTACCCTTATGAAAGTGGTAGCTGGAACAGCTATCTGGAAAAAGAGCCGGCTGCCACGGTATCTGTGAAACCGATGAAAGGAGATGCGCATGTGGAGTCTATGACTTTCAACATAGCCAATGTTCAACCCAATTCTGCCGACATCGTTCTGTCCTGGGCAAAAACTATGGTCACTCTTCCCTTGCAGGTTAATACGGACGAGCAGGTGATGGCTTCCATCGAACGCGTTATGGGAGGCCCCAGCCAAAATGATTACTTCGCTGCCGCCACCTACTACCATGAATCAGGCAAGGATCTGAACCAAGCCCTGGCCTGGGTCGAAAAGGCAACGGCTGGTGACGAACCACGCTTCTGGCAAGTACGCCGCAAGGCCCTTATCCTGGCCGACCTCGGCAAGACCGAAGCCGCGATCAAGGCTGCCACAATGTCTTTGAAGCTGGCCGAAGCAGCCGGGAATGAAGACTATGTGCGTATGAACAAGAAGTCTATTGAAGAATGGACGGCTAAGAAGTAAGTTTTTGCTTGCACCTTCGGTGAACGTGCAGACAACGCTAACGAAGCCGTTTCGGGGAAGCCCGGAACGGCTTCGTGGTTTAAGTCCCCCCGACACTGTGTGTACGGGGCAGGCTCTCCGCCTTCGGCGTCTCCCCCGACGGGCGGGAGGGGTATCCGTCTGATTTCTGATGCCTGATTTTTGACGTTTGATTTTTGATGTGCCGCTAGGGCCTGCCTGGTTGTTCCCTTCCCGCAGATGGCAAAGGGAACATCAAATATCAAGAATAACACGTCAAACCTCGAAAATCCTTCCTCGTTCACACAGCGCCGGCGAGCCTCCAACAGTTAGGGGGCTAAGCCCTTGGCTTAACTGAAGGGGCGCGCTCCAATTAAACCTTCCCTCACCATCCAGGTCTAAACCAAAAAAAGCACATATGCGAACGATCCTTACTTTATCAATTGCACTTTGGATTACCCAATCCTTCTCCCAAAGCCTCTACTTCCCACCGACGGGCAGCGCCGAATGGGCCGCCCTGCCACCAGAAGAGCTGGGCTGGTGCAGCGAAAAAGTAGACAGCCTCATTCAGTTTGTGGAAGAGAAGAACAGCAAGGCCTTCATCATCCTCAAAGACGGTAAGATCGTTGTAGAGGAGTATTTCGGCACTTTCACACAAGACTCCATCTGGTACTGGGCCTCCGCCGGCAAAAGCCTGATGGGTGTTATGGTCGGACTGGCGCAGGAAGATGGCTATCTCAGCATCGAGGATCCCACCAGCGATTATCTGGGCGAGGGTTGGACGTCCTGCCTGCTTGAAGAAGAACGGCTCATTACCATCCGTCACCAGATTTCCATGGCCACCGGGCTGGATGACAGCCTTGAACCTGTCGGCTCTATCGACAACTGCTTTGACCCGGAATGCTTCCAGTGCCTGGCTGCTCCTGGTGCCCGGTGGGCGTATCACAACTCGGCCTACCGCATCGTACAGGATGTCATGGAAGAAGCTACCGGCACAACAAAAAACATATACACCCGCGTCCGGCTGGGCAACAACATTGGGATGAGCGGGTTTTGGGTTAACTATATCTTCTACAGCCGGGCCCGCGATATGGCCCGCTTCGGGCTTTTTACACTTGCGCGGGGCAATTGGAACGGGGAGGCCGTCCTTTCCGATACAGCCTATTTCAACGCCATGACCCATTCTTCCCAACCAGTTAACCCCTCTTATGGTTACCTCTGGTGGCTCAACGGCAAACCCTCCTACATGCTGCCGGGCCTGCAATTTTCCTTCAACGGCAGCCTCCTTCCCGAAGCGCCGGCTGACTTGATTGCCGCCCTGGGCAAGAACGACCAGAAGATATACGTCGTGCCCAGCCTGGGGCTGGTGGTGGTGCGGCAGGGGGAAAGCGCGGGGGGAATTGCGCCGGCGGCCTCTTCATTTGATAACCAGCTTTGGCAGCGGATTATGGACCTGGAGTGTGTCACGGGGTTGGAGGAGCCGAAAGGCACTCGGCCTGATCTCCAAGTTTTCCCCAACCCGGCCAGGGACGTTATCACCATAAAATCGGCTCAGCCCTTGCGGGAGTTGCGAGTCTTCGATATCCATGGAAGGCTGGTTCGAATAATAACAGGCTCCGGATCCGGGCAACAGATCGTGGGCCTGCAAGGCCTGCCTGCCGGGGTCTATCTGCTGCAGGTGATGACCGATATGGGAGTCGCTATAGAGAAAGTGGCCAAGTAAATTAATCTTCCTTTCGCAGGCGAACCATCAGGCAGTCATGTCCCGGAATACTTGCCTTGAGTGCCCGGGTAACCGGCGCAGGCCTTCGTTCCGGCACAGTTGTAAAAGCCGAACTTTAATCCCTTGGAATGGACATAGCCGGCCAGGGCTTTCATCCCGCCGGGAAATTTCTCCGGGTCGGCGATGAGGCTGCCTTCAGTATCCCGCTCGTAGGCCATCCAGCCATCGTCCAGGACGAGATATTCGTAGCCGGCATCTCGTAGCCCCAACTCAATAAATGCGTCGGCTATGTCATGCACCAGTTGCTAGTTGATGTCGGTGGCGAAGGTGTTCCAGCTATTCCATCCCATTGGTGGCGTCATCGCCAGGCCTTCAAATTTCTGCCCGTGGGCTGAAAGGACAAGCAGGGAGAAGAGGAGTGGGAGGATATTCTTTGTCATGTCGTTATTTTTAGGTTTGTTTGCTGGCCGGAAGCCCTAAACCTTTGAGGTTTCCGAAACCTCAAAGGTTTTCCCATGAAGAAGCTGACCTTAAGGGCATGTACCTGCTAACGGCCAACCGCCAAAAGCTAACTGCTGAATAGTTACGTTCATTTTTCCCCAAAAATTTTCACAGGTATCTCATCAATCGCCCTGATCCGAATTCCTCCATAAAAAACCTCGGCCCCCTCCGATTGGATCTGAATCTTCCCCTTTGTCAGGGGCTGCATTTCACCATCTACAGGATGCCGGGAATTGTAAAGCACCATTGTCACTTTGCCGTTTACCATATGCACCGCCGTGCCGCCAAAGCAATAGAGGTCGAGCGTATTCCATTCTCCGTTTGGCTTTTCCGCATCCGGTGATTTGATGCAGTGGCGGCCCGCCTCCGTATCTGCGGCAAAGGCCATCCTCTCGCCTCCAGGGTCGTATACCCAATCTTTTTCGCCCTGCCGGCTGGCGGGAATGTCCATAGTGGCGCCATCGAGGCCCCAGTAATCACCGCAGTCGCCCTCCTGCACCTGAAATTCCTGTGAGCGCATCCAGAAGCCCCAATCGACGCCGTGCTTGCCGGTGGCGTGATAGAGGACGCCGCTGTCCCGTTTGGCGTCTTTGCGGGGATGCCATTTCTGCTGGCCCCATTTGAATTGGAGCTGGAGATGGTAATTTTCAAATTCCTTTGCGGTGGAGATGCCGCCAAAATGCTCCCCGGAAATGCGGAGAGCCGGCTGATCGTCTTCTGATACCATGGTGAAAACCCGCTGCGGGTCTTTATTCAGGCCAATTGGCTCGGCGCCGGTGTGGTCTTCGCTATCGGGAGGGAAGGGTGGGCCGAGGTAAGTGTCCCAGCCACTTAGATCCTTTCCGTTCAGGAGGTAATCCCAGTGTATAGGCGGCTCGTTCAGTTCAATGACGTAGCCGTCGGGATCGGAGATGTAAATCTGCCAGGCGCCGTCGAATCGTTGCTGGCGGTGGTAGTCCATGCCTTTTTTAACCAGAAACACTTCCACTTCATCGGCATCGGGGATGGTGAGAGAATAGTGGCTTGAGGTCCGGCTATTGTCGGCTACCGGTACTGTCCTGCCTGCCAGCAGGTGAAGGTCCTGTCCGCCGCCAAATTTAAACCAGGAGCGGATGGCTTTCAGTCCGTCCGGCACTTCGATGGGCTCCAAGCCCAGGATGTCGCGGTAGAAAACCGTGCTGGCTTCGATGTCGGTGACCGACAGTGCCAGGTGGTTGAACCCGGAGATGGTAACCTGAGCAGATATTGAAATGGGAAACAGCCCGGCAAGAAGAAACAATAATTTTTTAAGCATGATCCAAAGTTGACAATTTAACAAAATAACTATATAGCACCTCTTAAGTGGCATTCTGTGGTTTCACAAAACCCTCAAAATTGGCGGTGGGGCACTTGTGGTAAACACCGCCGTCGTTGGGGTCCTGCATGGTGAGTATCCAGCGGAGGTTCCAGAGCGTTTCGTCGAGCAGATCCGGCAGGGCATTTTCGCTTTCCGGGATGCCGGCCTCCAGGTTATGGATACGGCCCCAAAGTTTTCATAAGTAGGGGGCAGGTGTAAGATACCAGTTTCCCACGGAATGAATGGGCCTACCCTCTCACCTGGTCAGCACCAAAGCCCGCGCCCCTATTCTCCCTTCACTTTCTACTTTTATCCAGTACAGGCCAGCCGGCATTTCAGAGGGCAGCCGGAACCGGCCATTGCTGGTTGTGAAACGCCCCATCTCCCGCCCGCCCATATCGAGCAGAGCCGCCTGGCCGCGCACCACATTACCCGCAGGCAAAGTCACGGCCACCTCAGCCCCCACCGGTGCAGGGTTGGGGTAGAGGTTAAAAGCGAGTTCCCGCTTCGCCTCTTTTGCCGCTACCGGCGAATCGTCTACGATAAAGGCTACATCCCAAAGAAAAGAAGGCAATGGGATGGATAGTTGGCCGCTGGTTGCAACAGCTACATCGTTACCGAAAAACATCCCTGTCAGCGGATTGAACCAGCGTACGGCGTAGCTACCGTCCTGAAAACCTTCGATCCGTACAGAAGAAGAGGGCGTCGGATCAGGTTCTCCGTTAGCGGCAAGATACTGGTGGTTGTAGCGGTTGTTCAATGCCCAGCCTGCGGCAATATTGCCGTCTGTAGAAACGAGCACATAAGCATCCACCTGGGAGCCCAGGCCTTCAAACGTATAGGAGGCGATGGTGATCCAGTCCGTGCCGATGTTATCTACCTTAATGGAATGTGCCCCCGCAGGCACGGTGATGGAATAACTCGAATTGGGGTTGGCCACTTGATCGAGTTGCAGGCTGCCGTCCAGCCAGATGGCGATCCGGGGATCCATTCCGGTTTCGGCGGCGGTAGTAACGGAAAACACTCCCGATTCCGGAAAATTGACAGAGAAGGTAGGAGGGCTGCGGTATTGCGTGTTCCACTGTGAGCCATACAGGAACTGTCCTATCGCCGCTCCTGCCGGTGACACCAGCCCATGCTGATCAATGAAAATTTCATCTTCACCGATACCGCTCCAACCCAAAGTAGGAGTCAGGGCGAGATCGCCGGGAGCGCCGGTAACGTAGGTGTTTGCCGGCGTTAATTTCCCGTCGAGAAAAGGTACTTCACCGGCTATTTGTGAAAGGCCGGAAAAGTGGTAATACAGATTCCGGGGATGAATGTAGTTGTCCCACCACCAGGTCATGGCCGTGCCGAACGCGCCGCTGAACAGGCCACCCCAGAGAGCGTTGTGGATGTGAATACCATCGGGGTCCTGGTTGGCCAGGTTGACGTTGCCGCCGAGCCCGAACTCACCGTTGAGGGTTGGTTTTTCGAAGACATTGAGGTAATTGCGGTTGCCGCTACCCAGGGCTCGTTCAATGTTCGGACTGTTGATATAAATGTGTGTCTGAGTGAAGTCGAAGTCAGGATGCGACCAAACGTTTTCATCGGTCAAATCATCGCCGTAGCTGGTGGTAATGAGATGCCCGTTGGTGTCAGTACTTTTTAGGTAACCGGCCATTTCGAAGTGCCATTGGGCTACAAGATTCTTGTTCGCCTGGAAGTTGTCCGTCCAGTGTACTTCGTTGAACAGCTCCCAGCAGAGAATACTGCGGGCGTATCCCCAGCGGGCCACTATGTACCGGTAGCGGTTTTTGGTATGCTCGCGGGCTTCTTCATTGGTGAAAAATTCAAAGGTGTTCTGGCAGGGGCCGCCGTTGGCGACATTATAAGGGCTGTCATTCCAGTTGGGGTTTACCTGGGTAGAAACGGGCCCATGGTGTTGTAGGGCCAGCATAATGTACACGCCGTTTTGTGCACAGTGGTCGAAGAGCCAGTCCTGGTAAAAACAGTTGGTTTGCTTGTAGCGGCGCAGGCCTTCGAATCCGTTTCCGGCGCTCCATTCGATACCCAGCCCCCAGTGGGCATGCCAAAGGCGAAAGTAGTTGCCGCCATTCCCGATCAGCCCGTTCAGCCAGCTACTATAATTGAGGTAAGGGTTGTTGCCAGGTATTTGCCAGGCGATGTTCTCCCCAATGGCAATGTAGGGTGCACCATCATCAAATTGCAGGTAATTGGAAGAGCCGGTGCGTAGAAAGCCATGGTTGGCAGGCGTTGAAATATCGACGCACTGGAAAGTGTGTACTTCCGATACGGCTGTGCCGTCAGCATCTGTCACCGAGGCGGTGAAACGCCACCCTCCCGTTTCATCCGGGGAGAAACGCACCCGGAATTCACCTGTGCCGACCGAACTGAGGTTGCCGGTACTGGTATTCAAAACGTAATCCTGCATAAAAAAGCCATCTACGGCCACCACCTGGCCGGAGGGCGAAGTAAAGGCAGCCGAAACGGCCACCTGGCTATAGTCGTAAGGATTGGCGAAGGTGGCCGAGAGGCTGACGCTCGCTTCGAACTTGCCGTATTTTTCAACATTGGGCGCCAGCACGACGACTTCATGGATCTCCGGCAAAGGGGGCGGTTCTTCCGCTTTTGCGATGATGGCCAAAAACGGAAGGAAGATCGAGCCGGAAAGTTTGAAGAGTCTATGTTTTTTCATAAAAAGTCTTATGTCAATGTAGTGAAAGCCTTTTCCCCATCTCTCCGCTAAACTATCTCTCCCTTCCTGCAAGGGGGTATGCCATTCCGTTCAAAAACCGGGGGGGGATGTTACCTGGGGGGGGAAAGGGACAGGCATTGAAACGAATACCACCTTTATTTGTATGAATCTCCCCCGGTTTATAGAAAGTTAGGTAAATAAATTTGAAGTCAGAATATCATTTTGATCTGCACTCATAAAAATTTCTTTTATGAAACAATTTATACGACTTTCCATTATCTGCCGGGGGGTGTGCCTTTTGCTGCTCCTTTTTATGGCGGGCGGCCTGAGCGCACAGCTACGCACCATTACGGGACAGGTTAGTTCCGTTGAGGGCGAGCCGTTGATCGGAGCTACTATCCTGGTTGAAAATACATCGGGCCGGGGTACGATCACAGACTTCGATGGCAGATTTTCGATTGAAGCCAAAACAGGGGAAGCCCTAACTATTTCCTACACTGGATATGAAGCTGCAACGGTGGCCGTAACCACCGACAACACTTTATCTGTTGTGCTGCAAGTAGCTTCAGAACTTTTGGATGAAGTTGTGGTCATCGGTTACGGCACGCAGAAAAAAAGCGACCTCACCGGGGCGGTGTCCTCCATATCGGGCGATGAACTGCGGAGTAGTATTACCACTAATATAGACCAGGCCCTGCAAGGGCGGGTCGCCGGGGTGCAGGTAACGCAAAATTCCGGGCAGCCCGGTGGCGCGGCTTCTATCCGTATACGGGGTTCTAACTCCATTACGGGTTCCAGTGAGCCGCTGTACGTTATCGATGGGATCCCTTTCCAGGGAGACGGCGCCTCAGTGGCCGGCTTCGACTGGGCTGGCGGGGCCAACGGACAGAACCGGGTGAACCCGCTTTCCACCATCAACCCGAATGATATTGTGAGCATCGAGGTGCTGAAGGACGCGTCAGCTACCGCCATCTATGGCGCAAGAGCTGCCAATGGGGTTGTTTTGATTACCACCAAACGAGGCCAGGAAGGAGAGGCCAAGATTTCCTACAACGGCTACTATGCTAACCAGTCGCTGCCCAATAAACTGGAAATGATGCCCCTGCCGGATTATGCTTCCTACCAGGTTCAGATCGCCAACGACCTCGACCGGCAGGTGAACCAGCGCTATCTCGATCCGTCCCTTCTGGGGGTGGGCACCGACTGGCAGGACGAGATTTTCCGGAGCGCCGGCATGCAAAGCCATCAGCTTTCTGTATCAGGGGGGTCTGAAAAGACGCAATACGCGGTTTCCGGCGGTTACTTTCAGCAGGATGGGATCATCATCGGGTCCAATTTTGACCGCTTCACCACCCGGGTCAACCTCGACAACCAGGTGAAAGACTGGTTCAAAATAGGCGCGAGTCTGGCCTATGCCAGAACGGATGAAAAGATTACTCTGAACGATGGGGGAGACGGCGTCATTATGCAAGCTCTGGTCATGCCGCCGGATGTGCCGGTTCGGGACTTCAACGGCGAATTTGCCGGCCCTTCCAGTAATACTTCCGATATCAGCTTCAATCCCGTCGGGGCGGCACTGCTGAGGAACAATACCCTGGGCCGGCAACGCCTGATGGCCAATATTTTTGGTCAAGTGGACCTCCTGAAAGGCCTGAATTTCCGGTCGGAAATAGGATTCGACGACAACCACTCGGTGAATAAGTCCTTCCATCCTACCTACAACTGGGGCGTGCTGGAAAACAATGAAAACCAGCTTCGCCAGCGGGAAGAAAGCAGTTTCTTCTGGATCTGGAAAAACTACTTGACGTATAATGTGACCTTGGGCGAACGCCACGGCCTGGCCGCGCTGCTTGGTACGGAAGCCCAAAAATCTTCATGGGAAGGTTCGCAGGTCACCAAGAAAGAATTTTCCAGTAATGATATCCAGGTGCTGAGTGAAGGCAATGATGTCACTTCCAGAACTTCAGGTTGGAAAGATGCGGCCTCACTGGCATCCTATTTCGGCCGGTTGAACTATTCCTTTGATGACCGGTACCTGCTTACCTTCACGATGAGGGCGGACGGCTCCTCCAAATTCGGGGCCAACAACAAGTGGGGCTACTTCCCTTCAGGGTCTGTTGCCTGGCGCCTCAGTAACGAAGAATTCCTCAAGTCGGCCGACGCCATCTATGACATGAAACTGCGCTTCGGTTACGGTGAAGTGGGCAACCAGGCCATTGGCAATTATCTCTACGGCTCTTCCCTGCTCACGGTCAACACGCCATTTGGCACCGGTTACCGCCTGGAGAAGATATCCAATCCTGACCTTAAGTGGGAAGCTACGAAGCAATACAACGCCGGGCTGGACCTCTCCCTGTTCGATGGCCGATTTGATTTCACCATTGACTTCTACCAAAAGCAGACTTCCGATATGTTGCTCCAACTGTCCATTCCAAGCTACCTCGGCGGCACGAACTACAATGACATCAGCGCCCCCTTCGCCAACGTAGGCAGAATGGAAAACAAGGGCTTTGACTTGTCGCTGACCACCCGGAACGTGACGGGCAGGAAATTCAACTGGACGACCAACGTCACTTTTTCTAAAAACGAGAACAAAATTCTCGAACTGGACGACGAAGCCCGGATCTACTGGCGCAACCTATATTGGTACAGTGAATTTCAGACGGCTACCCAGACAAGTGTAGGCTTGCCGGTCGGCATGTTCTATGGCTACCAGGTAGAAGGGCTGTTTAAAGACCAGGAAGATATCCTGAACCACGCGGTGCAGGTGAGCGACGGCAATATTACCGCTGAGAATCCCAACGGGCAGAACCTGGTCAACAAAACTCAGGGCGTCTGGATCGGCGATGTAAAATTCAAAGACCTCAATGGAGACGGCGTGGTGGATGTGGATGATCAGGTAATAATAGGCGACCCCAATCCGGATTTTACTTTTGGCTTTAACAACAATTTCAGTTACGGCCCATTCGGCCTGACCGTTTACCTCAACGGCTCTTACGGGGCTGAGATCCTTAACTACTCGAGGGTAGTGATCGAAGGGCAAACCAGCGTATTCAACAACCAGGCGGCTACGGTGGCCGATCGCGCCCAAATTGAACTCATCGATCCGAACGGAGCTGCCGACAATCCCGAAAATGTTTTCCTCGCCAATCCGGACAGTAACCTTCCCCGGCCGTCCACCAACGATAATAACCGGAATAACCGCATGTCGGACCGGTTTATCGAGAACGGCTCGTACATCCGTATACAAAACGTCAGGTTGAGCTATACGTTGCCGAATGTTCTGACCAGAAAAGCCCGAATTGAACGGCTGAAGCTGTATGTCAACGCGCAGAATGTATACACTTTTACGGATTATTCCGGATACGACCCGGAGATCGGCGCTTTCAACCAGGACCCTCTGCTCCAGAATGTGGATATGGGGCGCTACCCATCGCCGAGGTTGTTCACCTTTGGGATAGACGTTGCTTTTTAAGCATTCGGGTATTTCCTAACAGCAAAATTAATCACGATGAAAAATACATTCAAGTACCTGTTTTTACTACTGGTTTTGATGAGTTCCTGTACCAAGGAATTCCTTGAAATTGAACCGGTGGACAGGCTGACAGCCGATAGTTTTTTCAAATCAGAAGGCGAGATCAAAGCGGCGACCGCTGCGCTCTATGGTTTCCCCTGGTTCGACTACAACGATAAATTTGCCTGGGTTGCCGGCGACTGCATGTCGGGCGACCTCTATCATAACTGGGACCAGGAAGGGCAGTTTTTCTACTTCTCTTTCAACTCCGGGAACGCCCACCTTTCCTCCGGTTGGAAAGGGCTGTTTAGGGTCGTTTCGTACGCCAACTCGGTCATTAACGATATGCCCCGGCCGGCGACGGGTAATGTGCCGCAGGAGGTGATAGACGAGGCTCTGGGCGAGGCTCGTTTCATCCGGGGCATGGCCTATTACATCCTATCCGAATACTGGGGAGAAGTGCCGATCGTGGAAAACTCAACAGAGATCGTGGTCAGCAATGATTTCTTTTTACCGAAAAACACCCGTTCCAGCGTGTATGAATTTATTCGTCGGGACCTCGAATTCGCCGCTCAGAACCTGCCTGCCACTGATACACCGGGGCGTGTGACCAAATGGTCGGCACTGGGGCTGCTCGCCAAATTGCACCTTACGATGGCTTCCGGACTGAACGACCCTGAGTCTTCTAAAAACTTCGAACTGGCCAGGCAATTTGCCGCCGATGTGATCACCAACAGCGGCCTGTCGCTGCTTCCTAACTACGCCGATATTTTCATGTATGACAACAATAATAATGAGGAGTCCCTTTTCGCACTCCAGTGGATGGAAGGGTCCTACGCCATCGGCAACAGCCGTCAGGCCAACTGGGCCCGCAGCAGCCTGATCACCGGCAACACCGAAGCCTGGGGCGGTTACAAGAGTATGACCTACGACTTCGTACAGCAGGTGGATGGGGGCGACCGCCGCCAGCCCGCCATTTATATGTCTATTGGTGACCATTACCCCGAGATCCGGAAAAACGACGGAGGTTACACCTATTACATCGTACACCGCGACCCCGACGACCCGAATACGGTGCTGGAGAATGCTTCTGCTACACTCAACAACCTCAAAAAATATGTAATCGGCAGCAATGAAGATACAGACGGCGGCGTATCCACCGGACAGGCCACCCGCATCAACCAGATTCTGTTGCGCCTGGCCGATGTATACCTGGTTTATGCGGAAGCTGCCCTGGGTAGCCAGGCTTCCACCACAGACGCTACGGCGCTGCAATACTTCAATGCCATTCGCGCGCGGGCTAACTTGCCGTCAAAATCCAGCATTACTTTCATGGATGTCTTAAAGGAAAGGCGGATAGAATTTGCCCTGGAAGGCATCAACTGGTTTGACATCAAGCGCTACTATTACCGCAACCCGGCAGGGGCATTGGAGTACCTCAATTCCATGGAGCGGGAGGTGTCCTATTACCGCGACAATGGCCCCAACGCAGCTGATGAAAATTCTATCGAGGGTTACATCCTCAACCCCCCTTCCAATCCGATTACGATCAATGAATCGCAGATGTGGCTGCCGATTCCATCGGCGGAGGTGGTGGCCAACCCATTGCTGGCGCCCGACGTGCCGGCGGAAGAGTATATTTTTAAATAGACTCGACAAGTTTACCGCCCCCCCAAGGAAAACTTGTTATGTCTTTCAAGTATCGAATAAAATGAAACTAACAAATAAAAAACTGCTCCTGTTTGCTTTCCTGTCGGCGGCAATCGGCTCTTTATTCATCTCTTGTAATAAGGATGAAGATAACGCGCCCGGCGATATAGGCAACCCCACCGTTTTGTACATCCGGTCTACTGATCCTGCCGCTGCCGACTCGCTGCTGGTAGGCGCTTTTATGGGCAGCCTGGTCGCTATTGTCGGGCAAGACCTCGGCCACACGGTGGAGATCTGGTTCAATGATCAGAAGGCAGCCCTGAATCCGACGTACGTTACTGAAAAAACCATCATCGTGAACGTACCGAGCAGCGTACCTTCGGAAGTGACCGATCAGATCCGGTTTGTTTTTTCCAATGGGGAAGAGATGTTCTATGATTTTGCGGTCAATGTGCCCGCTCCGGTGCTTTATTCCATCAAAAGCGAGTATGTGGAAGAGGGCGATATTGCCGTGCTGAAAGGCGATTTCTTCTTCGAGCCCACCACAGTGACATTTGCCGGAGGCAAAGAAGCCGAGATCGTTTCCATCGACAAAACCGAAATACAGGCCAGGGTGCCGGCCGGCGCCGATATGGGAGAGATAACTGTATCGACCAATTTTGGGACGGCTATCTCCAGCTTTCTGTTTCGGGACAACCGCAATGTGGTGGTCAACTTTGACGACCTGCGCCACCGCAGCTGGAATTCGCCGATTGCCCATGTGGATGCCGGCGAGGGGAGAGTGCCTCCCTGCTCCGGCAATTACACCTATTTCGAAATGGAGGGCGTAGGCGCCTGGCAATGGGTTAATGAACTCAACATGATGTACGTGGCCGAGGATGGCGAGACGGGCAGAGGTAACATCCCGATCTTTCCCGGTGGCGCTTCGGTCAACGAATGGGGCGTTCGCTTTGAGATCAATGTGCCCGTCGAGTGGCGGGAGATCCCGCTGGAGATCTTCTTCGCCCCCTTTGGCGGCGACCACGGGCGGGACATCCCTGTTCCGCTGGCCCGGTGGCGCCCCTGGGAAGACAAAGGGGTTTTCCAGACAGACGGTTGGGTCACCGTTACTGTGCCCCTGACTGAATTCAATGAAGACAAGGATGGGAACCCGGCGGAACTCAGCGACCTTTCCCAATTTACGAACCTGACCATCATGTATTTCGGAGCGGCGGACAATGCGAACGATATTTACATCGCCATCGACAACGTGCGGGTGGCGAGGATTTGAGGGTATGGATAGAATGAGTAAATCTTATCCTGTTCTCCTGCTTAATTTTTTAAAAATAAAGGCTATGCATCGATCCTATAAATTTCTAACCTATCTGTGCGCAGGCATTCTGGCCTTCGCCTTTTTGTTCGGCTCCTGTAAAAAGGATGAAGAGGCCAAAACGACGGTCGAGTTGCTCAGTTTCGGCCCGTCGCCTGCCCTGCGGGGTGGCGAGTTGAGGATCATCGGTAACAAGCTCGACCAGGTGTCTGCCGTTATTTTGCCGGAAAATGTGAATGTTACTTCTTTTAATGCTCATACTCCTGAATTGATCACACTCACTATTCCGGAAGAGACGGTAGAAGGGCGGATCACCCTGAAAACCTCGGAAGGAGACATCCGTTCGATTTCTATCCTGACCATTTCTGAGCCTATTATTTTGGCATCTTTCAGCCCGGACACAGTCCGCTCCGGAGATGTGCTGACGATTGAGGGCGATTACCTCAACCTGATCAGCACGGTCATTTTCGGTTCAAACATTTCGGTAGGGGACACTCTGTTCCTCAGCCAATCGAAAGAGAAAATAGAAATTAAGACGCCGGATGCGGCCCAAACGGGGCCGATCGCTATTTCTAATGGCGAAGAGATACCCATCATCGTGGTATCGGAAAAAGAACTGGCCGTGACGGTACCCATGGCGCTTCAGCTATCACCCAACCCGGTCAAGGCAGGTACGGCTCTTACCATTACCGGTACTGACCTGGACCTGGCCCGGCAGGTCGGGTTTGAAGGAACCAGCGCCGTCACCAGTTTTATCAGCCAGAGTGCAGACAGGCTCGAGGTGCTCGTTCCTTCCGACGCCCATGATGGCCAGGTTCTGATGATCCCGGGCTCTTTTGTGGAAGTGCCTTCGGCAGAAGAGCTCATCATGGTAGTGCCACAGATCACCGATATCTCTCCCAACCCGGTTAAGAACGGTGAAAACATCACGGTCACCGGGGTGGATCTCAGCCTGATAAAAAGGGTGGTTTTCGGCGATAATAAGGTCGGCGCCATTCTGGGTGGAGGGACCGATACGGAGATCAGGGTGAAAGTGCCGGTCAGCGCTACGGAAGATGTCGTTATCTTCAGGACGGCTGCGGAGAAAGAGGTGGCCAGCGCGCAGGTTCTGGCGCTCGTTAAGCCTGTGATTACCGGCATCACACCTCCGGAGGCCCGGTTCGGCGAAGAGATCACCATCCAAGGGAATGACCTCAACCTCGTGGCGAGCGTCATTTTTTCCGGTGAGTTGGAGGTCCCGGTCAATAATGCTTTGTTGAACACAGCCACCGTGAATGTACCCATCGGGGCGATGGCCGGGCCGATCACGGTAGTAACCACTAACGGCACTCAGGTGGCCTCTGCTTTCGACTTTAATATCCTGCTGTCTACCAACGCCGTCATAACTGATATGCCGACAATGGCGGGCCCCGGTGATATGATCAGCATTGTGGGAGAAAACCTGGATGAGTTGAACGA
>JAGQXQ010000093.1:18716-23370 GCA_020436535.1 Phaeodactylibacter sp.
ACGCTGATCGAAGTCTTTGTGCCGATGGCGACGGCCACTGGAATGGGTAATATCAAGTTCATCACTTTTACCGGCGAAGAATTTTTCTCACCTCCCATCAATATTCAGGGCGTTGATCCGGTGGCCGACCCCAGCCTTGTATTTTTTAATTTTGACGGACTGGATCTTTGGTGGGGCGATACGGGTGGCATCGAGAACGACCCTTCTCTGTCGCTCGACGGTTCTAACTACTTCCGGGTGAACGCCGGCCTTTCCGGCTGGACGGGCTTCTTCTGGCGCAATGGAGGCGACAACTTCCCCGGGGCGGCTATCGGTACGAACATCAGCAATTACGCCCTGAAATTCGATATCAACGTGCTGGAGCCCATCACCGGCGGCGAGTTCGCCTGGCGCCTGAAGGGCTCTGACGGCGACTTCTGGCGCCCCTGGAAGCCGTGGGAGGCAACCGGCTCGTATCAGACCAATGGATGGATAACCGTTACTATTCCACTGACAGAATTCCTCGATGGCGGCAGCCAGATCCCCGACCTGAACAACATCACTGAAGATTTTGGGGTGGCTTTCAACAGTGGAGATTCCTATGTGAATGCCTGTATTGACAATGTGCGGTTTGAGGAGTTGTAGCGGGAATATTAAACCGACTCGGCAGGGTCGGCCAACTTAACGAATAAATACCATGAGGGTACTCCTACTTCTATTGCTGCCCCTTACACTGGCGGGAGCGGCCGAGCCGGATATTGCCTGCCAGGGCGATAGTAGCACCGTCTACGGCAAGCTAAAAACGGTGGACGCAAATGCTACTAAAAGAACCAAAGCGTTGTATGCCAACCTCAGAAAAATATCCTCCCGGCACATTCTCTTCGGCCATCAGGATGCCCTCGCCTACGGAGTAATGTGGAGGGAATGGCACAAAAAAAAGTCGGATGTGAGGGATGTTTGCGGTCACTACCCGGCCGTATTCGGTTGGGACCTTGGCAAGTTGGGGAAAGGAGAAGTGAACATCGATACGGTTGCGTTTAATTCCATGAAAAGCTGGATACTGGAGGCTTACAAAATGGGCGGCGTCAATACCATCAGCTGGCATCTCGACAATTTCGTGACCAATGGGAGCTCCTGGGACGTGGGCGAGAATGTCGTGTCCGCCATTTTGCCGGGCGGCGCTCAACACGAAGCTTACAAAGCAAGGCTCGACCTGCTGGCCGGTTTTTTCAAAAGCCTGCGCAAGGGCTTTTTATTCAAACACGACATCCCCATCATATTCCGTCCTTTTCACGAGCACACCGGGAATTGGTTCTGGTGGGGGCAGCCGTACTGCACAGCGGAAGAATACAAGGAACTGTGGCGCTTTACTGTGAAATACCTGCGTGATGAAAAGGAAGTGCACAACGTGCTGTACTGCTACTCAACGGATGTTTTCAAAGATAAAGAACACTACCTTCTGTGTTATCCTGGCGATGAATACGTAGACATACTGGGCTTCGACGACTATCAGGATGTGCAGCCAGAAAACGACCCTTCTGAACTCACCCGGCAGTTGAGGTTGCTGGTAAATATGGCCGAAGAGCGAGGCAAAGTGGCGGCACTGACTGAGACCGGCCTGGAAAGCATCCCTGAAGAAAAATGGTGGACGGAGCGCTTACTCCAGCCAGTCAAGGCCGACCCGGTGGCCAGCCGCATTGCCTGGGTGCTGGTCTGGCGCAACGCCCGCCCCGGCCACCACTATGCGCCTTACCCGGGGCATGCGAGCATTCCGGATTTCATGGAATTTTGCAAAGACCCTTTGATCTTGATGGAAGGAGAGTTGCCGAAGGTATACAAGTGGAATAGAAGGGAATTTAGGCAAGGTGAATTTTCTGCGGAACGAAAAGCTTTGAAAGTTAAGCCTTGAGTTGTTTCTTACAAACTGAGCGCAGCGCTCATCGGGAAACGGGCTGCTGGTACCCCGGGCGGCAAGCGCGAGTTGTTCAAATTGGCAAACAATCACAAAAACGTTAAATGAAACTTTCCGCAATTGACATCGCCATCATCCTGGCCTACCTTCTGGCTACCGTTGTTATTGGTTTGGTGTTGAAAAAGCAGGCTGAGCGCAGTAAGAAGGATTATCTGCTGGGGGGCAACCGCCTGCCATGGTACTTGCTCGGGCTGTCCAACGCCTCTGGCATGTTCGACATTTCGGGCACCATGTGGCTGGTTACCCTGCTGTTCGTTTACGGGCTGAAAAGCGTCTGGATACCCTGGCTGTGGCCCGTTTTTAACCAGATCTTCCTGATGATCTTCCTTTCGATATGGCTGCGCCGTTCCAATGTGACGACGGGCGCCGAGTGGATCAACACCCGTTTTGGGTATAAGGAGGGAGCGCGGCTCTCTCACGG
Source organism: Phaeodactylibacter sp. (assembly GCA_020436535.1). Classification (GTDB taxonomy): domain Bacteria; phylum Bacteroidota; class Bacteroidia; order Chitinophagales; family Saprospiraceae; genus JACJXW01. Next base: position 21,089 of record JAGQXQ010000093.1, read on the forward strand.
TATCGTAGTCGTCTTTGCGATCATCATGGGGTTGGGCTACCTCGCCTATGGCTTTATCGGTATTGGAAAATTCGTGGAGATATTCGTCCCATGGGAAGTGGTTTCTGCATACATACCGTTCGTGGTGCCGCCGGAATATGTACCTCATTTTTACGGAATAATATTTACCTGTTTTGCCGTGTTCTATGCTTTGTTGGGAGGGATGATGAGCATCGTCTGGGCCGATGTGGTGCAATATGGGTTGATGGCCATTTCGAGCATCGTGGTCGGTATCATAGCCATGAACGCCGTGGCGGACAACCCCCTGCTCGTGCCCGACGGCTGGATGACGCCTTTCTTCGGTATGCGACTGGACCTCGACTGGTCGGCCCTAATCCCGGAAGTGAATCAGAAGATACAGAGCGACGGGTTTAGCCTTTTTTCTATCTTTTTCATGATGATGATCTTCAAAGGGGTGCTGGTGAGCCTCGCCGGGCCGGCGCCCAACTACGATATGCAGAAGATCCTATCCACTAAATCGCCGCGGGAGGCTGCGATGATGAGCGGTTCGGTGAGCTTCATCCTGATGCCCATTCGCTATTTTATGATTGCCGGGTTCGGGGTGCTGGGGCTGTTGTACTACGACAAACTCGACCTAATTGTCGGAGGCGTTATCGACTTTGAGCAGATCCTGCCTTCGGCTATCAGCGAGTTTGTACCTATGGGCTTCCTCGGCCTGCTGCTGGCAGGGTTGCTGGCCGCCTTCATGTCCACCTTTGCCGGTACACTGAACGCCACGCAAGCCTATATCGTCAACGACATCTACCTCAAATTCATCAAGCCCAACGCGCCCGACAGCGAGATGAAATTCGTAAACTATGGCGCCGGCCTGATTATGGTGGCCATCAGTATCGTTCTGGGCTTTTACGCCAAAGACGTGAACGACCTGCTGCAATGGATCGTCTCGGGATTGTACGGCAGCTACGTAGCTGCGAACGTACTGAAGTGGTACTGGTGGCGCTTCAACGGCCACGGCTTTTTCTGGGGCATGGTGGGCGGTTTGGCGCCGGCCCTGTCGTTCCGCTTCATTTTTGAGGGGGTGCTCGACCTGTACACCTTTCCGCTCATGCTGCTGGTATCAGTCATCGGCTGTATCATCGGTACCTACAGCGCCCCGCCGGTGAATGAGGAGGTATTGAAGGCTTTTTACAAAAATGTGCGCCCCTGGGGTTTCTGGAAGCCTATTCACGATAAGGTGGTGGCGGAGGATCCGGGTTTTCAGCGGAACACCCATTTCCGACGGGACATGTTCAACGTCTTCATTGGCGTCATCTGGCAGACAGCGTTGGTCATCTTTCCGATCTATGTGGTGCTGCTGGAAGCGGCGCCGGCAGGCCTTGCTATTGGGGTAGCGTTGGTGTGCACGCTGATTCTGAAACGGACCTGGTTTGATAAATTGCCTGGGTAATCCGCCGGGTTTCCTTTTGATCCGGTGATGGTAAATCCGGCAGCGTTTATCGAAGATGCAGCAGTTAAGCCTATCTCTCTGAATGAACGCTGCCGGGTTCAACCACGCAGGGCCAGCCCGAAACCCGGCAGGTTGGCTCCCGTTTATTTTCCTGACGAAAGAAAAAGCAAAACACGAGCAATATGGCTGACTTCCAACAAAAAGTAAAATCGCTCCTCGCCACCCACGAAACGCTCCTCACCCGCAGGAACGAGCCCCAACCCGGCGGCAACGGCATCTACACCCGTTGGGAATATCCCGTGGTGACGGCGGCTCACACCCCCGTGTTTTGGCGGTACGACCTTAATGAACAATCCAACCCCTTCCTCATGGAGCGGCAGGGGGTGAACGCGGCCTTCAACGCCGGGGCCCTGCTCTGGCAGGGTAAATACCTGCTCATGGTGCGAGTGGAAGGCAACGACCGCAAATCGTTTTTTGCCGTGGCGGAAAGCCCCAATGGGGTAGATAATTTTCGTTTTTGGGATTTCCCGGTGACGATGCCGGAAACGGATGATCCCGACACCAATGTGTACGATATGCGCCTCACTCGCCATGAAGATGGCTGGATTTACGGCCTGTTCTGTACCGAACGGAAAGATCTTTCCCGCCTGGATGACACCTCTGCCGCTATCGCCGCCTGCGGCATCGCCCGCACCAAAGACCTCGTGAAGTGGGAGCGCCTTCCCGATCTCCTCAGCAATGCCGGGCAGCAGCGCAATGTGGTGCTGCACCCTGAATTCGTGAATGGAAAATACGCCCTGTATACCCGCCCCCAGGACGGCTTTATAGAAGTGGG
>JAGQXQ010000503.1 GCA_020436535.1 Phaeodactylibacter sp.
AAAAACGACGAGCGCACCAGCCACATCCCCATCATCCTGCTCACTGCCCGGGCAGATGTCGAGTCCCGCCTGAAAGGGCTGAAAGGCGGCGCCGACGCCTACCTGGCCAAACCCTTCAACCAGAAAGAACTCCTTATACGCCTGGAAAAACTAAACGAGTTAAGGCGGCAACTGCAGGCCCGGTACAGCACGATGGAAAAGCAGCCGGCCCCGGCATCTCCGTCACCCGAGGATATTTTTATGGAAAAGTTGAGAAAGATCGTTGAAGCCCAGCTGGGCGATGAACAGTTTGGCATTCCGGAGCTGTGCAAGGCTATAGGAATGAGCCGTTCTCAACTGCACCTCAAGATCAAGGCGCTGACTGGCAAACCTACTTCTCATTACATTCGTTCGCTCCGCCTGCACAGGTCCAGAGAGCTTCTCAAGGAAGGAGGCCTCAACGTCACGCAGGTGGCCTTTGAAGTAGGCTTCAGAGACCTGAGCTATTTTTCCCGGGCCTTTTCCGAGGAATTTGGCCATTCGCCCAGCGATCTGATCAAAGGTTAAATTGTAATCTCCCCTTTCTTTCAGGGTTTTGGCCCGTTTTTTTGTCGGCGGTGTATTTAACCAGATTGAAGCCATGGCGAAAATGGAACGCGGGCTTCCTGGCCCGCTGGATAGCTCAACGGGTTTAATTCCTTACCCACAATTCCCGCTTTAGAATAGACTTTATTCTAATGCCAATAAGAGGTTGTTCAAATTTTAATGATGAGTCGAAAGCGATACCCCTCCTGGCACGACTGCTCAACCTACGGCATACAAAAGGTGTTCCGTCTCGATATGGACGGCCCCCGCTTTCGCATAAGGGTCAAAAAAAGCCAGCAGAGGCGCAAGAGGAATGGAAGACAAGCGCGGCCCGAATAAAAACCGGAGTATTCTCATCCGGTTCGCGGTTGCGTCCGGGAAAGTGATCGAATAAAATACTTTTTCCTCCTGGTAAGCCATACCTGCATGTTCCAGAACGGCGCGCAGGCCATCTCCGGTATAGTAAGGAATACTTTGTCCGAGCAATTCAAAGCCCACCGCCCAACACTGGATCAGTACGTTCTCTTTTCCCGCCATTGCGGCAAGGAGCTTCCCCCCGGGGCGGAGCATTCTGTAAAGATGAGCGGCAGTTTGGGCGAGATCAGGTACATAATACAGGGAGTGATTGGCAAGGATCAGGCTGAACTCCCCCTGTTTTCCTTCCGGCAGGCCAGCAGCATGCTCAATGGAATAGGCAGAAAAAGGGCTTAGCCTCTCCGCAGCCTTCTTCCTTGCCACTTCGCCGGGTTCCACCAGTGTCAGCTCCAGATTTACCGGTGGCCAGCCTGCCTGCTGCAGAAAGGATTGGGAAAAGGAGCCCGTCCCCGAGCCAAAATCCAGCATACGGATGCGCTCGTTGGCTCCCTCAACAGCGCCCAGGTGAGCGGCGTAGGCCCTGAGGCCCATTTCTCCTTCGGTAGAATGAACCTCGAAGAAGGCGTAGTCGTCGATTATAGGGTCGAAGGAACGCTGCTGTCCGTTTTTCATCTTTTGGGTTTTTTTTGAATTTGTTCAAATTTCGATGATGATGCGAAAGCAAGCTCTAAAAATTATGCGAGGAGGCCCCAATAACCAGTAAAATATATCCGGCCAATAACACCCAGTAATTGTTTTTGAACAAACTCTAAATACTTTCCACCTCCGCCATCAGATGATAATACGCCGCGCAAGCTCCCTCCGAAGACACCATCGGCGCCCCCAACGGGTTCAGCGGCGTGCATTTCTTACCGAAGTGGGGGCAGTCCAGCGGCTTCTTATGGCCTTTGAGGATCTCCCCGGCGATGCACTCCTGGCTGTCCGGAATGACCCGGGGTTCCAGCCCGAACTTTACATTCGCATCGTAGGCAGCAAAGGCCTTGCGCATTTTCAGGCCGCTGCCCGGCATGACGCCGATACCGCGCCACTCCTGGTGAGTAGGTTCGAACACCTGCGCGATAACGGCGCGGGCAGCGGGGTTGCCTTCGTAAGGCACCACCCGGCTGTACTGATTTTCCAGGCGGGCCACTCCTTTTTCCAACTGAACGATCAGCATGAGGATGCCCTGCAGCAGGTCTACCGGCTCGAAGCCCGTGACAACGATAGGAATCTGATATGCTTCGACGATCTGTTCATAATCTTCCAGGCCCATCACGGAGCAGACGTTGCCGGCGCCCAGATAGCCGTCGACCTGGCTTTCTTCATCTTCAAGGATGGCGCGCATGGCGGGCGGCACCAGGACGTGGGAAGTCAGAAGGGAATAATTTTTCAGGCCGTATTGGCGAGCGTGTAAAACTGAAAGTGCATTGGCAGGGGCGGTGGTCTCGAAACCGACGGCGAAGAAGACTATTTCTTTATTTGGATATTCCCTTGCCAATTGAACCGCTTCGAGGGGAGAGTAGAAAAAGCGGACTTCAGCTCCCTCGGCTTTGGCCTGCAGCAGGCTCTTTTCGGTGCCCGGCACCCGCAGCATATCGCCAAAGGAACAAAGGATCACATCTTTTTTGAAGGCCAGCTGAAGCGCCTGGTCGATCACGCCGAGCGGCGTCACGCAGACCGGGCAGCCCGGGCCGTGTACCATGCGTATCTTTTCGGGAAGCATATGGATCAGCCCGTTCTTGACCAGGCCGTGGGTCTGTCCTCCACAGAATTCCATCAATACCCAGGGCTTGGTTGTCACCTTCTCAATCTCTCGCAGGTATTTTTCCACCAGCTCCGGGTCGCGATATTCTTTTAAGTACTTCATGCTTGCTATAGTCTGGTTAGGATGGGACCATTGAATAAGGTGATAACATAAATTGAGTTGAATTGGTGGCGCTTTCAAGAACTCGGGGGTGTTCGGATTTCGGTGTTCGCCATTCGCAGGTTCGCAAAGCGACCGAACTGCGAACTACGAACTGCGAATCTGTCCAGCTTTCGAACTTCGGCGTGAGACTTCGGCGTGAGCTCAGTCGAACGCTGAGCTCACGTCGAAGTCCCTAGATGGATGCCCTTTAAAGACACACTTAATTGAACTATCCCAAGAACTCAATCAACCAATCAACCCAATCAACCAATCAACCAAGCTGCTCCGGAAGCAGATCCTCCAGCCCCCCGTACTGCTCCAGGTGGGCGAAGGTCTTTAAAGCCTCTTCCTCATTGACCAGATTGATCGCCACGCCAGCATGGACGAGAACGTAGTCTCCTTCTTTAGCTTGAGGAATCATATCAAGATAAGCCTCTTTGACAATACTTCCAAACGTCACCTTGGCTCTGCGGATGAGGCCGTCCGTTTGCTCGATGGATTTGATCTTTCCTGGTATGGCTAGGCACATGGTCTTATTGTTTGATTGCTATATTGTTGGATTGCTATATTGTTTGATTGCTATATTGTTGGATTGCTATATTGTTGGATTGTTACCTCTTCGACAAACTCGAGTTGGAATTGCCGGATGGCCCAATTGTTCTATTCTTCTCATTATTAAAAACAAATTTGCGGGTTTCAGAAAGCAGACACTGGCGGACTAACAATATAACCATTTAACCATCCAGCAATGAGCTTGCGCCCCGCCACCTACACTCTGGCCTGTCCGATCTTTTTTTCCGACCTGTTCTTGAACAATTTGACATTACAGGATAGACAAGAATCGAATGAGCGGGCGATCAACCCCACTTCGATGGGGTTGTTCAGGTTTTTTATTTCGGTTTCCTTCAAAGCATTGGCCATAGGGGATGAGTTGCCCATTGCTTCCCCGCCCTGAAGGTTGAGCAAGGTAGGAGGAAGAATGGTATAGTTCTTGATCCGTCCGCCCTCCAGTTGAACGAAATGGGCAAGGGCTCCTCTGGGGGCTTCCGTAAGCCCCAGGCCCCATCCATTCTGCTCCTTAACTTCCAATGAGCAGGGGGCTCCGATTTCCAGTTCAGACAACCAAAGCCGCAACCTATTCAACAACACACAGGCTTCGTGCATACGCGCCCAGGCGCGGGTGAAAACGGAGGCTCCTTTCTGGCCGAATACATTGGCAAACAAAGAAGGATGTTTTCCATTCTGTTGCTGTTGATGCCTTCCTTTGATCAGCATCCGTGCAATAGGGCCTACTTCCACCGCTTCGTTCTGATAGCCAAACCGATGGGCTTCTTTATTGTCTCTCAGGCTTTCCGTCAACCACCGGTGATTGAAGGGGTGAAGTACTTCTCCATCGAAATAGCCTCCTGGCAACTGCACTGACTGCAGATAATTATCTGGTGCAACAGGAAGATACCCACTTTTGTTGCAAAATACCCCATAAGAAAGCAATTGGGGCGCTACCTGCCCCAGCTCATCCAGCCCATATTCCATAGCTACCCTTACAAAGAGGCCAAAATCGCTGTTAAAATGCTCTCCTTTTTCATCCAGCCAGGCCATCAGGCCATCCCAGTCCTCAATTTCCAAATAGCGCTCCAGGGAGCAACCCAGCCACATAGGTTCCAGCCATTCCCGGCAGTATTGGTCGAGCAGAGAAAAGGCCCGGGTCAGTTCTTTAGGCTGAACGGAACCAGACACGCCTCCCGGAATAATGAAGTTGGAGTGAGGCCATTGGCCGGCAAAGAGTGCATAGAGGGACATAGGGTGCATACCGGCCATGATACCCGGCCGGAAAGAATCGCCTTTGAATGCTGTAAAGCGGCGGCTGGCCTCCGTAAAGAGGGGTTTATCGGAGAAGGCGGGATTGGCCAGGTCGGGCCCAAAAGTAGTGTAAAACCAGCGGCTGGTATTCTGAAGGATCTCTGCGGCCTGTACTACCGAACGAAGCACCAGCGCATTGGGCGGCAGCTGCGCCTCCCAGACATGCTCCAGGGCCATGGCAGCCGCCAACTGGTGCGATCCTCCGCAAAACCCAAAAATGCGGGACGGAATGACCAACGCGGCACGGGCCGGCTGCCCGGCCAGGATCCCTTTATCTCCCTGATAGATAGCAGAGCTGAAGGCCGCCCGGGTAACGACGCCATTACGGTTGAGATACACCCTTGCCAACAGGTCTTTTTCAGCCTGGGCCGTACCCACAGCTGTCACATTATCCATCGCTAATACTTCTTTAGTTTGTTCGTTCGCTTGCTGTAATGTTCTCTATTCCGGTATCTGAATCCCTCTTCAATTGCCCGTATTCCTTCCAGCCCATATCCGTAAAATAGGGCTGCAATACAGACCAGGTGCAAGAGCGGTAAGTCCAGAAATCATCAGCTTCCGCCCCTTCGATCAGTTGCATGCTGTGCCAGCTGTCCATCACATGTCTCAAATGGCGCGCCAGGCGCTCCGGATTTTCCAAATTGGCTCTCCAATCGACCACACCCCGGGCCCGGTTGAACTCCAGCAACAATTCAAGCTGCATACGCTGCCACTGCAAATGTTCCTGGTGTACCTTTTTCAATACTTCGGAGGTGCGAATCAGCTCCAGCGTATCCAAATAGAAAAATATATATTTTTTCTGCAGCTTATAGGTTGACCTAATAAAATAATCAAAATTTTCAAATAGGGGGGCCAGGTTGATCTCGGTTAGCAATTGCTGCTGCTCAGTCTGTAATTCTTCGTAGATACCTTCCAGAATTTGTGGCTTATGCGGGAAATGATAAGCCATATTGCCTACGCTCATATCAGCCTGCTCGGCGATTTGCGCCAGGCGTACATTAACATAGCCCTCTACATTGAATAGTTGGAGAGCAGCGTCCAGTATTCGCTGTTTTGTGTTTCGTTTCATCTAAAGGTCGATAAAGCACGTAAAAATACCGGTTAGGGAGGAATGTTGTGTGTACGTAAGTTTCTGGGTTGTTATCTGGTTTCCGTCTCTTCGAGCCGGGAAAATTGGTCAAAAATAATTAATGTATCAGTCTTTGAGCGCAGTAATAACCAATAAATCAACAACTGATAACAGCCTTGGATTCCGAAAAAGCTAGTGCGCTTTTTCAGGCTTCAGGGCATATTTTTCGGGTTCTTTTTCGAAAGACACCTTACACCCGTCGCAGCAAAAGTAGTAATTCATTCCCTCATATTCAAGAACATGCTTGGCCGTGCTCTTTTCCACCGGCACATTGCAGACCGGATTGATGAAAATTTTATCATTCGTTTCCTCCGCATCGCCAGCTTCTACCGGCTGAGGCATCTCCTCACTGCGTATAAAGGCAATCACCTCCGCCAGGATGCTAATGGCGATCTCTTCGGGCAACTTGGCGTTGATGTCCAGCCCGGCAGGGGTTTTCACCCGCTTGAGTTGCTCGAACGTCAGGCCCCGCTGCCGCAACACCCGGAAGACGGCGTTGGCCTTGGCCCGGCTGGCCACAAAGGATACATACGGTAGTTCTGATTCCAACGCCTGCTGCAAAGCGTCTTCGTCATTCTCACCCTGGGTACAGACTACAATAAAGGTGTTAGGCGTCAGCAGCGCCGGATCTACTGTGCCGGTATCCATCACCCGCTCGGCATCCGGGAAGGCGTGGTTGTCCACCCCTCTCGCCACTACCGTAACCGGGTAATCCATCGCCCGGCCTATGCGCGACAGCGCCATGGCTACGTGCGATTTGCCCAGGATCAACAGATGAGGCCGCGGCAGGACGGGCTCGATGTACAACTCCACTGTGCCGCCGCTGTGGCAGGTCATATTGTAATCTATCATTCCCGGCCGGGATTCACCGGGGCCTTCGGGACTGATGCGCACCACGCGGGGTTTGCCGTCTTTGAGCGCCGCCGCCGCTTCTTTGAGGACGATGCCTCGCGTGCAACCTCCTCCGATCCAGCCGGTGATGGTGCCATCTTTCTCGATAACGGCCTTATCGCCCGGCTTGCCCGAAGAAGGCAACTGCCGGTTGATCACAAAGGCAATAGCAAAGGCTTCTTTATTTTGCGAAAGACGCTGCGCCTTTTCCAGAAATTGATTAAACATAACTTAAATATTTTTCCAGTTCCAGCAAGCTGTTCAGGTTGTGGGCAGAGTTGAAAACGTCGATCTCCGGCAGGGCGGCGCTCATACCCTTGGCAGTGGGTTCATACCCCCTCATGCCTTTCAGCGGGTTGAGCCAGATCAGCCGCCGGGTGCGCTGTTTGATCTTCGTCAGCTCTTCGGCCAGTAGTTCCGGCTCACCGGTGTCCAGTCCATCACTCAAAACGATAGTAGTAGAACTGCCCGACAACACCTGCTTGGCGTACTGTTCGTTAAATTGTTGCAGGCACCAGCCGATCTTGGTTCCACTCGACCAGTTGTGAGCCCTGGCTGTAAGCAGAGACAGAGTGCGCTCCAGGTCCTTGGAATCCAGATAGTCGGTAATGCGCACCAGGTTGGTACTGAAAATGAAAGCTTCCACCTGCTCGAAATGAGCCCGCAAGGCCCAAATGAAACGCAGGAGGAAAAAGCTGTACTTATCCATCGAGCCACTTACATCCAGTAAAATAGTGAGCCGCTGCCGGCGGGGCGCCCGTTTTTTACGGCGCAAATCGAGAGGGTCGCCCCCATATCCGATACTGGCGCGAATGGTCTGCCGCAGGTCGATCCGCCCCTGATTAGCGGAGGCTTTCAGCTTGCGTTTCATGCGCAGGCTCATCTGCTTCCACAATTGCAGGGCCAGCTCTTCCAGCAGTGCACTGTCCATTTCTTCGATTTTCGAAAAGTCCGTCTGCCGAAGGCGCTCTATCTTATTCGCGCCGGAAACGTTCTTGCCCTCCTCTTTACCCTCTTCCTCACTTTTCCCCTGCCCCATCCACACCAGCGAACCTGGAGATTTCCGCTGTAGGTTCGATTGGTTCTTGTACGTCATCCGGCTCTTGATGGCGCCTTTCCGTTTTCCCCAGAACCGGTCGAAAAAGGGGCCAAAACGCTCGCTCTCCTCCTTATTGGTGCAGAAGATGGCCTTCAGGGCGTATTTGAAAGAGTCCGATTCATCCAGCGTTCCGCAGGCAGCAGCGATCAAGGCCTCCTGCGTTTCCTGTACGCCGGCCAGCCAGCCCTCCTGCCGCGCCAGTTGCACAAAGCCGATGACCGCCTCAGTGATGCTGTTGTAGGAAGATGAATGTGGACGTTC
>JAGQXQ010000504.1 GCA_020436535.1 Phaeodactylibacter sp.
CAATGGGGCGGGGCGCTACGGCGCCCAGCAAGTATTGATGGAGGTCTGCTGTTGAAGTCTGCTTCGGGTCGATGGTCCGCATAATTGGCCTTTAATTTTTCGTGGAAGTCGGCAATATAGCAATTGCCAGTGAAATTTATAGAGCTAAAAGCGTTTACAAGATTGATGAACCGTTAATAAAACGATCTGATCCAATGAAAATTACTTTCAATACACTGCTCAATATTCTGCTGGTAGGCATGATCGCCCTGTTCATAGGCCGGTACTTCTATAAGCAACCCAGTTTTGTGAATGGAGAATCGACGCCCGACTTTACCGCTATGACGATCAACGGAGAGCAGCTGCAATTGTCCGGCCTGCGCGGCAACTATGTGCTACTCGACTTCTGGGGAAGTTGGTGCGGCCCCTGCCGTCAAGAAAACCCGGGATTGGTGCAGCTTTACGATAAGTACCAAAACACCAGCTTTCAACAGGCGGAGAGCTTTGTGGTGGTCAGCATCGGAATAGAGGAAAATGAGAGCCGCTGGCGCCGCGCCATCGAACGCGACGGCCTGCATTGGCCACACCACATCCTGGATACGGCTACCAGCCTGCGCTTTTTCGATTCGGAACTGGCTCAGCAGTTCGGTGTTAAGCAGGTGCCCACTAAATATCTGCTAAATGAAAAGGGGCTGATCATCGCGGTCAATCCTTCGGTGAAGGAGTTGGATCGGTTGTTGGGGGAGCGGGTGGCTGAGTAAGAGCTTGTTCAAATTTCGTTTTTGGAGATAAAAACAGTCATTTTTTTGCTCAGGCGAGGCGGTGTAATGGGAACGCTGAGCTCACGCCGAAGCCTATAGGTGCGAAGCTCATGTTATCAACGAAGTATAAGAAAAAAAGGGGCATTTTTAACCCGAAGCTTGCCCGACTGCCTGGGCGGGTATGAAATTTGAACAGGCATCTCTAAAATGGGGCATCTGGTAGCCGTAGCACCCCTACAGATATACCGCCTGTCCGTATGCCTGTCTAGCCAGTTGGACAAATCTTCGCTGTGTTCGTCCCCGGTAAAATAGAATAATACACGGTTACACCTACCCTGACAGCCCTCCTGACAATTTGGCGCTACAAAAGAGCTGGCAAAATAATTGTAGGTACAAAAGAGCGGTTGTTTCTTTGTGAACAGAAAAACACTTCTTTGACAAATAGTGTTAGTGTAGCCGGTCCAAGAAATAAAAAAATGCGACGAAGAGGAGTGGGGTCTGATTTCTTTAACTGGCTTTACAGCCTGCTATTTGGTAAAAGATTAGAAAAACAGCGAAATATGAGTGACGAGAACCAGAAAAACCAAACAACTGAAGAGGTTCAGGATACGGAACAAGTAACTCTGGATCAGGGAGAAGGCCACGCAGAAATGCAAAAAGAAGAGGCTTCTGGCCCCGAACAGGCGCCGTCAGCAGAAGAAGAGATCAAAAAGCTCAAAGCAGAAAATACGGAGCTGAAAGACAAATACCTCCGGCTGTTCGCAGAGTTCGATAACTTTAAAAAGCGAACCATCCGCGAGAAAATGGATATGATGAAGAATGCGGCGAAAGACACTATGTCAGCCCTTCTTCCCATTCTTGACGATTTTGACAGGGCTAAGAAAAATGCTGAGCAAGAGGGTAGCCAGGAAACATTGAGTGAAGGTGTGGGCCTGGTGTATCACAAACTATACGCAACCCTCAACCGCCTGGGCCTCGAACCAATGGATAGTGACGGTGAGCGCTTCGACCCTGAGTTGCATGAGGCCATTACGGAGATCCCGGCTCCTTCAGAAGATAAGAAGGGCTATATCATCGATACGGTTGAAAAGGGCTATAAATTAAATGGAAAGATCATTCGCCACGCAAAAGTGGTGGTCGGAAAGTAGGTTAATATTGAACCATGGCGAAAAGAGATTATTACGAAGTGTTAGGGGTTGGTAAGGATGCAGATGTTACTGTCATTAAAAAGGCGTATCGCAAGCTGGCTATCCAATATCACCCCGATAAGAACCCTGGCGACCACACGGCGGAGGAGAAGTTTAAGGAAGCAGCCGAAGCCTATGAGGTGCTCAGCGATCCGGACAAGAAAGCCCGGTATGATCGATACGGCCATGCCGGGGTAGGCGGACATAGTGGCGGCGGATTTGGCGGCGGTATGACCATGGATGATATCTTTCAGCAATTTGGCGACATCTTTGGTGAAGGTGGTAGCCCCTTCGACAGTTTCTTCGGGAGCGGCCGTACCCGCACTCGCCCTCGTGGGCAAAGAGGCAGCAACCTTCGCATTAAGGTAACCCTGACTCTGGAGGAGATCGCCGCCGGTGTGACCAAGAAGATCAAGGTGAAAAAACACGTCACTTGCGATCAGTGCAACGGCAGTGGCGCCAAGGATAGCAATTCTGTACAGACTTGCTCTACGTGCCGCGGCGGCGGTTACGTGCGGCAGGTCAAGAATACTTTTCTGGGGCAGATGCAAACTACTGTAACCTGCCCGACCTGCGGCGGCTCTGGCCAGCAGGTGACCGCCAACTGCCCCAAGTGTAAGGGCGATGGCCGCATGTACGGTGAAGAGACTTTGGATATTGAGATCCCCGCCGGTGTGGAAGAAGGCATGCAGCTGTCTTTAAGGGGTAAAGGCAATGCCGGCGCCAAAGGCGGCCCGGCAGGCGACCTGCTTATCAATATCGAAGAAAAACCCAACGAATTCCTGCAGCGTGACGGTATGAACCTCATCCATGAGATGTACCTCAATTTTGCCGATGCTGCCCTGGGGACTTCCGTAGAAGTACCTACGATCGATGGCCGTGTGAAGATAAAAGTGCCGCCCGGCACACAATCCGGGAAAATATTTCGCCTTAAAGGCAAAGGGCTGCCCTCGGTTCAGGCTTATGGCACCGGCGATCAGCTGATTCACGTCAACGTCTGGACTCCCAAGAAGGTGAATGATGAAGAACGGGCCCTGCTCGAAAAATTAAAGGCTATGCCCAATTTCCATCCACAACCCGGTAAATCCGAGAAAACCTTCTTCGAAAAAATGAAAGACTATTTTAAGTAAGTGCGAAGTGGGAAGCCGGAAGTGCGAAGCCCGCATCAAGAAGCCTTCCCACTTCCCACTTCCGACTTCCGAATTCCGACTTCCGAATTCCCACTTCCAACACCTGCGTATGAAAATCCCCCTGTTCTCTTTATTACCCCTCTTTTCAATCTTGCTGCTGGCTTCCTGCAGCGGCAGCTATGATTTCGAAAAGCAATATGAATTGCAGGGAGAATACTGGGCTCAGGACGATACGTTGAATTTTACCTTCACCATTGAAGATACCTTGCGCATTTATAATCTCTATCTTGAAGTAGAATACAATACCAGTTACAGTTATCAGAACCTCTACACGCAGATATACACTCAATTCCCTTCCGGACAGCGCATCAAAGAGTTGCTTTCCCTTGAATTGGCGGATAAAGCCGGCGTTTGGCTGGGCGATTGCGGAAAGGAATCCTGCGTGTTGAGGATTCCCATTCAGGAAGGCGCTTTCTTCAATCAGCAAGGCGAGCATACCGTTACGGTGGAGCAGTTTATGCGGGTAAACCCGGTGAGAGGCATCCGCAGTATCGGATTTATGCTGGAGGACACCGGGCAGAGGCGGGGAGCTGGTTAAAGGCCGACGATCTCAATGTCCAGATGGAAAGCAGTTGTCAGCCTGGTGAATTCCGCAGTATTTGAGGTGATATTTTTTTTCTTTTGACTTTTCCGCGCAGAATGTGATGAGCCCATCGTAAATGATGTTCCTCTCTCCTTTATTTTTTTCTACCTTTAATAATGATTACAGAGTGCAAAGCCGCATACCTATTGGCAGATATGGAAAAGAAACAAGGCCTTGCCGAAAAACCGGTACAGGAACAGATCGATGGATTGAACACCCGCATAGCCGAAGCGATTCGGGATACCTGGGGCGCTTCTTCTCCTGAGGAGCAGTTGGAAAATATGGCCACCACGGCTGCTTCTTTGTGTGAGAACTTCGCACAAATTGGCGAATTAGTTTATGAACGGCTATCAGGAGAGGAAGCCTTCCCGGAAGAACAAGCCTTTTTTTATTATCTCATCAATTATGAATGGGCGGGCGAGGCGAAGGCCTTTTTGCTGCTTTGGCGCGATATTTTTTTTGAACTACAAAAAGGCTACTTGTTACTGGCCGACAACCTAACCGACGCCGCCAGCGTACATCGGTTGAATGAACAATCGAAAGCGGCCCTGCAGTCAGCTGCGGAAAACCTGAACGGGTTTATAGAGCGCATGAGCCGGGAAACCAGTAAGCGCTGGCAATTCAGCCGGGAAAAGAGAATTGACAACTGGCGGCTTCAGAAAAACCCCTGGCCGGTGTACCGGGAGCAGTTTGCTTCTATCATCGGGCAAGTCGCCCATCTGCTTAAACAGTACAGGGAGATGGGGGCTGCGGTGTCTGTTTTTCAACATATTCGCCGGGAAGTAGAACAACTGGTTGCTGCCTGTCGGGCCGACATTCTCGAAATTCACAATAAAATAGACCAGACGACTGCAATCTTTTCTGAAAATGAGCGGGCCGCTGACCTTCCCAAGCCGGCCAAAATATCAAACCGCCTGGAGGCATTGTCTGGGAAAATACTGGCCGTTCCCCGCCTTCAATCCTTCTCAATTGTGTTAGAAGAGCTGATAGGTGCTCTGCCCGAAAAAGTGCAACTGGTTCTGGACTCGAAAGGCGGGTTGCTGGAAATGCTGGACCTCAACCTGAGGAAGCGCTGCCAACAATGGATGGAGTCCGAAATACTGCCCCTGACCAATGAAGCCTGGGAACTAACTGAGAATACCATCAACGGCCTGAAGGTGGCCCTGTCTAACGTTCGCAACCGCCTGGTCCTGCTTTCCACTGAAAGTTCGGACACAGAAGAGAAAGCGGAGGCAGTAGAGCTGTTGCAGCCGGTTGAGGCCTTTCGGAAAAACCTGCTGGCCTCTGAAGAACAGCTTTCCAGTTTGACGCATACCATTGAGCATCGGCTCGAAGGCGACTTCGTGCTATGTTCCGTTTATGATACCTCTCGTGTTTTCTTACCGGCGCCTTCCCAATCTGCCATCAGCCGTTTTCGGCTGAAGCGTTATAAGTGGCTGGATTGGCTGCGCCATTGGCTTAACGTTCAGGTGGGCGCCATCCGGAGGATACGGAAAGCCGCCGAGCAGGAGGAGAGCCTGGGCGTTTCGGAAAAGGTGGTGCGCTATATTCAGAGTCGAACAGTGAGTAGTGACAATAGCCATTATGCTGCTATATTTCAGGCTAAAGGGTATGTGGGAGAATCTTTCTGGGTAGGCCGGGAGGATAAATTGCAACACATTGAAAGCATTATCGACAATTGGAAAAAAGGGTTTCGGGGAGCCGTAGCCCTTACCGGCAAGCGGTTTTCTGGCAAGTCCTTTTTTGGAGAAATGGTGGCCAACCGTTTTTTTTCGGATAATACCATTCGCCTCAATCCGGGATCGGTTATTAAGTTGCAGGGCAGAAAACTGGAGGTGGAATATGACCTGGAAGCAGCCCTGGAATTTATCCATAAGAATACGCTCAATCAGCACCCCCTGGTTTGGATCGATGATCTGGCGTTGTGGTGGAGCCCTGTCGTCCCACTCAATCAGAACGTCCGGGCGCTGCGCCATTACATTGATGCTTATTCAAGCAATATTTTCTTCCTGGTTTCCCTGAGCAACGGCCTGGCAAGCCACCTTCAGCAGTTACATAATGTAGGCGGCCTCTTTCAGGCGGAGCTCAACATGGATTATATGCCGGCTAACGCGGTGCGGGAGGCGATCCTCATCCGGCACGGGGCGACTCACCTGACATTGCTGAATGAGCAATTGCAGGAGGCCAGCCCGCCACAGTTCAACCGGCTGGCTGCGCGGGTGCACCGGGCCGCCGGAGGCAACATTGGTGAGGCCTTGCTTCGCTGGGCCCTCTCGGTGCAAAGGGTAGATGAAAACAGCGTCTTTATCTACACACCACCGGAATATGGGCTGCCCGATTTTCTGACCCCCGACTCGGCTGTCCTGCTTTGCGCCATCCTGATGCAAAATCGAACCAATGAATATCAGCTGCGCAAACTAATGGGGCCGCCCTTTACGGAGAAGTATGTCAATATCCTGCGGCGGCTGCTGAGCGTAGGCCTGCTTACCCGCCACCCCAATGGTTGGCTGGAGGTCAGTGAAGTGGCGGTTAACGCCGTTGGCGCCTTACTGGAACAAAAAGACTACATAAAATATGAACAATGGAAGCAATAACGGCCTTTAGGGTTTCCTGGCCGGGCCTGCTGCTCCTGGGGCTGGCCCTGCTTGCTTTTTATTTTGTACTTCGCCTCGTCTACCGGCTGGTAGCGGGCGTCTCGGTGAGTAGCCTCCTGCTGACGGCTACCCGTCGCTTCCTGCGTTCGGCACTGTTCCTTTTTGAGCCACTGGCCATCCTGGCCTGGAGTGCTTTCTTTGTGTTTATTAACCCGCCTCTTCACGCCCTGCTGCTGGGGGTACTCGTTCTGGGAGGATACCCGCATATACGGAATTACGTGAGCGGGCGCCTGATACGATTGGGGCACGCCATTATCCCCGGTAAGAAATTGCGCAGCGGCGAGGTGCAGGGAGTGGTTTCCAAACTGGGTAATCTGGGTTTGTATCTGCAGGCCGATGACGGCCGGCATTATCTTTGCTATTCCTCCTTGCTGTCCGATGGGTATACCCTGCTCTCCGGAGAAGATGTGAGTGGGGTCTATCATTTGTCGGTAACGCAGGAAAAGGAAGAGCCTCCTGCCAGTTTTTCCCTGAAATTGATGGACATTCTGGCCACTACACCTTATCTGGACTGGAACCACAAGCCGGAGTGGATAACGGATGGTACACCGGAGAACCAGCTCGAACTCCGGGTGGTACTCAAGCAGGAAGGCCATCTTCGGGAACTGATGCAGTTACTGGAGGAGTTGGGATATTCCTGCAGGGTGGTTTGAGGTACGTGGCTGTATACCAATCGCCTCGGCAAGCAAGCTCACTACCATCGGCAGGGGGCTAAACCAAATTTCAAATTCTACGATAATAATTAAAAATGGAAATATTAGCCTCCTACAACCTGATCATCGAAGCTTCATCCATCATTATACTCTCATTTATCTTCAGCGAGCTGGCACGAAAGACGAACGTGCCTTCTGTACTTATGCTGATCGCCCTGGGCATCCTGTTGAAGCTGGGCCTGGACGCATTCGGGTTGGGTAGCATCGATTTCTTTCCCATCCTGGAATTGCTGGGCATCGTCGGCCTGATCATGATCGTACTCGAAGCAGCCCTGGAACTGGAGCTGAAACCGGAGAAGATACTGCCGATTGGCAAGGCGCTGGCCATTGCGCTCATCAGCCTGATGATTTCCACCTGGGTGGCCGCTCTCATCCTGCACCAGTTCATCAAAGAAATGGATATGGCCACCGCCTGGCTATACGCCACCCCGCTCTCTATTCTTTCCAGCGCCATCATCATCCCTTCCGTTTCAGGATTGGGCATTGTAAAAAAGGAGTTTCACATCTATGAAAGTACCTTTTCAGATATCCTCGGCATTATGCTTTTTTACTTTCTGGCGGGCCAATGGGAGGCTACTGAACATTCCGGCGGCAATGGCGTGGCCGGTTTTTTCGCTAATCTGGGCCTGACCATTGCCATCTCTCTGCTGGCCAGCTACCTTATCCTGTTCATCTTTCAGAATATCCGCAGCCAGGTCAAGCTCTTTCTGCTCATCGCGGTATTGCTGCTGTTGTACGCACTGGGAAAGAAAATGCACCTGTCTTCCCTCATCATCATTCTTTCTTTTGGGCTGGTGATCGCCAATATGCCGCTCTTCTTCCGAGGCCGGCTGGGCCGCTGGCTGCACCTCGAAAAAGCAAAAAACATCTACGAAGGGCTACACATCATCACGATGGAGACCGCCTTCGTCGTGCGCACTTTCTTTTTTGTCATCTTCGGCCTGACCATTTCCCTGGTTTCATTACTCCACCTGGATGTGGCCCTTATCAGCGGGCTGGTCATCCTGTCCATATATGCCATCCGCTTTGTCGTCCTGCGTATTTTTTTGGGCAGAGATATTATCCCCCAGCTTTTCGTCGCTCCGCGTGGCCTGATTACCATCCTGCTTTTTTATGCCATTCCAAAGGAAGCCATCGTACCTGGTTTTGAGGCAGGTATCCTGCTGTTCATCATCATCGGCACCAGCCTGATCATGACCTTTGCTATGGTGTACGACAAGCAACGGGCAGGCAAGGCCGTGAAGAAGGCGCAAAGCGTGCCGGTTGGCTATACGAAGTGGAAGGCGCCGACGATTGGGGAGGCGATGGAGGAGGAACGGGGAAAGGAGGCGGGCCCGGTGCAGTGAAGTCTGCTACTTTCTAAATAACCGGCTATTTCGTTTTGCATCTTCACATTGCCGCTATAATTTTACACAACACTTAAGAGTATCCTATTCAAGATGGATATCGGAGGGTACTCAATCTCAAAACCATCCATGCGATACCTCATATATGCCATGCTGCTCCTCACGGGCTTGCTGCTCCTCTTCTGCAGCCGCGAGCTGCCCGGGGCCGCCGATGAGGGAGAGTACCTCAACCTGGCTGAGGGCGTGGAGTATGTAGGGATGAACACCTGCAAATCCTGCCACGTCAATGTGCACGCCACCTTTATCCACACGGGTATGGGGCGCTCCTTCGATCGGGCGACTCCGGAAAAAACCGACGCTACCTTTGACGATCACGCCATCGTCTGCGATACAGCCTCCAACCTGTACTACAAACCTTTCTTTCGCGACAGCGCCATGTACGTGCTGGAGTTCCGGTTGGAAGGCGGCGACACCGTGCACCAGCGCCTGGAGCGCATCGACTACATCGTGGGCTCCGGGCAACACACCAACTCTCATATTGTCGATTTCAATGGCTACATTTACCAGGCGCCTATCACTTACTACACCCAGGAAGGGCGTTGGGATATGGCCCCAGGTTTCCGCGGCGACAACATCCGCTTCGACCGCTTCCTCACCACCGAGTGCATTACCTGCCACAACCACTTTCCCGATTTTGTGGAGGGGTCTCTCAACAAGTACAGCAAGATGCCTACGGGTATCGAATGCGAGCGCTGCCACGGCCCGGGAGCAGTACACGCCCGGGAAAAGCTGGCGGGCCATATTGTAGATACCTCGAAATACATCGATTATACCATCGTCACCCCCAGCGATCTGGACCGCGATTTGCAGATGGATCTCTGCCAGCGCTGCCACTTACAGGGCATCGCCGTGCTGAACGAGGGCAAAGATTTCTTTGATTTCAAACCTGGGATGCGCCTGCAGGAGGTGTTCAATGTCTTTTTGCCTCGCTACACCAACTCTCACGAACGCTTTATCATGGCCTCGCAGGCCGACCGCCTGCGCCTCAGCCCTTGCTACCTGCAGTCGGAAATGACCTGCATCACCTGCCACAACCCGCACCAGAGCGTGGAGGCCACCGATAAGGGACGGTACAACAACGCCTGCCTCAACTGCCACGGCCAACAGCGGGAGAAGGCTTGTGCAGCGCCGATGGCCGATCGCCTGGCCGAAGGCGATGACTGCTCTGGCTGCCACATGCCCCGTTCCGGCAGCATCGATATTCCCCACGTCAATATCACCGACCACTACATCAGCCGCAACAATATCAAAGGCAAACAGCGGCAAGAAGTGCCAACCGGCAACCCCGGTTTCCTGGGCCTGCAGATCCTGACTAAGGAAAAGGCTACCAGCCTGGAGATGGCTAAGGGCTACATCGCCATGTACGATAAATATCTGCAATCTTCTGTTATGCTGGATTCCGCCCGGTACTACCTGGATCAGTCCAGCTTGCCCATAGAGGCGAAATTGCCCACCCTTGCCCACTATCATTTTGCCCGGCAGGATTACAATGCCCTTGCCGGGCTGGTTGCTGGCCTTTCTCCCGCCAGTTTGTTCGATGGTTGGACGGCCTACCGCAGCGGGGAGGCCTTTTACAAGCTGGGCGACTTTTCCCGCGCGCTGGTTTTCTACCAGCGTGCTACCGAACTGATGCCTTACAACCTGGACTTTCAAGAAAAGCTGGGCGCCGCCTACATTCAGCTTCAGCAACTGCCCCAGGCAGTGCAAACCCTGGAGTGGGTGCTGAAGGAAAACCCCAAGCGGCCGGTGGCCCTTTCCAACCTGGGCTACGCTTATGTTTTGCAGGGGAAGTTCCAGAAAGCAGAAGATTTCTACACACAAGCTATCGCCCTGGATCCGGACTACGAGCAGGCATTGCTAAACAAGGCCGCGGTGCGCCTGCTGGAAAAGGATACGGAAGCGGCAAGAAAATTGATTGAGCGAGTGCTGAAGATCAATCCGGAGAACCAGCAGGCACTAGCCATTTTGGGCCGGTTATAGCGCTGCCGTCCGTCTCCTCAGCCGGTTGAAATTGCCCATACTGTTTAGCCCTGGCACTTACTACTACTTAACGATTTTTTTAAATACCTTACTGTCATGTCACGCTCCCGTCAATTAGCCGCCATCATGTTTACCGATATCCAGGGATATACAGCCCTTATGCAGCAAAATGAGCAAAAGGCTATCCGGGCAAGGGATAAACACCGGCGTATTTTCAATTCCAATACAGAAAAGCATAATGGAAGAGTGCTACAATACTATGGTGATGGTACTTTAAGCATTTTCGATAGTGCGATCGATGCGGTAAAATGTGGGATCGAAATGCAACTGGGCTTCCGGGAGGATCCCGCTATACCGGTGAGAATAGGCATTCATACCGGCGATATTTTTTTCAGTGAAGAGGAGATTGTCGGCGATAGTGTAAATGTAGCCTCCCGCATCGAATCTCTGGCTGTTCCGGGTAGCGTCTTTATCTCTGAAAAGGTTTATGACGAAATCAAAAACCAGGAATCCATCAAGACCTTCCGACTAAAGGCTTTTAAACTGAAAAATGTTGAAAAACCAATTGAAGTCTATGCCATTTCGAATGAAGGGCTGGCCGTTCCCAACCCGGAGGATATTGAAGGGAAAGTGGATGCCGCACCGGCCTCCGCACCCCAAGGACAACAACATCCTTTAAAGCTCCGATCAGGACATACCCCTTTTTTAGCCACTAAACTTTTCATACCACCCCCCAGGGCAAACGCTGTCTTGCGCCCCCGTCTGATCGGGCAGCTCAACGAGGGGCTGCACGGTAAACTGACCCTTATCTCCGCCCCTGCCGGCTTTGGTAAAACCACGCTGGCCAGCGAATGGGTTGCCAGTTGCGAGCGGCCGGTGGCCTGGCTCTCACTGGATGAAGGGGATAGCGACCTCACTCGGTTTCTGACTTATCTCGCTACAGCTCTGCAGACGATTGCTGAGTCGATTGGAGAAGGGGTGTTGGGGATGCTTCAATCTCCTCAGCCACCACCAACCGAATCGATCCTAACGGCCCTGCTCAATGAGGCTACCACCATTCCGGGCCCTTTCGTACTCGTCCTGGATGACTACCACGCCATCGATGCCCGGACGGTGGACGATGCCCTTGCGTTTTTACTTGGCCACCAGCCCCCAAATATGCATCTGGCGATCACCACCCGGGAGGATCCCAATATACCGCTGGCGCGGTTACGGGCCCGGGGCCAATTGACTGAACTACGTGCTACCGACCTGCGCTTTACTTCCAGTGAAGCGGCCACCTTTCTTAACCAGGTGATGGGATTAAACCTCGCCGCGGAAGACATCACTGCATTGGAAACCCGCACAGAAGGCTGGGTGGCCGGCCTTCAAATGGCGGCTCTTTCCATGCAGGGGCGGACCGACACCGTGGGGTTTATCCAGGCTTTTACCGGAAGCCATCGTTTTGTACTTGACTACCTGGCGGAAGAGGTTCTGCATCGCCAACCCGAAGGCGTCCGCAACTTCTTATTGCAAACCTCTATTCTTGACAGGTTGTGCGGCTCGTTGTGCGATGCTGTCACCGGGCAGGAAGGTGGCAGGGAGATGCTGGAGGCCCTGGAGCGTGGCAACCTGTTCGTTGTTCCACTGGATGACAGGCGCCGATGGTATCGCTATCACCACCTATTTTCAGATGTGCTTCAGGCACGAGCGATGCAGGAGCAATCCGATCTAGTACCCACTCTGCATCAGCGGGCGAGTGAGTGGTACGAGCACTATGGTTCGCCGGCCGATGCAGTTCGCCATTCGTTAGCCGCCAAGGATTTCAAACGGGCCGCGGGCCTGATTGAGCTGGCATGGCCGGAAATGGACGGGAGTTTCCAGACTGGCGCCTGGCTGGGCTGGGTAAAGGAGTTACCAGATGACCTGGTTCGCACCCGGCCTGTGCTCATCGTCGGGTATGCCTGGGCATTACTTAGTGAGGGCGAGCTGGAGGCCGGAGAGGCCCACCTGCGGCAGGCCGAACGGTGGCTGGGTATTGCGGAAGACAAGAGCGGGCCGGCGGAAGCCCCATTGGGCGAGATGGTGATTGTGGACGAAGAGCAGTTTCGTTTTCTACCTGCGTCGGTTGCCACTGCCCACGCTTACTATGCGCAGGCGTTCGGGGATGTACCCGGTACCGTGAAATATGCCCGGCAGGCACTCAGCCTCCTGCCGGAGGGAGACCATCTCAGGCGAGGGCCGGCAGCTGCGCTCCTCGGCCTTGCCTATTGGGCGGGCGGAGACCTGGAGGCAGCCCACCGGGCCATTGCCGACGCCATGGCTGATTTTCAACTGGCCGGCAACCTCCTTTTTGCAATCAGTGGCACCTACGGCCTGGCGGATCTTTGTATCGGGCAGGGGCGGCTCCGCGAAGCGGTGAATACCTATGAGCGGGCTTTACAGCTTGTGCGGGAGCAAGGCGAACCCCTGCTTCGGGGAACGGCAGACCTATATCTGGGGCTGGGCGATCTGCACCGGGAACGGGGCGAGTTGGAAGCTGCCGCTCAATACCTGCTGAAAAGCGAGGAACTGGGCGAGCAAGCTGCTCTGCCGGATTGGCCGTATCGCATGTGTCTTGTCAAAGCTCGAATAAAGGAAGCTCAGGGAGATTTGGAGGACGCCCTCCAGTTGCTCGCTGAGGCGGAAAGGCTGTATAACAGGAGCCCCGTACCGGATGTTCGTCCGGCAGCTGCGTTGAAAGCGCGGTTGTGGGCCAGACAGGGCCGGTTGGTGGAGGCCCGTGCCTGGGCACGCGAGCGGAACCTGTCGGATGACGATGAACTCGCCTACCTGCGCGAATTCGAGCACATCACCCTGGCCAGGGTGCTCCTCGCCGAATATAATAGCGATCGTGCAGGCCGCTCCATTGATGAGGCAACAGGGCTATTGACACGCCTCCTGAAAGCAGCTGAAGATGGTAGAAGGATGGGGAGTGTGATCGAGATCCTGATCGTGCAGGCGCTCACTCACCAGGCCCAGGGCAACGTCTCCCTTGCACTCGCACCCCTGGAGCGCGCTTTGGATCTGGCAGCGCCCGAAGGCTACGTTCGGATCTTTTTGGACGAGGGGAAACCGATGGCTGAACTATTGTCTAAAGCTTATACTAATGGGATTCTGCCGGACTATACGGGTAGGTTGCTGGCTGCGGTTGAGCCGAAGATTGAAGAAAAATCGAATCTGCCAACTACACCCTTTGCCCAGCCCCTAATCGAGCCATTGAGCCAACGCGAGCTGGAAATACTAGAACTCATTGCCCAGGGACTCTCGAATCTTGAGATCAGCCAGCGCCTGTTCCTCGCCCTGAGTACGGTGAAAGGGCACAATCGAAATATTTTCGGCAAATTAGAGGTCCAAAGGCGTACCGAAGCGGTAGCTCGTGCGCGGGAGTTGGGCCTGTTGTGAGTTTTCGCCAAAACCCGACAAATACGCTTCATTTCCTGCCACATTATCCCTACTTTTCAAAAAAGCCGAGTATGCAACGCCACGCTTACCGCCTTCATTCGGGCAGCTTGTCTTACCTGAACCTCATCGAAGAACCCTTGCCCGGCCCCGGGCCGGGAGAGGTTACTATAGCGGTGAAGGCCATCGGCCTTAACTTTGCCGACATCTTTGCCATTTGGGGCCTGTACAGCGCTACGCCGGAGGGCGATTTTGTGCCGGGGCTGGAGTATGCAGGAGTGGTGGCCAGGGTAGGGGAGGGCGTTACCCATCTCCGGGAAG
>JAGQXQ010000505.1 GCA_020436535.1 Phaeodactylibacter sp.
TCTTCTGGTGGTGCTCTCGGCCACCATCGTGAGCTTTCTGCCGGCCCGAAAAATTGCCAAACTCAATCCAACAGACGCTTTAAAAGGTAAGATCCAATGATCCAGTTCTTATTAAAAGGAATCATCAGAGATAAAAACCGGAGCGTGCTGCCGGTGATCGTCATCTCCATCGGAGTATTTCTCACCGTGCTGTTCAGCGCCTGGTTCAAGGGCATTTTCGGCGATATGATCAACGTTAACGCCAACTTTTCCACCGGGCACGTCAAGATCATGACCCGCGCCTACGCCGACAATGCCGAACAGATGCCCAACGACCTGGCTTTAATGGAAGCCGGACAGCTCATCAATTCTCTGAACGCGGAGTTCCCCACACTGGAATGGGTGGAACGCATCCACTTCGGCGGCCTGCTCGATGTGCCCGGCGAAAACGGAGAGACCCGCGCCCAGGGCATGGCCACCGGCCAGGGCATCGACTTCTTTACCCCTGGCAGCCGGGAACCCGAGCGGATGAACATCCCGGGTTCCATCGTGCAGGGTGGGTTGCCCGATCAGCCCGGGGAAGCCCTGATCAGCAACGACTTTGCCGAACGCTTCAACGTGAAGATCGGCGACCCCATCACCCTTTTCGGTTCCACTATGTACGGGGGTATGGCCTTTTCCAATTTCACGGTCGCCGGCACCGTCCGCTTTGGCATGCGGGCGCTGGACCGGGGAGCGATCCTTATCGACATTACCGACGCCCAGGCCGCGCTGGATATGGCCGATGCCGCCGGTGAAATACTTGGTTATTTCAAAGACGGCCAATACGATGCAGAACAGGCCCTGCAGGTGAAAACGGCTTTCAATGCAAAATACGAGGCCGATACCGATGAATTTGCCCCACAAATGCTCCGCCTCAACGACCAGCAAGGGCTGGACGAGTACCTGGCAATGGCCGATTACATTTCGGGCGGCATGACCTTCCTCTTCATCCTGGCCATGTCGATCGTATTGTGGAACACCGGCCTGCTGGGCGGGCTGCGCCGCTACAACGAATTTGGCGTTCGCCTGGCGATGGGGGAAGAAAAAAACCACATTTACCGCACCCTCATCATCGAATCACTGCTGATCGGGACGATCGGCTCGGTAATAGGGACAATATTGGGACTGGCCGCTGCGTATTACCTGCAGGAGTACGGCATCAACTTCGGCTCGGCCATACAAGGCGGCGGCATGATGATGCCGGAGGTATTCCGCGCCGACATTACCCCGGAGTCTTTTTACATCGGCTTTATCCCCGGCCTGTTTTCCATGGCGCTGGGCACCGCCCTCTCCGGGATCGGCATTTATAAGCGGCGGACGGCGGTGTTGTTTAAGGAATTGAGTGTCTAATTATGTTTGATTTATGACGTATGATTTGCGATTTGAGCACTGCCCCAAAATGGTAGTTCTCCTTAAGAACATTGCAATTCGCAGTTCGCAAAAATTACCGATAATATGAACGATTTAACCATCCTTTTCTTCTCTTTTCTCCTCCTGGCTTTCACCATTTCTCCCGACGCAGATGAGATCCTGAAAAAGGTAGAAGAAAACATGACTTCCGACAACCGGGTGTTCGAATCGGAAATGATCATCCACGGCCGGCGCGGCAGCCGGACGATCACCTCGAAGACCTATTCGGTAGGCGATAAGCAATCCTTCACCGAATACCTCTCGCCGGCCCGGGAGGCAGGTACCAAAATGCTGAAGCTGGAGAACCAGCTTTGGATCTATTCCCCTTCCACTGACCGCACCATCCAAATTTCCGGCCACCTGCTGCGGCAGTCGGTTATGGGCTCCGACCTGTCGTATGAGGATATGATGGACGACCGCAAGCTCACGGATGTTTATTCAGCCAAGCTCGTTGGCGAAGAAGTGGTGGAAGAACGGACAACCTTCGTGCTCGAACTCACCGCCAAGGTGGAGGACGTCGCCTACCACAGCCAAAAGATGTGGATCGACACAGAGCGCTTTGTACCACTGCGGGAGGAGCTCTACGCCAAAAGCGGGCAGCTGCTGAAGCGCACGACCCTGTCGGATGTGCAAAAGATAGAGGGCCGGTGGTTTCCTATGACGATCGTGTTCAAAGACATGCTCAAGCAGGGGGATGGCACGGAGTTCAGGATGACGAAGGTGCAGTTCGACCAGGAGATTCCGGCTTATTTGTTTACGAAGGCGGCGTTGAAGCAATGACTGTGGCGCGCTCATCTGTTTTTTTCGCCACCACCAACAAATCCGTTGTACTCGCCCCATCCGGTTCCGGATAGGCCTTGCGCTGCAGATCCATGATCTCAAACCCATTCTCCCGAAGCGCCTCCGTCAGGTAATCGGCCTGGTGATAGTGGATGTACATCTTTTCCTCGCCACCGGAACTCGAACCTTTGAACCCGGACTTGCGGTAGTCATCCTCCATGGTACTCAAGTAAAACACCCCGCCGGAGCGAAGTAACCCGGCCACCTCCCGGATCAGCTTCAATGCTTCCTCTTTTGAAAGATAGGGTAGCCCGAACCCGCATACGGCTGCGTCGTATTTTTGACCCAGTTGCCCAATCACCCTGCAATCCAGCACCTGAAATTCAGCGGCCGGGTTATTGAGCCGGGCGAGTTCGATCATCTTTGCCGACAGGTCAATCCCCAGGATCTTAAAGCCGGGGCGCTTTTCCAGCAGGTACTTCGAGATATTGCCCGGCCCGCAGGCGATGTCCAGGACTGCTGCATTTTCCTGCTCAATGGATGCGCAGAATAAGTCCAGGGAGTCGTGGTACAGCTCCAGTCCCATGAATTTGTCCTGGTATTGCTTTGCGCAGTTGTCGAAGATTTTTACAGCGATTTTGGTTTTGTCCATGTGGAGTGGCTGATTTATTTTAGAGCTTATTTGGAGGTGATGCTTTATTGTTGTACTCTATTATTTATTGCTTAATTCTTTAATTCTGTTTTTATAGTATGCGTCATCACTTAATTCAGAAGCTTTTTGTACAAACCTTAATGCATTAGGAATGTCATTCTGAGCTTCATAATAACCAGCCATAGAATCATAAGCATTTGCGCTTTCAGGATAAAATTCAATAGCAAGTTCAAAGTACATTTTTGCCTTTTCGGGTTGTTGCATATCCATATTCATATAACCTGACATATTTAAAAGTTCCTCCGGATAAGGTGGTTCAGAATATTTAAAATGTTCTTTGAGTTTCCTTTCTCTGTATCTTATAATACTAAAAAGCTCTTCTTTTGGTGTTTCAAATGAGTTTATTTTATCTGTATTTTCCATTTGGTACCATTCAAAAAGGGAAATCAAACCGTCCATAATAGAAGGAAAGGGAATTGTGCCATGAATGTCTCCAGGATAAAATTTCCATTCAAAAAATAATCCGCTTTCAGCGTTTTGCTTTAACATGTTTGAAAAGGCAATGTTAGAACGGGAGAACAAAGTAAACTCTGTAGTGTCCTGCATTACATTGTCTATAGTTATTTGTGAGTTCTGCATGTGCAATTGGCCACTTAATGACATAAATAAAGCTTTGTTTTCATATTTCTGGGTAGCAATTATTTCCTGTGCCTCTTTCAATAGTTTTTGGCCGTCCCAATCAAGGCTTGGGTCGATGGCTAAATAGTTAGCAAATAAATTGGGTTGATGAATTAGTGTGGAAATAGCAAACAGTCCCCCATAAGAATGGCCAATGAGTGTTCTATAATTAGTGACAGGATATTTGCTTTCTATAAAAGGAATAAGTTCTGTCTCGATAAATTTCCTAAAATTATTAGCTCCCCCATTTTCTTCATTAAAAGGCATCCCATATTTAGTAGTTATAGATGAAGGGGTTAAGTCTCTAACTCTGTTTCTATCATTAGAGATGCCGACTAGTACCATTTCAGGCGTAAAACCACCGCTATAATAATTTTGCACATCATCTACCGTAGGGAGAAATATTTCTCCATCTAAAATAAAAACTACAGGATATTTTTGATCTTTCTCAGGAGTATAACTAGAAGGCAGTTGTATATAAATCTTTCTTGATTCGTTTAGTACTTTGGAATAGAGACTATCCAAAACACCTACTTTTTGTAAAAAATGTTGATCTTGATTTGCCTGCGCTTTTACAAATTGTTGAAGGAAAATCATGAGTCCTATTGTCAATACAATTTTTAATCCTTTTGTCATTTTATAGTTTTTAACTGCTCCTTTTTTCCTTTTCTATAATTGATGCTAACGGCAGACTGTGAAAAAATCCACCGCTCAATTTACAAAAAAAACCTTCACGCCGTCCTCCCGGCCCAAAGCGCGCCGTGCCGCCAGTTGCCGACAGCCGCTCGGAGGCCCACCATCCAGGCCCTGAGCCGGAAAATACCCCGAAAAACAGGCCTTCCAGCCATTCCAACAAGGCACTTTCGCCAATAATGAATAGACCCCTCCTAAGGTTGTGCCACATGCCTTCGGCATAGCTGGTGAAGATCAGCGCAAACTCTCCGGACACCTTCTCTTTGCCCTTCAGTTGTCGGCGGCGATGGCTTTTCCAACGAAAAATCTGAATTTGATGCCGCCAGGCGTTGATTGTTTTCAATTTACCAGCGTTTTTTTTTAAGCTATCAAACTAGTTAATATTCTTGTCAAAAACTTATAATTCAATTCATCCATTGTTTTCAAAGTAAGTATAGGGGCCGGAGAAAAATAAGTTC
>JAGQXQ010000506.1 GCA_020436535.1 Phaeodactylibacter sp.
TTCCAACTCTTAAAAACACGCTATGCAACCGCTCTACACACTTAACCGGCTCACATTTTTCCTGGCCTTCGCTTTTCCTATAACCGCCCTGTCCCAGGCAGGCGCCTCATTCGCCTGCGCCCAACCAGAAACCCATCAGCATCGTTTGCAAAACGACGAGCACTACCGGCGCGCTTTCGAACAACAGGAAGCACTGCTTTACGAACAGGCCCGGCGGACTATTGCACCGCGTGGCGCCAGTTCCACCTACACCCTGCCCGTCGTTTTCCACATCATCCACGACAACGGAGACGAAAATATCACTGATGCAGCAGTGGATGCCGCCTTGCAGCGCCTCAACAAGGCCTTCGCCAACACCGGCCCCTACAACCCTGCTACCGGTGTTGACGTCGAAGTTTCCTTCTGCCTGGCCCGACGCAGCCCGGAAGCAGTGGCCACTACCGGTATGCTCCGCGTGCAGTCTCCTCTAACCGAATTCAACTACAATGGCCCTAAAGGAGCTCAGCCGCTGGAACCCGCAGGAATACATCAACATCTGGATCGTGCGGGAAATCTGCAGCAACAATGGCTGTAGCCCCGCTGGCTACGCCTACTTCCCCAGTGCTCACGGCGGATTCTACCTGGGCGGCAGCATCGGCCCGGATGCCCTGATCCTGAAGTTCGATGAGAACGACAGCCTGCTGTGGCAGAAGCGCTTCTCTATCAGCCCGCAGAGCGAGTTGGTCACCCAACTCGTAGAATACGGCGGCCGGCTGGCCGGCATCGTTACCGTGGATGCTATCTGGAGCTATTGCTTTGGTATAACCCGGATACGGAAAGCCTGGAATGGGTGAGGCGTTTTGACGGCCCCGATACAGTGAAGCTGAATGCGTTGCTCCTGCCGCCGGGGCAGGTAGGGTATATCGCCATCGGGCAGGTTACCGATGTAGCCGATGGCAACACAGCATTGGCCTGGGTGGAGGTAGACCGGGCATCCGGGGCCCTCATCCGGTTGAAACGCTATAGCACGGCAAGCCGATATGCGGTGGGCGCTGATGCGTTCATCTTTGGAAGCCAGGTATTCAGCACCGGTCCATTCAAGGCGGGAGGGGGTGCAAGGAGAGGTGGTTTTGATGCGGTCGGGGGACAGGATGACAAGACATACTGTTATTTTGGTCATGGGCATTGCAATCCTGGAGGAGTTTTTGTTAGGCAAGCTGGAAGTTGAATCCAATGCGTTCAACCTATTGGAGTATGCCATGGCAGAACCTGCACATCTTTCACCCCGAACCCCTCGTCGCCGCCAAACACCAGCTGCTTTAGAACAGGCTGGCCGGCAATTTTTCCGACCTTGTGTAGGTTGGCCAGCAAGTTGTCCCGATAGGTTCGATTGGCTTTAATCTCGGTTAGAATAAGTCCGGAGGCCGTCTCTTCGAGCAAGTTTGTTTCTAGTTGATTGCTGTCTCTATAGAAGTATAACCGGGCTTCTTTTCCGTCGTGTTCGGCCCTTTTCATGCGTTCTGCAATGATCAGGTTTTCGAATAAGGCGCCAAGCTGGTAGTAATTAACGACATCATTTTCCGATTGCATGCTCAACAGGTAACAAAGCAGCCCGGTATCGTAGAAATACAGTTTGGGGCTCTTGGTGATCCGTTTGCCAAAGTTCTTATAGTAGGGAGGCAGGCGAAATACCAGATAACTTTGTTCCAAAACGGAAAACCAGCTTTGGATGGTGGGCACACTAACGCCTACCGCCCGGGCAATAACGGAATAGTTCAGCAGTTGGCCGGCGTAGGCGGCGCACAGTTGCAGAAAGCGCCGGAAGGTATTCAGGTTAGCAGCAGAAATCAGCCCGCTGACATCTCTTTCGATATAACTCGAAACATAACTGGGATAAAATAGCCGCGGCGGCACTCCGGTATCAAATTGGGCAGGATAGAAACCGCGGTAAATAGCTGTTTCGTAATCTTTCGGGCGCACATTTGCTGCCGCTATCTCCCTAAGGTCCAATGGAAAAAGCCGGGCGATGCCTACTCGCCCGGCTAGAGATTGAGTAATACTTTGCCTCAATAAAAAGTTTTGCGACCCGGACAGGATATACCGCCCGGGCTGCCGATCCTCATCAACGACCGTCTGCAGATACGAAAATAATGCGGGTACCCGCTGGGCCTCGTCAAAAATTACGTTGTAATCATAATGCTTCAGAAAACTCCTGGGGTCTTCGGTTGCCCTCAGTTGCTGGTCCGGGTCTTCCAGCGAAACGTACCGGTAATCAGGATACAGTTCTTTTAGAAGCGTCGTCTTCCCTGCCTGCCGGGGGCCGGTGAGGCTAAGGATGGGGAAGTACAGGCTTAGCTCCCGTAAATGAGCGGTAATGTGCCGAGGGATGAGCATTTTATGTAATTTTAAAGTCTGACTTTAAAATTACATAAAATTTCAACTACTGGCAAGAGGTAGCTTTGAGTTGGCGTTGAAATACTGCCCGCGAGTACATCATAATTTCCTATTTTTATCCAAACCTTCAACACCTGCGCTCATGAAAACATCTCTGGCCCTTACCCTTTGCGCCCTGTTTGGCTTGTCCTTTTACTGGCTGCACTCGGAGCCCGCTCTAGAAAACACCGATGCTTTTTGCACCCAGGCGCAACTGCACGCCCGGAAGATGCAAACGGATGACGCCTACCGCCGCACCACCCAGCGCATGGAAGAACGGCTGCTCAGTTTGGCCCAACAATCTGACGCTGCACGCAGCCCTCTCACCCAATATACCCTGCCAGTAGTAGTGCATATAATACACAACAATGGAGGGGAGAACATCAGCGATGGCCAGGTAGCCGAAGCCCTCCAACACCTCAACGATGCCTTCGCCAATGTAGGCTATTACAACCCTGCTACCGGAGTGGATACCGAGATCGCCTTCTGCCTGGCCCGCCGTGATCCTGACGGCAACGCCACCACCGGCGTCAACCGGATTCAGTCTACTTTGACCGGCCTCAACAGCAGCATCGACGACCAGGCGATGAAGAACCTCAGCCGCTGGGATCCGTTACAGTACATCAATGTCTGGGTCGTCAAGGAGATCTGCAGCAACAACGGCTGCGGTGTGGCCGGTTACGCCTACCTGCCCGGCGCCCACGGGCAGCCCTACGACGGTATTGTGCTGGAGGCCGGCTATATGGGCAGCAATCCGACGGGTTCCACCGTCCTCATCCATGAAATGGGGCACTACCTGGGCCTGTACCACACCTTCGAAGGGGGCTGCCCCAACGGCGACTGCCAACAGGAGGGCGACCGCGTCTGCGATACGCCGCCTGACAATACCACTGCCCGCACGCCCTGCTCCGCCGATATGAACTCCTGCGATACCGATGAGGACGACACCTCCCTCAACAACCCCTTCCGCCCCGTCGCCCAGGGTGGCCTCGGCGATCAGGTGGACCAGAAGGAGAACTACATGGACTACTCCCGCTTCGAATGCTACGACCGCTTCAGCCAGGGCCAGAAGCAAAGGATGTTGAGCGTAGCCGAAACCATCCGCTCCAGCCTCCTCGATTCGCCGGCCTGCATCGATCCCTGCCCGGCGCCGATAGCCGTGGGCTTCACCGCCTCCGCTGCCAGCGTGCCCATCGGTTCCACTGTCAATTTTACCAATACCTCCGCCAATGCTGACAATTATGAATGGACGGTTGATGGAACGCCCTTCGGCACTACCGCCGACGCCAGCTACACCTTCAACACGGAGGGCAGCTTCGAGGTTACCCTCACCGCTTTTTCTAACCTGAACAACTGCCTGCCCGCCGATTTCACCATTACCATCGAGGTATTTTGCCCGGTGGAAGCCAGTTTTACCGGGGGCGATACCACGGTGCTGGCGGGCGCCTCTGTTACTTTTACCAATACCAGCGCCAACGCCACGGCCTACACCTGGTTGGTCAACGGAACCGACGTAAGTAACAGCGCCGACTTTACCCTAAGCACCACCGAGCCCGGCCTGTACAACGTCTGCCTGCGGACGGAAGGCGTCCTCTGCGAAAGCCTGTCCTGCGGCTTTGTGGAGGCCACATCACCAAATACCGGATGCGGGGATGCTTTTTTCTATAACCTCGGCGATGCGAATATTTCCGAAACCGCCACTTGCCTCATCCCGGCGGCCGACGGCGGTTTCTACCTCGGAGGCAGCCGGGCGGGACAGGCATTGCTCATGAAATTCGATGGGCAGGGAGAAATTATTTGGCAACGGGCCTTTTCTCTGTCCAATGCAGAAGAACAAATCCATGCTCTCATGGAAGATGAGCAATACCTCGTAGGCTCCGTAAGAAAACAGGAGGAAATCAGCCAGGCGGAAGACTACCAATACTGTTTTAAGTATAATACGAATACCGAAAGTTTCGAATGGATCCGGTCGATCACTAATTCTGAATCTACAAGCAACCGAACCCACGAGTTCATCAATATCGAAGGCTCTCCGAATTATATCATAGTTGGGCATATGGTGAGGCCGGGTACTGGACTGAACTGCGATTTAATCTTTGGAGAGCTGGATAAAAATACCGGCAACCTTATTCAGCTGCAAAAATACAGAACGTCAGTTTGTGCAACCGGCTATGACGCTACCCTGGTAAATGGTAAGGTATACGTCACCGGGCGCTATAATGCTGGCAACGGCGCTTACAGTATGCGCCCCGCCATCACTGAATTTGAACCGGATGGCACGGAAAACTGGACACGCCTGTACCTCGTCAGCTCCAACTACAACCCCGACACCACCTTCCGCCTGTATTCGATTTCTATCCTGGAAGATAATGGGGCCTTAATTGTTGGGGGCCATGGCGACCTGAATGGCACTTCCATCACAGATGTCTCCTGTTACATCTACAAAACCGCCATCGACGGCGCCATCGAATGGGCCACCATCATAGATATCCCGGGCGGCGATACGGAGCGTATAAGGGCCGTACTGGACCAGGGCGACGGCTACCTGGCCGTTGGGTATTACAATCCTTCCGATGCCCCCGGCGCCGACCTCTTTCTCGTAAAGATCGACAAATCCGGCAACCTGATGTGGGCTAAAACCCTGGATAATGACATCCGGGACGTCATGCTCATCAGAGGCGCCTTCGCCCGGGACGGCTACGCCTACATCTCCGCCACCTCTTACAATGAGGGAGACGGCAACATCCTTCTGTTCCGCGTCAACCCCTCCGGAGAGTTGGACACCGAATGCGGCAGCCTGGAACCCCTGGAGGTGGAAAGCTGGCAGCTGAGCGACCCATTCGACGGTTTTTTTGACCTCAATGCATCCCTTTTTTCACCGGGCAACTCCGCCGAACAAATCCTCCCGGAAAATGTGGATGTACCCGTCGACTACAGCTGCTCCACCCCCTGCGAGGAGATCTGCATCAACGGCCAGGACGACGACGGAGACGGCCTGGTGGACTGCGAGGACGACGACTGCCCCTGTTTTGTGGATTGCGGCAACACCTTCATCCAGGCGCTGGGGCAGCCCCAGGTGGATGAGAGCCTGGAGACGATACTGCTGGCGTCCGATGGCTTTCTGTATGCGGGGGGCAGCATTGGCAATCAGGGGTTGCTGGTGAAAATGACGACGGAGGGCGATGTCATCTGGCAGCGGCAATTCGACTTTACGAACCGGGACGATGGCATCGTGGACTTGATCGAAGATGATGAAGGTTTCATCATAGGAACGGGCTACGGCCAGGGAACCAACGTGCGCTCGGCTTTTGCCTTTCGCTTCGACCCCGGCACAGCAACCATGCAGTGGGCCAACACCTTTTCTAATATGGCGGATACCCGGAATATCAACGTCAACCCGGCTTCCGGCAATTACCTCATCCCCGGATCCTCCACCGGCGCCACCCAGGATGCCATCATCGTGGAATTAGATCGCAATACCGGCGCTCTGGTATGGAGCAAAAGATTCGATATAGGAACGAGCGATACCTTCCATGGTATTGCTCCGGTCGGGGATGTCATTTACATGCCCACCCGATACACAGTGTTCAACGGCACCGGCAACATGCGCGTCGGGATCACTGCTTTGGACAACAATGGTAATGAACAGTGGAGTAAGATCTACCTCACCCCTCCGGGAACCACCGCCCGGCAGTACGGTTTTGAAATGAAACAGGACGACGGCGCCCTGATCACTGCTTACAGCGGCCACCCCAATGGTACGCCCATCAGTGGCTTCAAGTCCGGGCTAATGCGAACGGACTACGCCGGCAACCTGGAATGGGCCACCGAATACGATGTGGCCGGCATCAGCGGAGAGCCGGTAGGGTACGCCATGGCGGTAACACCGGACGGCTACCTGCTGTACGGCTACGGCATACAGGGCGATGAAGACCTGATGATCATCAAAACCGACAAGGCCGGCAATGGGCTGTGGGCGCGCACCTACGGCGGAGCAGGCGATGAAGATTTTACCCTTGTTGTCGGCAACCCAATATTCGAACACAACGGCTTCATCTATATCGTCGGCCGGACCAACTCTTTCAATGCCTCAACCGACGCCTTTTTGATTAAAGCCTTCGCCGCCGATGGCGCCGTTGCCGATGATTGCCTGTATTCGGAATTTCGATCCGTATCCACCACTTTCCTGCCCAACCCCTACGAGGCGGCGCAGGCCACCACGCAAACTGATTTCAACGGCGCCCTGGACCAGCTCTCCACCCCTGCCGGCGCCGAGGTAGCTCTGGAAAGCATCACCCTCTGCCAAAGCAGCCCGGCCGATATCACCACTACCCTCGATAGCGCCTACTGCAACGGCGACAGCCTGGCCGTAGCCCTCCGCCTCTGCAACGAGGGTACGGACACCCTCTCTGCCGGCCTGCCCTTCACGTTCTACGACGGCAACCCTACGGCCGATGCGGCTGCCACTGTACTCGCCGGCGGGCTCACCCTGCCGGAGGATATCCTGCCCGGCGAGTGCTACAGCGCCACCGTTTCCGTCCCCTACCCCCAGGGGCAAATCTACTGCATCGCCAATGATGACGGTTCCCTGCCGCCAATATTCAACCTGCAAACGGACTTCCCACCCACCGAGCTGGTGGAATGCGATTACACCAACAACATCGACAGCGTCACTTACCAAACGACAACTCCGGAGGTCAACCTCGGGCCGGACACCAGCGTCTGCGAAAACGGCGTCTTCCTCCTCGACGCCGGGCCGGGCTTCGCTGCCTACCGCTGGCAGGACGGGGCCATCGGCCAAACCTACACCACCTTCGAAACGGGAACGTTCTGGGTGGAAGCCACCACCGCCTGCGGCGACGTGGCGCGGGACACCATCCACATCCTGCTCGACCCCGTCATCGCCATCGCCCTGCGGCCGGACACTACCCTCTGCGTCGGCGATTCCATCCGCTTTTCGATGCCTCAGGATCCCACCTACACCTACCAGTGGGCGCCAGGCGCCACATTGGACTGTGCCGATTGCCCGAACGTCATGGCCAGGCCCAACGCCACCACCACCTACATGCTGGTGGTCAGCAATACCACCGGCTGCGTCAGCGTCGACAGCGTGACGATTACCGTGGAGGACTGCATCGCCACGCTGGATACCGCCATTTGTTTGGGCGACTCCCTGCTTATCGAAGGGCAGGTGCTGTACCCCAATGAGATGGATACCGTACAGCTGTCCGGTGATAGCATCCTGGTAGTTGATGTTTCTCCGCTGGATACCTTTTATATGGGCATGGAACTGGGCGCCTGCCCCGGAGAGACAGCCGAGTACAACGGCGTATTCCTCCAACCCGGCCAAACGGAAAGCTTCCTCTTCACCGCCGCCAACGGCTGTGATTCCACCGTAGCGGTAACTGCCCGGGAACTCGCCACCTTTTCCACCAATCTCGACACCGCTGTCTGCCGTGGGCAAAGCATCGACTACAACGGCACATTGCTCCAACCCGGCCAGTCGGAAACCTTCCAGCTCACGGCGGCCAACGGTTGCGACTCGACGGTGCTGGTCACGGTCAGCCCGCTCGACACCTTCTACCTGGCCATCGGCCTGAGCGCCTGCACCGGGGAGACGGTGGACTACGGGGGAACGACGCTGCAGCCCGGGCAATCGGAAGTTTTCAACTTCGCCACTGCTAATGGCTGTGATTCGACTGTAGAAGTCACCGTCCTGCAACTCGACACCGTTTTGACTACCATCGATACAACCGCCTGCGAGGGGCAAAGCATCGACTACAACGGCACGCCCGTACCGGCGGGGCAATCGGCACCCTTCACCTTCACAGCGGCCAACG
>JAGQXQ010000012.1 GCA_020436535.1 Phaeodactylibacter sp.
GGCTATTGGCGCCCAATGCCCATAATAATGGAATATAAGCTTAAGCTACCGGTTTTTTGCCTAACATACCTGCCTTATGGGCAGGCAATTTGCTAATGGGAACATCAGTATAACTTAGAACCGATGAGGTTGAGAAATTCATTGCGCGTCTCTACCCGCTGAAACTCTCCGGTGAATGCAGAAGTGGTGGTTATCGAATTCTGTTTTTGCACCCCTCTCATCATCATGCACATATGGCGGGCCTCGATCACAATGGCCGCCCCCAGGGGGTTGAGCGTATCCTGAATACAATGGAGGATCTGATGAGTCAGGCGTTCCTGCACCTGCAGGCGGCGGGCAAAAACATCAATAACCCTTGGTATCTTACTCAGGCCCACAATATAACCGTTGGGGATGTAGGCCACATGCGCTTTCCCGAAAAATGGAAGCATGTGATGCTCACAGAGGGAGTACAATTCGATGTCTTTTACCAACACCATCTCACTATAATCCTCTTTGAACATAGCAGACCGAAGAATTGCTTCCGCGTCCTGATCATAACCCTGGGTCAGGAATTTCATTGCTTTGGCGGCACGTTCCGGAGTTTTGGATAAGCCTTCGCGGGAAGGATCTTCCCCGACCCCTAAAAGCACAGAAGCAAAATTCTCGACCAGGCTCTCTGGAACAGCTACTTCGAAATTATCTGAATTCTTAATTGACATGGATATTTTTTCTTTTTCCGATGAACATTCTTGTTATAAACAGCCAGAGGCCAATGTGGTTGCTTAGATCGAAGTTTTACAGGACGGCTATTCCCCAAAGTATTCTGCGTAGATATTTTCTGTTTCGTAGAGTTTGATGGAGTGCAACCGGCAATCTTCCAGCAGGGGTTCCAGTTGTTGCCAGAAAAGGATCACCAGGTTCTCCGTTGTTGGCTGCATACCGTTGGGAATGAAATCCACGTCCATGTTGAGGTTGCTGTGGTCCACTTTGTCGGTGATGGACTGCTTAATGAGCCGGCTCAATTTTTTCACATCCACAATAAAACCGGTTACCGGATCAGGGGTGCCTTTTACCGTCACAAAGAGATCATAGTTGTGGCCATGCCAGTTCTTATTGGCGCACTTCCCGAAGACCCTGATGTTTTCATCTTCGTCCCACTCGTTGACCCACAGCTTGTGAGCAGCATTAAACCTTTCTCTTCTCGTTATGTATACCATTGCTACAAGTGATTTTCAGCGCAAAAGTACAAATTGCTGGAAATAACTGGGTAAAACCCAAAAGATGAGTTATCCCCAGCGATCAAATAGCCCTCTGTGTCTAATTTTTTTTTACAACAAAAGTTTTTATCCTAAACTTCACGGAACATTTAGAGTATGTTCAAAATAGTTTAAC
Source organism: Phaeodactylibacter sp. (assembly GCA_020436535.1). Lineage (GTDB taxonomy): Bacteria > Bacteroidota > Bacteroidia > Chitinophagales > Saprospiraceae > JACJXW01. The sequence goes on from JAGQXQ010000012.1 coordinate 1,375, forward strand.
GGCTCATTTTCTGCCACGCGTCCGGTTAAAAGTGAGGACGTGGGTGCATAAAGCGCCCAAAGAGGGAAAAAATTTAGACAGCATCCGAATAATTACTATTTTAACCCACGCATAGCAATACGCTCTATGCAATACAGATATTTCACATGGACACGGTAGCCCAAAAGAATCCAACAGGCAGGGTTTACAACTTGATAACCAGGAGGGTAGTCTACCACACCCTTTTTTGGTTGATTTTATTGCTACTGCTGACCCTTATAGAAGGGACGGAACAGGGGTTTTTATTTACTCTGAGCAATGAACTGATCAATATATTTTTTTACGGGCTCATTGTGTATTTCAACCTTTTCTATCTGATCCCCAATTACCTGACCAAAAAGCGGTTCCTGACCTATTGCGGGTTGCTGATATTGGCTACTATCATTCTTACACCGCTGAAAGTGCTGGTTTTTTATTTTAAATTCTCAGGCTATTCGCAGGCCCAGGCAGATCTGCTCAACAATATGAACTGGTATTTTCTGGTTACTTTCTTCATTGCCGGCTCCTCCACCATTTTTAAGATCATTGCAGATTGGGCCCGCCACCTGCGGGAAAAGCAGGAACTGCAAACCCAAACCATGCAATCAGAACTGCGGTTCCTGAAATCCCAGATTAACCCTCATTTTCTATTCAATACACTAAACAATCTCTATGCGCTCACTCTGAAAAAGTCTGACAAAGCCCCTGAGATAGTCATCAAGCTGTCGGAAATGATGCGCTACATGCTGTATGAATGCAACGAAAAACAAGTTTTACTAAGCAAAGAAGTCCATTACATTCGCAATTACCTGGACCTTGAACGGCTTCGGCAAGGCAAGACGGTGGAAATCAATTTTGTCGTGGAGGGGGACCTGGCCGACCAGAAAATTGCTCCCCTCATGTTCATTCCCTTTTTAGAGAATAGCTTCAAACATGGCCTTAGCAACCAGATATCCACTGGATTTGTAAATATCAAACTTACGGTTGAGGAGCATAACATTCATTTTTTCATTGAAAACAGCAAGCCCGACACTCCTCCCAAACAGGACAGCCGCCGAAGCGGGGGTATTGGACTGGTAAACATACACCGGCGCCTGAACCTGTTGTACCCGAATCAATACGAACTGGAAATTGAGGATTCACCAAGATCCTACGCTGTAAACCTTAAATTAGATCTGGCATCATAACTTTAAATCAAATTCCATGATTAATGTAATCATTGTTGATGACGAACCCTTGGCCCAGGATGTTCTTGAAACGTATATTCAAAAGATCCCTGAGCTGAACCTCATCGAAAAGTGCAGCAATGCGTTGGAGGCCAACGAGGCGCTGAAAAACCACGATATTGACCTCATGTTCCTGGACATTCAAATGCCCCAGCTCACCGGAGTCGACTTTCTCAAAACCCTTAGCCATCCGCCGCTGGTCATCTTTACGACTGCCTACCCCAATTATGCCATTGAAGGGTTTGAGCTCAATGCGCTGGACTACCTCCTGAAGCCCATCTCTCTGGAGCGATTCATGAAAGCCGTCAACAAAGCGGAAGAGCAGCTCGAGCTTCAGAGCAAAGGAGGTTCTTCCTCCGGCGGTGAGGAAGAGGAGGAGCCTAATTTTATCTTCGTCAAAGCGGATAAAAAACTGGTGAAGATTAACTATGCGGATATCATTTACATAGAAGGGTTGAAAGACTACGTCATCATCCGGATGGATAATAGCCGGGTCATCACCTTACAGACTATGAAAAGCCTGGAAGAGAAGCTGCCTCAGAATATCTTCAAGCGCATTCATCGTTCCTATATTGTCAATGTTGACAAGATTGAAGCTGTCGTAGGCAATATGATCGAAGTTATCGAAAAGAACCAGGCTAAACATTTGCCCATTGGCAAGAACTACCGGGACGAACTGCTCGAGATCATCAATAAAAACCGCTTGTAGGAGTGCTTCCACCAGCCGTTAAAAGTGCATGCGAGGAAAAGCTGGGCCTTTCCGTTAGCCGGGCTTCCTTCATTGGAGGAGGAGACATTAATGAAGCACGGCTACTGGAAACCAAACAAGGAGCATTTTTTTTGAAGATGAACGCCCAACCCGGCGCCATCCAGATGCTGGAAAAAGAGGCGCAGGGCCTCCAACTGCTGAGGAATAGTGGGGCAATACGGGTACCGCAATCATTGGGAACCGGCCAGGCTGGCGCATATGCATTTTTAATTCTGGAATATGTAGAAGAAGCAAGCAGAAACCAACAGTTTTGGGAAAACTTCGGACAGGCACTTGCAGGCTTGCACCGCCATACAGATAGCCACTTTGGCCTGGGGTATAGCAACTACATAGGCAGCCTCCCACAATCCAATCGCCGGCACGGCCGGTGGGCCGAATTCTACGTTCTCGAAAGGCTGGAGCCTCAGGTTAACAGAGCCATTTCTAAAAATGGGCTGTGGCCGGGCGCCACCGCCGATTTTGGCCGTTTATACACCCGCATAGCCGACGTCTGCCCGGAAGAGCCGCCTGCCCTGATCCATGGCGACCTTTGGAGCGGTAATTTCATCTCAGCCCATGGCGATATTCCCGTCCTGATCGATCCGGCAGTAAGTTATGCTCATCGGGAGATGGACCTGGCCATGTCTCAGCTTTTCGGAGGGTTTTCTCCCATTTTCTACCAGGCTTATGAAGCGGCCTTCCCTTGCCAGCCAGGATTGGAAGAAAGGATTGACCTGTACCAGCTATATTATTTACTGGTACATGTCAATCTCTTCGGAGGAGGATATGCAAAGCAGGTTCAGCGAATAGTGAAGCGCTATGTCTGAAATTTAATCCGCTTTAAAGCCCAGCCCTTATTTCCCAAAAGATGAAGTAGCGGGCTCCCGTTCTTTGGCAGGTTCTTTAATAGCCTGTTGAAGGGAAGTCTCCTGGGGTTGCTTGCCTTCGAGGATCAATTGAACATCCTGGAAGAAAGTATTCAGATATTCGACAATACTTTTTCGGCTTTCCCAGGCCAGCCCTTTAGATTGCTCAACTTCTTCAATGAAGCGTTCTTTTTTCGCGATAAAATTTTGCAGCGTGCTTTCAAACAACTGCCGGTCGGCTTTAAGCCCCTGGAACACGCGCTGCCTGATCGTAAATTGTCCGATCCCGGAATTAGGAATGGCATAAGGCGCGTCTACCATACCGGCAAAATCGAAGTCATAAGGGACGGGAATCACCTCTCCCCCATCATATGGTTTGACCAGCTTTATATTGCGGATCATGTTGAGGTCCCAATCGGTATTTCCAATCATATACTGGAAGACAGCCACCTGGTTTTCAACACTCAGCGCCAGGTTGCCATCAGACAACCCATGGCAATCCTCACACTCTTCTCCACCGAGGCGATGGGCCATCTCGTCTGTATCTTCAATGATAAATCCATACCGCTTAATTTTGCCCAACTTACCTTTGTTGTCCAAATAGGTAACTTTAACCAGCTGGGCCCGATAGCTTAGCTCAGTTAGCTCATTGTAGAGTTTGTAAGCCAGGTATTCTTTCATCACCTGTTCTTTGCTCTCGAATTTGTCATCAATGCAGTGGGTCACCAGCTTGAGCTTGTCAAACTCACGAATGTACCCCTGGTCTTCCAGTTGTGCTTTTGAAAAATTCAGCATCAAGGGTGGGAAATTACATACCCTCCGGCGAAATTTCCCCCGGGGCTTTACTTTGATCTCCTGGGTATGTCGTCCACCCTCCATATCCTCGAAGGTGAACACAGCGGGCAGGTAGTCTTCCGTGTTTCGGTTCTCAATCAGCTCTGTTAGGTCTGCTTCCAGGGTGACTTCAAGAATGTCCTCTTGCAGTAACTGGTCGAAAATGGTTCTGGCTGGAGGGTCAGGAGTTGCTACAACGGTGGTAGCTGCGGCCAAAATGGCCGCAAAGGTTTTTAAAGTTCGGGTGATCATGGCTTAGTAATTTATTGTAATAAAGAATAATAATTGCCATTGCGGTGCAAAGCTATGCCTAAACCAAATAAAATTCCAGTTTTAGTTGTTTAATTTTATGTTAAAAAAATATTATTTTAAACAATAGTTTTGTCTGCAAATTTATTTCAAGAAAGATGGAAATTGTGTAATATCCATGCTTCTAAATAAAGTGGCACCAAAATATTGAATTTATGCCCTACCGCTTATTATTGGGTGCATTAGTAATAATGTGCTTTTTTCAAGCCTGCAAGGCCCCGGAACCGGGCCTTGCCCTTCCGGGTGAGGCACCCCGGCCTGCCAAGAACATTATTTTCCTGATCGGAGACGGCATGGGCTTGCCTCAGATTTCCGCAGCACTCTACAGTAATAATAACAAGCTTAGCCTGGAGCAGTTCCCCGTCATAGGCTTTCACAAACCGTATTCAGCCAGTGGTATCATTACGGACTCCGCCGCCGGCGCTACGGCCTTTGCCTGTGGTGTTAAAACCTATAATGGCTCGATCGGGATGGATACAGATACCTTGCCTTGTTATTCTATAACAGAAGAGTTGAAATCACGAGGTTATGCTACAGGGCTGATCGCTTCATCCACCATCGTCCATGCCACACCGGCGGCTTTTTTTGCACATCAACCCTTAAGGGTTTTCTACGAAGGTATTGCCGCCGATTTCCTCAAGGCAGATATTGACCTGGCCATTGGCGGCGGCAAACGCTATTTTGACCGCCGGGAGGAAGATGAACGCGACCTGTATCAAGAATTGAAGCAGAAAGGCTATACCGTTTCTGATTATTTTAAGGAAGAGTTCTCAAATATAATGCCTTCCGCTAAACGGCCTTTCGTCTATTTTACGGCCGACAAACATCCGTTGACGAAAGCTGCCGGACGCGATTACCTGCCGGATGCCACCAACTTTGCTTTGTTTTTCCTGCCACGAAGGAGCGATAAAGGTTTCTTCCTGATGGTAGAAGGCTCCCAGATCGACTGGGGAGGCCACTCCAATGACGGAAAACTGGTTATCGATGAAATGCTCGACTTCGACCAGGTGGTAAAAGAGGCGCTGAAATATGCCCAAAAGGATGGCGAGACCCTGGTCGTGGTCACCGGAGACCATGAAAGTGGCGGCCTTGCTATCAATCCTGGTTCTGTGATGGATAATCTCCAACTCGTTTTTACGACCAATGGCCACACTGCTGCCATGGTGCCCGTTTTTGCGTACGGCCCTTCGGCTGAACTGTTCTCAGGGATCTACGAAAACACCGAGATCTATCATAAGATGAAACAAGCATTGGGCCTTGCCGATACGACAATCTCTTCCGCAAAATGAACCTTTTGGTATCGTTTGCCTTAAACTATAAAAGATACTGTTAAAGCCCTGGTGCAAGGCCTTACTTCCAGAAATAGGCATCTTACGTGAGAGGGCTTTTATTTGTAGTTGAAAAAAATCGTTTTTTTAGCAATTTTTTCATTTTTTACCCGGCGATTATTCTTTTCGTGGCGTTATTTACAAATAATGTTCTAAAAACAGGATGCAAATGAGTGTAGAAACGATCAATAACCTTCAGTTGATAAAAGAATCGGCCCGAGACTTCGCTGAAAACTATATTCGTCCCCATGTGATGGAATGGGATGAAAGCCAGTTCTTCCCGCTTGGCCTGTTCCATCAGATGGGAGAGTTCGGTTTTCTGGGTGTTCTCGTACCCGAGCAATACCATGGCGCTGGCCTTGGCTATCAGGAATACATTACCGTTATTGAAGAAATAGGCAAGGTTTGTGGCTCGATCGGATTATCAGTGGCCGCTCATAATTCACTGTGCACCAACCATATCCTTCTTTTTGGGAATGAGGAGCAAAAAGAAAAATACCTGCCCAAACTGGCTGCTGGGGAATGGGTTGGCGCCTGGGGGTTGACCGAACCCAATACCGGCAGCGATGCGGGCAGAATGAAAACGGTTGCTGAAAAAGACGGCGACTATTACATCCTCAATGGGGCCAAAAACTTTATCACTCATGGGAAGTCCGGCCAGGTCGCCGTCGTGGTCGTCCGCACCGGTGAACTACTCGATAGCCGGGGCATGACTGCCTTTGTCATTGAAAAAGGCACTCCTGGCTTTTCCGCAGGCAAAAAGGAAAATAAGCTGGGCATGCGCGCCTCCGAAACGACAGAGTTGATATTTAACGACTGCCGCGTTCACAAAAGCCAGGTCCTGGGAGAAATTGGAGCAGGGTTCATACAAGCTATGCAAGTATTAGATGGTGGCCGCATTTCCATCGCCGCCCTTTCTCTGGGTATCGCCAAGGGCGCCTATGAGGCTGCTGTTCAGTACGCCCAGGAACGCCATCAGTTTGGCAAACCGATCTCCAGCTTCCAGGCCATTAGTTTTAAACTGGCCGATATGGCAACGAAGATACAGGCGGCGGAACTGCTGACCCGAAAGGCGGGACGGACCAAAGACCAGGGGCTGAAAACAACCAAAATATCGTCGATGGCCAAGTATTACGCCTCTGAAACAGCAGTTCGGGTCGCTGAAGATGCTGTACAGATATTCGGTGGTTACGGTTATAGTAAAGACTTTCCAGTGGAAAAGTACTATCGGGACGCCAAACTGTGCACCATCGGAGAAGGTACTTCCGAGATCCAAAAACTCGTCATTTCACGGGAGATCCTGAAGGGGGAATAGTCTATTTTGAATTATTCGAGTTATGAAGCAGCTCCGAAAAGTCCCTGCCAGTGGAATTTCCGGAGCTGTCTCATCTATTGATCCATCCACTCCTTAAAATCCTTCACCCGTTCCCGGCTAACCAGGATTTCCTCATCATCAGGCAATCCTTTCAAGCGTAATTTCAGCCGGCTATTGGAGTAAATAACTGCCTCCTCCACCGCGTCAAAAGCAACGACAAACTGCCGGTTCACCCGGAAAAAACGGCTGGGATCCAGTATCTCTTCCAGTTGCTCCAGCGTGTAATCAACAGCGTGCTTTTTATCATTGCGGTGTTTAGCCCACACCATCTTGTGTTCACTGAAAAAATAGAGAATATCCTCTACCCGAACGGAAAAGAATTGATGACTGGACCGGATGATGAACCTCGACTTGTACGGCCGGGCCATCATTTGAAAAGCCTGCTGTATTTGTTCCAGCCCCCGGTTAGCGGCTGTAAACGTATTTCGCAACGACTCGTACTGCCGGAAAGCCTGGCTAAGGTCTTCCAGCCCGATCGGTTTGAGCAAATAATCAATGCTGTTGACCTTAAAAGCCTGCAGGGCATACTGGTCGTAAGCCGTAGTAAAAATAACCGGGCACCGAACCTCACACTGCTCGAAAACCTGAAAACTGCGGGCGTCGGCCAGCTGTATATCAAAAAAAGCAAGGCTGGGCGCCGGGTTCTTTTGGAACCATTTTACCGCATCCTCAACCGAGTCGAGGATGCCCAACAATTCGATATCCTTGTCGTATTGACGAATCAGATTCGACAGGCGTTCGGCCGCCAATTCTTCGTCTTCCAGAATGAGGACTTTCATGAGGTAGTTATTCGTTGCCCGGACCGGCCGGGTAAAATTCGTTCCAGCCGCACTAGTGCTGAAGGGGGATTACCGGCAAGCCGACCGTAAAGTACCCATTGGCCTGGCTGACGTCCACTTCCAGGCCCGCCAGGTACCGATATCGCTCCCGGATGTTGGGCAGGCCGATACCCAGTGAATCTTTTTCATCGTCTCTTGGCTGATAGTTATTCCGGACGACGATCCTTTCCTGCTCCCTGCTGATTTTGAGCTTCAGCGGACGGCGTTTGGATGCTACATTGTGTTTCACTGCATTTTCCACCAGCATTTGCAACGCCAGCGGTACTACAACTACCGCTTCATCTTTTTCGATCTGGTAATCTACCTGTAACGCTTGCCCAAAACGCATTTCCAGCAGGAAGAGATAAGCATTCAGCATTTCCAGTTCCTGAGTTAAGGAAACAACTTCCAGGTCACGGGTATCCAATACATATCGGTAGACCTGGGACAATTGCCGGATGAACTTTGCCGCCAGGTCCTGGTCCTTGTATACCAGGGAGGAAAGCACGTTGAAACTGTTAAACAGAAAATGAGGGTTAACCTGGTTTTTCAAGCTTTCGTACTGAGCGGAAAGATGCGCACGCTTCAGCCTTTCCGCCTCCAGAAGGGATTCCTTCCATGAGAAGAAAAAGCCTCTGCCATGAAGAAAAAGAGAAATGATGATCGTTATGATGATAACACTTATCAAAAAACTTTGATCGAGAGCCGCAAAGCTCCTCGATAGGGAAACATCGTTAGTAATAGAGACAAAAATGACAAATACGACTACTGCTGCCGTAACGGTATACCCCATTGATAATACCAGGCTGGCTATCAGCCGCTTTACCGGCATCTTCAGCCAGGGCATTTTTATGGCCAGCCAATCGACGATCCATCCATTGCCAAAACCCAGGGCCACCCAGAGCGTTCCATTGAATGCCCAAACTCTGGCAACACTGCTCCAATCGCCCTTAAGTATAAGGCTCGAATTAAACAAAAGCACCAGAGCGGCCCCTCCCAGTACAAAGTGTACTCCCACTTCTTTCAGCTGGTAAATGTAGCCGCGCCGGATCGTTTCCTGTTCCATAGATTACAAAATTAGTTTTTCTCTGCACTTTTTGCAGCCCTGGCCTGATTCAAAAGCCGTTGGTTCGATTCCCGCCCCCACTGCGGCTCAAGTTCAGAAGCAGGCTTGGCGGCGGCGAACAGGTTTTCCGCCTTTTCCAACAGAGGAAGAGCTGCCGACGGGCCGCCACCGAAAAAGGAGGGCGTGAAAAAGATATTCTGGCCTTTCAGATAATAGGCCCTGGGATTTTGAGGGTCCAGGGCAATCGCCTGGTCCAATGCCTGGTGCGACTTCATGCTGAACTCTGCCCCTTTGGCTTGTGGGTCTTCCCATATTCTACCCTGATAAACCAGCCCCTGAAGGGCCCAAATTTCCGCATGCGCTCCTTCCAGGGCCATAGCCTTATCCAGCGCCTCCTGAGCTTTGGCGACATACGCCTGGCATTGTTCCATCTGTTGTTCTTTCATACTGGCCATGGCTAACAACATCTGGCTATATGCATGGAAA
>JAGQXQ010000013.1:0-3543 GCA_020436535.1 Phaeodactylibacter sp.
CTCTCTTGGCATTGATGAGGGCATCGTCATCAGCCGGGAGAAGGAGAAGCAGTTTACCGATAAGCAATTTATCGGCAACAAAAAGACCCAAACCATTGGCTGGGAAATCGAACTGAGGAACAGCAAACGGGCACCGGCCAGCATTGTTATCGAAGACCAGTATCCCATTTCCACTACCGAGGAGATCGAAGTGGAGCTGGGCGCTCATAAGGGCGCCATCGTGGATAAGGCCAATGGGAAACTTCGTTGGGAACTGGATTTGAAAGCTGGGAAAACTGAAAAGCTGGATTTCCGGTATTCGGTGAAGTATCCGAAGCGGATGAATTTAGTTCTGGAGTAAGTGGGCGTTCGGTGGTTCGGCCTTCGCTATTCGTTCTACCGAACCTGCGAACACCGAACCACCGGGCCTCCCTAATACAACACCATATCAAACCGCCATCGATAATTCTTCGTCAGTTCATCCTGCGGGCCCCATAAACGGAACAGGGCGACGGCGGCCCGGCGCGGCAGTTCACGGGCATAGGCCTTATCGGCAGTGGTGGCTTCTATGATCTTTTTAATGGCGGTTTCATTGTCTTTCTGCCTCAGCGCCCGTTGGGCTTCGCCGATCAGCTTTCCGGCCGGCGTTTCATCCGGCTCAACGGACATGAGCTCGGCGAGGGTGCGCAGGTCTTCAGCCCGGTCCGCCAGCTTATCTCCCAGGTGGATGGTTTGCACCAGAGCGGCGGCGCGCTCGGGATTGTCATAGACCACTTCGCGGGCCAGCGCTACGCGGGCTTCCGCCACATCGGGGTTCTGCGCTACGAAAGCCTCCAGCTCAGACACGCCGCCTTCGCTATTGAGGCGGCTGAGGATGTGGGACAGGCTCTCCTTGCGGTTGTCGGGCAGGTTTTCTTCCAGCCAGCGCTCGATAGCCGTGCGCGGCAGCGCGCCGGCAAACTCAGATACGACTTCACCCTTGTAAAACATTTTCACATTGGGTATGCTCCGTATGTTGTATTGCTCCGCCACTTCATAGTCTTCCTCGGTATCGAGCTTCACCAGTTCCCACTTATCCGCCTGTTCGGCGGCCAGTTTTTCGATGACGGGCCCGAGGACCCGGCAAGGGCCGCACCAGGCGGCCCAAAAGTCAACCACTACAGGTTTTTCAAAGCTTTTTTCGATGACAGCAGTCTTAAAATCCATTTTATCAGGCTTTCGTTTTTAATATCTCGGATATATGCGAGCGCATGGTGTTCTATCCCAAATAAATCTGAAGCATCCGAACGCTTCCCAATAGGGGTATTTCCTTTGTTAATACATCTTCTCTATGAGGAAAGTTTATAGCGCGCCCGCTACAAATCAGCTTTCCTATGAAAAACCTAAACAACTCAGGAATATGAAAAAGACATTCTTTCTAATTCTTTCCGGCATTGGAGCCATGACCCTCTCTGCCCAGCAGGAGACACTTTTCGATGACTTTACCTCTTTTGGCGCCTTCGGCGGCCCGATGGTAGAGATCAGTTCCATTAACGGTGAAATCGGCGCCGATGTGGGGGGTGGCGGCGCCCTGGTCCTTGATGATTTTTTCATCGGCGGTTATGGGATGGGAACGGACCACCCCGACATGACCTTACGACAGGAGGTCGGCGGTGAGATACAGGATGTCAATTATAACATCCGGTTCAAGCACGGCGGCATGTGGTTCGGCTATACACCGAAGCAGTACAAAATGGGACACCTCTACTCGAGCCTCAAGGTCGGCTGGGGCCATGCCCAACTGCTGAACGACGACTTCGATACTTCCAAAGACCGCATATTCGTGCTCACCCCTGAAGTAGGGGCCGAGGTCAACCTGACCAGCTGGTTTAAGCTCGGCTTCACCGCCGGTTACCGCTGGGTCAATGGTATCAGCCGCCTGCCTACCCTCAATGACAGCGATTTCAGCAGCCCGACCGGCGTCATTACCTTCCGCTTTGGCGGATTTGGCGATAGCTGGGAGTGGGACTGATGGAGAAGAGGGGGCGGGCAGGAGAAAAACCAGAAAAGGTATGATGTAGTGCCTGGGTAAAAGAGGCCAACTTTCGGAGTGACTTTTTTGTTTCTTTAAGTCTTAGCTGACTGCTTGTCGTGAATAGGCTCCAGGGAATTATTTATTGTTCCAGCCTCGACAGGTTTCATTTAAAAAAAAAGTTACTCAATCGCATGGCAAAAAAACTCTTTGTGCTTATCCCGGCGGTTACTATCGCTTTTTGGGGGTTCAGCCTGTTATCTCAATATCAATCTCAGGCTATGCCCACCCCCAACCTTGACCCTCCGGTCCAGCCTTTACGCAACCTTGGCGACAAAACACTTCAGGCCGCTCTGATAAAGGAGATCAACAAGAACAGCAAGTGGAAATCTCTGGCAAGCCAGAAGAAAATGGCAATTGGGCTGGTGGATATGCGCGACCCTGCCCGGGTTAAATTTGCTCATGTCAACGGCAACAAAATGATGTACGCAGCCAGCCTGCCAAAGATCGCCATTCTATTATCCGCTATGGATGCTATGGAGAAAGGAGAATTGAAAGAGACGGAGGAAGTATCGCGCGACCTGCACCTGATGATCAGCAAATCTGACAATCAGGCTTCCACCCGCATGATCGACCGCCTGGGGTACAAAAAAATCGAAAGTGTGCTGACCGACCCCAAATACAAACTCTACGACAAGAACTACGGCGGCGGCCTTTGGGTCGGCAAGCGATACGCCAAACAGGGCGCGCGGAACCCTGATCCGATGATGGGACTGAGCCACGCAGCTACTGCCGCGCAGGTATGCCGTTTTTACTACCTGATGGCGTTGAAGCAATTGGTGAGCCCCCAGCGTTCGGAGCAGATGATGGAGATCATGGAAGGGCCGGCCTTGCACCACAAGTTTGTCAATACCCTGGACCGGATCGCCCCCGAAGCCCGCGTTTTCCGCAAATCCGGATCTTGGCGCACCTACCATTCGGATTCGGCTATGGTATTAGGCCCAGAACGCCACTACATCCTGGTCGCCCTGATCGAAGATGCAGAAGGAGAATCTATTTGCCGGCAACTCGTTCTTTCTGTAGAAGAAGCATTGAAAAAGACACCCCCCAATTCAGGGAGCACTGCCCAACGGCCCGGATGAAATAGTGCCAGGATTACCACCCTTGTCCTTTTTATATTAATTTGGGGCAGCAAATAAAATATGGATGGCTGCCGTGCGCCAGGCGATTCGTTTTTTCATAGGTAGAGTATTTGACATTCGGGAGGGTGAAACCACACGGGTTCTGCTGATGCAGGTCACTATATTTCTACTGATATCTACCCTGCTGATCATCAAGCCCGCCGTCAATGCGTTGTTCATTTCCGAATTGGGAGTGGAGCAACTGCCTCGCGCCTTCGTCATGGTCGCCATATTTGCCGCCCTGGTTTCTACGCTTTACGCCCGGCTGCTCCGGCGCTCCTCCATGGGCCGGATGATGAACGGCACGCTGCTGTCCTCCGTTTTCATTCTCATTGCCATGGGAATTCTGCTCCGGCTCAACATACTGGAAGG
>JAGQXQ010000013.1:3605-13926 GCA_020436535.1 Phaeodactylibacter sp.
CAATTCTGGATACTGGCCAATCTGGTCTTCAACGCCCGCGAAGCGAAACGGCTGTTTGGTTTTATCGGCGCCGGGGCCATTGCCGGCGGCATCTTTGGGGGCTACCTGACCAGCCTGCTGGCGCCTTGGTTGGGAAGCGAGAACCTTCCTTTTCTGGCGGCTTTTCTGTTGTCTTTAAGTTTACCGGCCACGCGTTTTATCTGGAAAAATTACGTGGAACAACAGCATACCGATTTCCAGCGACAAAAACGGATGAAGGGATTTTCAGACCACCCGCTGGCCCTGATCCGAAAATCCAGGCACCTGACCTTTCTCGCAGGCATCGTTGGTATTAGTGTCGTTGTGGCCAAGCTGGTGGAATACCAGTTTAGCGCAGTAGCCGCCGACATCATATCCGACCCCGATGAACTGGCGGCCTTTTTCGGTTTCTGGTTCTCCAGTTTCAATGTCATTTCGCTGGGTATCCAATTGTTCCTGACCCGCCGCGTTGTCGGCACTTTCGGGGTAGGATACGCTTTATTTGTACTGCCACTGGGTATCTTCATCGGCGCAATTGCATTGTTTTTCTTTCCGGTGTTATGGGCTGCTGTTTTAATAAAACTCGCCGACGGCAGCCTGAAACAGTCCATTAACAAGGCGGCGATTGAACTGCTGGGGTTGCCCATCCCCATTGACATCAAGAACAAAACCAAAACTTTTATCGACGTTTTTATCGACAGCGCCGCCACCGGGCTCAGCGGACTCATGCTTATTTTTCTGGTATCGGGGATGGACCTGTCGCCCCGCTTCATCAGTATCCTGATCGTAGTGCTGCTCTTTGGCTGGGGATACTTTGCCTTTCAGGTTCGCCGGGAATACATCCAGTCCTTCAAACTCAAGATACTAAGGCCCAGCCCGGAAAAGAAAGCGCTCGATATCCAAAATGAATCGGTAGTGAATGGCCTGAAAAAGGTATTGAACAATGGGGGAGAACGACAGATCATTTACATCTTAAGGCAACTGCGGGAATTGGAAGACGAGCGATTCTTCCAGCCCATCCGGGAGTTGCTCCGGCATCCGGAGGCAGCAGTTCGGGCAGAAGCCATCCACAACCTGTATTTCTATAAGCACCACTCGATCGTAGGGGAGGTGACTCCCTTAATACAGGATACGGAGCAGTCCGTAAAAGTGGCGGCTTTTAATTATTTGATCAAACATTCGCCGACAAACCGGTTGGAATTGATGCGCAGTTTTCTACAGGACAGCGACTATCGGATCAGCTATGCTGCCTTAGTAAGCTTGGCTGCCGAAACCCGTGACAATCCCGGCCTCAAACAAATATTTGACCTGGAAGAGCGGATCAGGCAAAAACTAGCGGAGCTACCGGATATCCAAGATGCGGAAGAGCAGCAATTCGCCAAGATCCAGCTATTGAAGGTGATCGGCCTGGCCAATACCCCTGCATTGCATCCCACTATTACGGCCTTCCTTTCCGACGAAAACCCGGAAGTCGTCCGCCAGGCGATCCGATCTGCCGGGCAAACGCTCCGTCCGGATTTTATCAGCCAACTCATTGCATTCCTTGCTGATGATACTTACAAAACCACAACCCAGGCCGCTTTAGCGCATTACGGCCCGGGCATTATTGAACACCTAAAGCAGTTTCTGGACACGGCCAGCCCGGAGGAGGTGGTTATCATTCGCAACCTCCCTCCTGTTGTAGAGGGCATTGACTCTCAGTCCTGTGTTCAATTTCTTTTTCCCCTGCTCGATTATGAGGACCTGGTCGTGCGCCTGGAAGCTCTGCGGTCACTGAATACCTTAAAGAACCATTTCCCTAACCTGAAATTTAAAAAGAAAGACCTGATTGAGCAGATACTCGAAGAGGCCAGGTTATACCAAAACACCCTTTCCGTGCTGTATATTCAGGCCCTGAATGCTGAGGGCGAGGCTGAGCATAGCGAATCTTATAAAGCCCGGAAAAGCCTCATCGACCTCCTGGAACGCCGTCTGGATGGAAGCCTGGAGCGCATGTTCCGCCTGGTGGGCCTGAAATATCCACCGGAGGACATCATCCCGATCTTCAAGGGGGTGCAAAGCAAGCAACCCAACCTCCGCATCAGCGCCATTGAGTTTCTGGACAACCTCCTGGATATGGATTTCAAAAAGATCCTGATTCCGATCGTGGAGACCGCCATGCTGGAGACGATCTCTGAAGAAGCCATCCGCAACCTCAACCTCAAAATCCCGAGTGAATCCGAGTGCTTTGAACTCTTACTCAGCGGCAAGGACTTCCGGGTCAAACTGGCCGTCCTCCACCTGATCGGCCAACTGGGCAACTGGCAATATCTCGGCCTATTGGACAAATGCCGGCAAAGCCCTAATGAAAAGGTGCGGGTAGCGGCGGAAAAGGCCCGACAGATGTTGAATTTTTGACGGCCTGCCGGTTCAGCCGGTTAGAGCTTGTTCACATTTAATTGGAACTCATTCCCAACACACGCTTAATTCCTGACGATCTTATCGATCCGGGAAGCCAGGGCATTGTGGTCGATGTTGGAATTCTTTTTCAAAACGTTCGACATGAGGGCCACCAGATAAGTGGTGCTGTCCGGATGTTCAATGATGGCCACCGAATTCATAAAGTTATCGACATTGCCCTTGTACTTGCCACATTGATATCCCTCTTCCGGTTTGCATTTGTAGAGGCTGCCGGATTTGAAATAAACGGCCGCGTCTGTCAGTGCCGGAGAAGCTGCATACCGAATGCGGCGGTCGGTCATATACATCAGCCTTTTGATCTCCAGGCTGGAGTGCGGGTCTATCAGTTGGCCCCGTTCCATAGCGATCATAAACTTCATCAGGCCGGCCGGAGACCCAGTGCTTCCGCCTTTGGGAGGAATGATATTGGAGGCTCCCCGGGTAAACATCTTGCCCAGCCGCCATTCATCCTCACTAATACCGAGATCCCGTAGCGGGTCGTTGACCACGGAAATGGCCAGTTCGGACAGCTCGCCCTTAGGCGTTGTCCGGAAATATTCCTCCGCCTGTTCCTCCGTCAGCCCCGGATACGCCTCGCCAAAGACGCGCATCAGGATCACTTCCCTCCACACTACGGCAGCGGCGCCATTGTTGCTCACGGACAGCATGTGGTCGGCCCATTCAAACAGCGAAAAGATATCCTTCTCCTGTACCTGCCGCTTGGAGAACTTTTTTGTCTCCGGGTCGAAAAAAGGAACGGTATGTTCATCATAAATCGCCCAGGGGCCGGCGCGTACAGTTCTTGTCTTCAGCAGTTCCTGGCGCAGCTCAAAAGAATCCGGATAGAGATTTTCCAACTCACAAAACAGGCCTGCCACCACAGCCAACTTACCGACGCTGCCCGGCTGAAAGCCACGGTTGGGTTGGCGTTGCGCATAGCGAACCGGCTTGCCTTCGGTAATATCGAGCAAAGTGACCGAATAGCTTTCGTGCAAACTGGGAAAAAGGCCGTTGAGCGCCCGCTGCAAGCCAGGATCCGTTTGTGGAAGTGAATCCAACCCGTCACCCCGGCTTCCCAACAGGTTGAGTTGAATATCGTTGATCGATTTCTGCGCTCCGGGAATGGGTTGGGTATCTTTGATCTCTCCTTCCAGGATGAGCTGAAGCCTTACCAGGCGGCGGATGCCGGAAAAATCGTAGCCATCGATCGGGTAGGTCTTCGAGGGCAGGGGCAAACAAGCCAGAGCTACCAGCAACAGAATAGAAACAGGCGAAATTTTCATGTCAATTGGTCTTGGTTTACCTTTTTGTAATCGCAACTATTTTAAAGAAATCATTTTGTTCTCAGGTATTTCCGGGGTAATCGATTCCAGATAGGCCGAAGAGGCCGCCCGCTTGTTCTCCACGAAGGGCCGCACCTGGAAGAGCCAGATCTTATCGTCCTTGAAGCCCAGTTCGACGTCGAAGGGGCCGTTGGTTTCAATACCGGGAGCGGTAGGCAGTACTTTTCGGACCTCCGCCGCCAGCGTGCGCAGGGCTTCCAGGTTGGAAGGGCTGAGGATGGGTTGCTCAAACGAAGCCAGCTGTCGTTGGGTGCCGCCACTTACCGGCAGGCGGTTGAAGAAGGGCTCGCGGGCGGGCGCCAGCAGTTCATTCGCGCCCCCCTTGTGCAACAAATAGGATTCGGCGGCCTGCCCGTCCACTGCTCCACCGGCGCCCCGGCTGAAGGCGACGGTGAGGTCCTCGGCATCGCCAGTAGTAACGCCTTTGGTGATCATTACACCGGAGTACTCCACGTCCACACTGGGGATGACCAGGATCGAGGGGTAGACGTTTTCCGGGTTGAGCAGGTAGCGCTGCCGCCACTTATAGCTGCGCTCGGTATACGGCGAGGCCCATACATCTTTGATCCCCTGAAGGATCTTCTCCATGTCAACTACATTGAAGAGGGTGAGATTCAGGCCGGCGCCGGTAAACTCCTTGAGGTCTTCCATATTGGTATCACTTCTCAAAAATACCGGTACAGCGCCCAGTTTTTCACCAAAGGTGTCCAGGAAACATTGCTGCAGTTCGGCGACAAAATCCGGTTGGAGTGGAATGTTTTTAATAGCCAGGCGCAGGGTTTCCAGTTCCTGCAGCAGGAATTTTTCTACGGCGCCTTCCGCAGCCCCTGCCTCCCGTTGGGCAGCGGCCTGTTGAAAAACGCTGTTCAGAAATGTCCAGTAAGAAACATCTTTACCTGGCATGGCCTGGTCGAGGTGGCTCCGGAAAATACCGAAAGGGATCACCAGTCCTTCCACTACATTATCCGGGAACATCACTTTTAGCTGCCCCAGGTTAGCGGCCTTAGGCCCGCACAGTTTGCCGGAGTCAGAAGACTTGACCTGCCGCAGGTCAATAACGGACCGTTGCCCCAGTTCGATCTTATCCGCCGGTACGCTGATGCGGTTTCCACTCCTCGTGCGAACGGCAAACAGTTGCTTTTCTTCTTCCGTCATCTGTCGCTCCGGCTTCATGATCACCGTTCCTTTATGAGAGACGGCGTAGAATACCTTTTGCCCGGCAAAGGCGCGCAGGTTTTCCAGATTCTGCGGAGAAATTACCGCATTCGGGATACCCAGGTTGCGCGCCAGCAGTTGTACGTGCGACACTAAGTTGCCTTCTGAAACGGTCGCAATACCCGCCACTGGCTTCAGGTCGGAAGGAGGATGGTTGATGATATAGATCTTGTCTTTATCTACCGACGCTTCTTCCGACAGTTCATCCAACACCACCAGTTCGCCAAAAGCGTACCCGGGGTTCAGGCCCCTGATGGCGCTTTGGTTGCTGACGCCCATTACCTGGTTGGCCAGGCCGGCCTGCTGGGAAAGGAAATCCCCCAGTTGTCCAACGCTCTGCCCGAGGGGCAACAAGATGGAGCCCCGGATGCGGTCGTCGGGAAAACCATAGGCCAGCGGTTCAAAGCCGCCATACAGGTTGACCACATCTCCGTAAACAGCGCGGGTCATCCCAGTTCCCCATTCCACCACCCGGCGGGCTGCCTCCAGGTATTGGTTCAGTTCTTTTAAGGAAGCTTGTCCACTGGGAGGCGCCAGGATGGTTTCAGCGATCTTTTGCCATTCCCACTGCTCGATAAAGCCTGTGCCGGCGGCGCTCTGGCTCAGGAAACTCATCTTTTGCAGCAGTTCTCCGGTAGTCTGAGGCTTCCAGGCCGTAGCCTCCTTAAAGAGGATATCTTCCAAGGCATTAGAGATATCGATGAGGGCCATGCGGGAACGGCCGCTCTTCACATCCTGAAACTGCTCGCGAATGCTCCACAAAGCAGCGGCGGACGCAGCAATGCGCTCGGCCGGGGAAGCCTGCTGGGGGTACTCCTGGATAAAGGTATTGAGCTGGCCCCGCAGGGCGGCCTCTTTGGGCAGATGTTGTAGTTGCTGGCTCAGTGATTTGAGGTCGGCCGGCCCAAAAGCTACCTCCATTTCCCGGATGAGGGCATCCGTTTTTTTGAGCAGCTCGGGGCTGAGTTGGCTGCGGTGCTGGCTGCGAAAATTCCTCACCTTGGGAATATCGGAGGCCTCGGGCTGCCCGTGGATTTTCACCCGCAGGTCCAGAAAGGCCGGATACGCATCGGATATTTCTTTGGACAAGGCCCGGATGAGCTGGGCGCGGTTGTTGTCGCCTTCGTGGGGAATATCTTTGGCGGCCTGCCGGAGGAGGAAGAACTGTTGTTCCACAACCTTATCCTGGGCCAGCAACCATTTGAAGAAGTCGTTGCCCCAATTCTCTTCATCTTCCACCTGAAAAGCGCCCCGATAGTATTGAGCTTTGCGAAGAATCCACCCATTGTCTACTCCCTGCAAGTACTTACCCAACTGATACTGCTTGAGCCGGGAGTTGTAATTGGGGGCATCCCAGAAATCTTCCTTGGGTGTGGTGGAAAGGATCTGGCCCAAATAAAGATGGTATTCTTTACCCAGAGCTACGACTTCATCTTTATAGCGCGCCCGTTGCACGCCCCCCGGCTGAGGACAGCGCTCTTTGGGCGGCACGACCGAGCCATCTTTGCAGAACCAGCGGATGTCTTTGTAAGGGCCCCGTTGATCCGCCTTATAGGATTTTACCAAACTTTTCAGCCGCTCATTATCCAGCTTCTGAGCGAAGAGGAAGGTGGGCAGGCTCGCCAGTAAAAGGAAAAACAACAATGTTTGTATCGTTTTCATATTGAAGATTCTTTTCCCAATATTAGACTTGATATCGGCCCGCAGTCACGTGCTCTGAGCCTTCTGGCGTAAAATAATGTTTTTCTGCTCCATAAAATGAACGGAGCAATTATTTGGCACCTGGTTGGGTTGGTTATACTGCACCACGGGTGCTCTGGGCGGAAGTGCGGTTTCTACCCCCTTGCCTTGAGGGCATAGCCCAAGAGTATTATGTTTGGAGGCTAAACATATTCTTACAAACAACGGACAGCGTGAACCAGTATAACCCAATTTTACCCACCGAAGCTTCACGAAGACGGGGCATCCACTCCATGCACCCCATTCCCATACACTCCTTCCCGGCAAAAGGCCTGCTTGGCCGCCTCTGTCACATCGCTTTCGAAGAGTTTCTCATACTGGCTATCCAGCACATAAGCTTTGACCTTCACGACCGTAGCCAGCCGTTCCCGGAAGTGGTCGATCACCAAAACCTTCACCGGTTTGTCCAGGTTGAGGTAGGGGGAGCTGATGACCGCCTCGTAGGCGATTTTACGAACAACAGCAACATCCACGGCGATGGGAAGCCAGAGGTCCGTAACGACCATACAATTATTCTCGCCGGAATTGACATTAGAAACGGAATTGCTCAGGATATAAGAATTAGGAATAGTAACCATAGAATCATCCAGGGTATTGATGGTGGTGGCGCGCAGGCCAATATCCTTCACTTCACCATAATAACCGCCGACAGTGATCCGGTCTCCAACGCTGAAGGGGCGCTCGATGGTCAACCAGAGACCGCCGAGCAGGTCTTTCAGGCCGTCTTTGGCAGAAAAGCCTACTACAATGACAATGCCCAGCAACAAGATGCCCCAATGTTCCCGCATCAGAAGTTGCAGCAGGAAACCAATGGCGAACAACCAGGTGATCAACCTAATGATAGGATAGGCCCGCAACCACTGTACGCGGTACCGGTTGCTGCGGTCCGCCGCCTGATTGATCAACCATTTCAGAACACGGGTGATCAAATAGGTACTCCCCAACACAATGGGTAAAGCGATAAACCCTTGAATCAACAAGCCCGGATTCTCTTTCAGCTTATCCAGGAAGGGATCTTCCATGGAACCGGGAATGAAATTTTTCAGGTTTTCAACAAAATTGGCCCAATTGTTCGAAGGTTCGCCCTGTGCCAGCAACGAAACGGGTGCGGCCAACAAAACGGTGAGCCCCGCCAGAAGTCGATATACGAGCCTTTTGATCATTGAATATTTCGGTTGAGTTTATTCTTAAGCAATTGCTTTAATTCGTGTAAATACCAGAAATTAACCTGATATTCCTGCACGCCGGAGCGCAGGCAGCGCGGGTACAGCCAGCCGTGGCCCAGCAGCCGGTCCAGCAGGAGGTGGCCGTTGGTGGAAGAATGCCTGAAAATAGCCTCCACCTCTTCAAAAGAGAGAGAAGTATGCTGGAAAACGGCTTCCAGGGCCAGGAGTTCCTCCAGCCTCACCTCCTGAGGTTTTGTAATATGGGGTGCTTTGAGAAAAACAGTATCCTCTTTTAGCCCCTGGGCGGCACTGAGCCAGAATACGATCGCCCGGGAGATATTGCCTCCGGCAAATTGCGTCAGCTGTTCGAAAAATTGTTTTTCCAGGCTTTCCTGCCTGTCTTCCGGGGTCATCCGGGCCAGGCGCTGTTTATGTCGGCGCGAAAACTCATGGGGTTTAAAAAATGTCATCTGGTACCCCTCATTTCGATTGAGGATAATCTGCTTTATCAATTCATCAGAGAGGGCCGCCACTTTTCTGGCCTGAAAATTATCGGAAAAGTTCATCGCCCGGTTCAGGAAGTACAGGCTGTAATCATTGATGGTGACGATCCAGAACACCTGCCGCCTGGTGGCATTGATAAAATGGAGGAAATCGCGGAGCAAGTCGTAGCCGCCAATACGCCGGAGGAACAGGCGCTCTACATTTTCAAAGATCACCACCCGCGGCTTTTCCAGCTCTATCCTGGCTAATGACTCCAGGCTTTCCGCCGAATCCATGCCCAGCGCTTGGCTCAATACAGGCAGCAGTTCCTCCCGGCTGGTGATCCTTTCTCTGTCTTCAACTAAATATTGCGGGCAATCGAATATGGGTAGAGAGGCGATGAGAAGGGAGGTCATGCCTATTCCCGGCTCTGATTCCAGCAGTAAATGGATGTGGTAATCTTTCCAATGCTCCCATGCCTTACTGATCATTTTCAGCGCACCCTCCTCCCCTCCCCTGCCGATCACTTGTTCCGGTTCATGAAGAGGGCTGAGGTCAAACCGCCGAAGGTACTGTTCGGGTAACTTGTCCAGGTTGGGAACGGGGGGGAACAGGCCCTCCTCATCAGGAGTGGGAAAAAGCCGCTCTTGAATCCATTGCAGGGCATTTTTCATGTATTATTGATTTCCAAAGCTATTGCTCAGTTGTTCTAAAGGTAACTAAAATTCTTTTTCAAAACCAGTTACAATGAAAAACATGAGGAGCCGCCTGGCCCAGTTACAGGCCGAAGCCGACACTGCCTTCCTATACCGGCGCTTTGCCGAAATGGAGGAAGACGAAACCGTTGCCCACGTCTTCCGGGAACTTTCCAAGATTGAAGAACAGCACGCCGCCCATTTGCTCCGGGCGCTGCAGCAGGAGCAGGCCGGCATCCGCCTGCCGGAGCCCTCTACCCGGGCGCGGCTACAGGCGGCTATTGCCCGGGTGATGGGCTACAGCTATGTATTGCCCAACCTGCTGGATACCGAGCGGAGCATGGCCAATTCCGTTGTACGCTCCAAGCAGCAGGCCGGGCAGCCGGTAACCGGCGGTGAGCTCAACCATGTCCGCATTCTGGACAGCTTGTCGGGCAATGTCAGCGGAGGGCAGCTCGCCAAGATGGAAGGGCGGCACAAGGCTGTGGGGGGCAACGCCCTGCGCGCCGCCGTACTGGGCGCCAACGACGGCCTGGTCTCCAATATGAGCCTGGTGATGGGAGTAGCGGGCGCCGCCGCCGGCAGCCGCGAGATCCTGGTTGCCGGCTTTGCAGGCCTGCTGGCAGGCTCCATTTCCATGGCGCTGGGAGAATGGCTGTCGGTGCAGAGCTCCCGCGAGCTCTACCAGAAACAGATCGACATCGAAATAGAAGAGATAGAGGCCGATCCGGAGTCGGAGAAAAAAGAACTGGCCCTCATTTACCAGGCCAAAGGGGTGGATGCGGAATCCGCCCGGCGCCTCGCCGGCCAGGTCTTCGAAAATAAGGACAGCGCCTATGCTACCCTGGTGCGCGAAGAACTGGGGATCGACCCGGACGAGCTGGGCGGTTCCGCCTGGGAAGCGGCCATCGCCTCTTTTGTGTTGTTCGCGATCGGCGCCATCATCCCGATCATCCCCTATTTGTTTTTGAGCGGGAGTACAGCCATTTTTTCCAGCCTGGCCATCAGTACGGTGGGCCTGTTCGCCATCGGAGCCGCCATTACGCTGTTCACAGGGCGCGGCGTGGCCTACTCTGGCTTCCGGCAAGTGCTCTTCGGGCTGGCGGCAGCCGCCATCACTTTCGGCATCGGCCACCTGATCGGCGTGAGCCTGGAGGGGTAGAGTAGGGTATTGGTGTATCAGAGAGGGCGATCGGGAAACCCTCCGGAAGGAATGAAGGAA
>JAGQXQ010000013.1:14077-14648 GCA_020436535.1 Phaeodactylibacter sp.
CTGGAGTTTCCGGAGTGCCCTCATCAGTGTATCGGTGTTAGCGAAGCTTTGAAATAGCTGAATTGTTTCTATGTCATGGAAATACTGTTGTCGGGCGGGGCTGTTTGTAAACAGGCCAGCAGGGCAATCGCCTTGTTTGTTTATTCCGGGTAACTATTCCGGTTTTAAAAAAAAGCCGTATTTTAGGGCGGGTGGAGCAGGTAGCGCCCAGCTCAGCCCGCAATACACAGCAAAAGAACACGAATACCCTGGTTATGGAAGGCTGGCAAGAGACACTACTATATATTGCTGGAGGCTACTTGCTGATCTGCCTCATTTTCTATTTTTTACAGCACTACTTCTTCTTCAGGCCGGAGATCCTGCCCAAGGCTTTTGAGTACCGCTACCCGTTTCCGTTTGACGAGGTGGACTTCGACATGGAAGACGGCGGTTGCATCAACGGACTGCACTTCAAAGTGCCCAATTCCAAGGGAGTAGTTTTTTATCTGAAGGGCAACTCCCGCAGCATCAAGGGCTGGGGTAAGTTTGCCAAGGATTTCGTCAGCAAGGGCTATGATTTCTTTATGATCGA
>JAGQXQ010000013.1:14663-17332 GCA_020436535.1 Phaeodactylibacter sp.
TACCGCGGCTTCGGCAAGAGCTCCGGCAGGCGAACAGAGACGACGCTATACAACGACGCACAGACCGTATATAAATGGTTGAGCACGCAGTATCCGGAAGATCAGATCGTCCTCTACGGCCGTTCCCTCGGCAGCGGCATTGCCGCCCGCATCGCCTCCTGGAACAAGCCGAAGATGCTCATCCTCGACTCTCCTTACTATAGCTTCTTTTACCAGGTGCGGCAGTATGGCTTCTGGCTTCCGCTGAAGTGGATACTGCGCTATAAGATCCGCACCGACTTCTTCATCAAAAAGGTGGAATGCCCCACTTTTGTTCTCCATGGCACTAAAGACCGCCTCATTTCCTTCCGCCAGGGCCAGATGCTCGCAGGGCTAGCTCCCCGGGGCGAACTCATCCCCATCGAGAGCGGCGGCCACAATAACCTTCCCGATTTCCCGGAATACCACGACCATTTGTACGATATCCTGCACGATGAGGCGCTGTACCGCCGGCTGAGGGGGGAGTTGATGGAGGTGGCGTAGGGATGGAGTTTCATTGTTTGATGGTTAAATGGCTTCATGGCTGGCTCGGCGGGGGCGAGCTGGATGGTTTAATGGTTGGCTTTGTGGGGGCTCAGCAATGGTTAAATTTCTGAATTGTTGGCACCTCATTGACAGCTTTGTTGTTCCGGTGTTGAAGAATATTCTTTCAATCAGTATTTGAGGTTATCCCTTGTATATTTTATTAAACGATTGATCTCGAAGGGAAGGGTATCCAGTTTTTCAATAATGAAAGATGCCTGCTCTTCATTCAATAACCCTCATGCGATAGCGAAGAAGGGACAACCATCTAACCATCCAACCATCCCCAAATAGTTCCTTATCTTCACCCAAAACGCGAGCAATGAACTACCGAAGACTAGGAAAAACCGGTTTTAATATTTCCGAGATCAGCCTCGGCACCTGGCAGGTAGGCGGCAAATGGGGAGAAGCATTCAACCATGAGACGGCCGACAGGATACTAAATACCGCCATTGACCAGGGCATCAATTTTATCGACACTGCCGATGTGTACGGAGGCGGAGAGAGTGAGAAAGCGGTGGGGCGATTCGTAAAGAGCCGTTCTGAACGCCTCTACGTGGCCACCAAATGCGGCAGGCAGCTAAATCCGCATACCAATGAGGCCTATCAGCCTAAAGCGCTGCGCGGCTTTGTGGAGGCCAGCCTCCGCAATATGGGGCTGGAAACCCTCGACCTCATCCAATTGCACTGCCCGCCGACGGAGGTGTACTACCGCCCCGAGATCTTTGAACTGTTCGATCGGCTGAAAGAAGAGGGCAAGATCCTGAACCTGGGCGTGAGCGTAGAAAAGGTCGAAGAAGCGCTCAAAGCCATTGAGTTCCCCAACGTCACTACCGTTCAGATCATCTTCAATCTATTTCGGCACCGCCCTTCGGAACTTTTCTTTCCGCAGGCGAAGGCTAAAGATGTGGGCATCATCGTACGGGTGCCGCTGGCCAGCGGCCTGCTAACGGGCAAGTTCAGCCGGGCCAGCACCTTTGGCCAGGAGGACCACCGCCACTTCAACCGGCAGGGCGAGGCTTTCGACAAGGGCGAGACCTTTTCGGGCGTGGATTACGACACCGGCCTGCAGGCCGTAGCGGAATTGCAGGAGCTCTTCCCCGGGCAGGAGAACCTGGCGCCCATCGCCCTGCGCTGGATACTGTCCTTCGACGAGGTGAGCTGTATCATACCCGGCGCCAGTAAGGAGGAGCAGGTGCTGTCGAACGTCTCGGCGGGGCAACTGCCGCCACTGAGTACAGAGCAGAGAGCAGGCGTGAAAGCTATTTATGAAAAATATTTCAAAGGGGTAGTGCATCAGTTGTGGTAGAGAAAAGCCTTTGGTTATTGTCCGCCCAATTGTATCTAATTTGTACGTCCACAGGCCGTTTCCGGCCCGCCCTCCGTCTAGAAAATGGGGATTTAGGGAACTAAAAAACCGGGAATTTGAAAAGGCCCCCGAGGAGTATTCCAGGGCTGCTGACATCCTGCCCAATGCCAGGGCGACTACCATCGGCATGGCCGCTCGTATCAATATCTGTGTGCGTACTACGGCCAGGATTGCGAGGAGGCGGAACGGTACAGGATGTGGGCGAGGTGAAGGGGGGATTGGTGGTTGGGTGCCCGTCCATGCGGCCGGGTAAACTTTCGTGGCAACCTTTTTCGGCGAAATTACTCCAAAGTGGTTACAGGCTCGGCGCCATTCCGGCCCGCCTCCTTCGCCGATGCGGGGCCTCACTGCGTTCGGCTTCCGATTTCCCACTTCCGACTTCCAACTTTTGCCCTACACAAGAACGGTAGCCCCTTCCTGCAATAATTATTTTCCTATCTGCCTATTAAATATCTCCAAATGTTGTATCTTAGTTTTCAACCGGGCTCACACTCTTGCATGCCATTGCCCAGTGCCCCCCACCGGGCGCTGGCTGTAAAACATTGTGGGCCCGGGGTTTTTTGCCCCCTCCAACTCTCCCCAAAGGGGAGGATAGGCTAACCTCCTGCCGTCAACCTCCTGCCCACAAAAAAAAATCCGCCGGGAACTTTTGCAGAAATGATTTTCGTTGTATCTTCGCACTCGCAAAGGAAGAAAATGATCTTCCGAACAGATATAGACCTATGGTGTAATTGGTAAC
>JAGQXQ010000507.1 GCA_020436535.1 Phaeodactylibacter sp.
TGGCTAAGGCCATGCTGCAACGCCTGTTCGACGAATCCATGGAGGAGTACCGTGCCATCATGGAAGAGGACATCCCCTTTGAAGAGAAGGTCCGGAAGCAACTACTCCTGAAGTTCAAAGGCACAGAGGGGATCAGCGCCGAGTTGGTCCGCGACATTTACTCCAACCAGGAGTGGGGCCTGCGGGAATACATGGAACAACGCACCGAAGAGGCACTGAAAGTGATCATGAACGATTTTATAGAGGCCCAGAAAAAAGGGTGGATCCGCCGGGACATCCGGCCGGGCTTTATACTTTACCTCTTCCATCGGATGCAGGACTGGGTAACCGACGAACAGTTGCTCTCCTCCTACGCCGATACACAGGAGTTGATTATGGAAGCCGTCCGTTTCTTTTTCTACGGCGTACTGCCTCACGAACAGAAGAACCATGAAAGTTAAGGCCTTCATACGGCCCCGGCTTCCGGAATGCCACCGAAAGGATGGCCATATTGTTATATGGTTATATGGTTATAGTGCCGGATGGCTAAGAGTATATTCAATGGCGCTGGGAAAACTCGCGCGCCAATGGGCATGCCTTCGCCTATGGCAGCCGAAGGAAATTGGCCCCCGAGATGACGTTATCGGGCTCAGGCTTTACCTCCGTATCATTATATCGTTTTTGGCCAGGTACTCATGGGTACTCCTCCTTTCCTTGGCTGGGCTCCAGGCCAATGCACAGCCCACATCAGATATTATGGGTTTCGGCCACCCCAAAGTTGAAGAGGCCGGAAGGCCAGTTGTAAATGCCGCCGGGAACAGGTTACCAGAGTGCGCTAACCGCCTGCTTTCCGATTTCCAAATTCCGATTTCGCATTTAAATTCCCCGGATCATTCAGAAGCCAGTGACACCCTGATCTTCAAAGGCCAACTCATCTCCTGGGCCAATATCAATCCAGCCAATGACCTGCCGGCCTGGCTGGGCGGCCGCTATCTGCCTCAGCTCAATTACAACCTGAACTTGCCGAGAACCCGCCTGTTCGACATCGAGGCCTCGGCCAACCTCTTCGGCAATACAGGATTTCATCCCTTTGATACGGCTGTTACCGATGGTGACATCCGCCCTTACCGCCTGTGGGCGCGCTACTCCGCCCCGCAGTTCGAATTTCGGCTCGGCCTGCAAAAGATCAACTTCGGCTCGGCCTCCCTGCTCCGCCCCCTGATGTGGTTCGACCAGATCGACCCACGCGATCCCATCCAGTTTACCGACGGAGTGTGGGGCGCCCTGGGACGCTACTATTTCCTCAACAACGCCAATATTTGGGTATGGGGCCTGTATGGCAATAAGAACCCCAGGGGCTGGGACATTGCCAAAACCAGCAAGCGCCAGCCCGAGTTCGGAGGCAGGATACAATACCCTGTACCCAAAGGCGAAGCGGGCCTTTCCTTCCACCACCGCACCGCCGATACGCGCGGGCTGAACGGCGCCGTTCCCGCTTTCGCTAAAGTCCCCGAAACCCGGATCGGGCTGGACGTCAAGCTCGACCTTGTCGTGGGCTGCTGGGTAGAAGCCTCCTGGGCTACCAACCGCAAAAGCCTGGAGGAATTCACCAACCAGGAACTGATCAATGCCGGCGTTGATTATACTTTTGGCATCGGCAACGGGCTATACGCCATTTTTGAGCAATTGCTGGTATCCTACGGAGAGGAGGCTTTTTCCTTTTCCAACACCACTACCCTGTCGCTGGTGTCTCTCTCCTACCCCATCGGCCTGTTCGACAACCTGGGGGCGATCCTCTACATCGACTGGGCCAACGGCAAGGTGTACAACTTTGTCAACTGGACGATCCAGTTCGACCGCACCGCCCTCTACGTGATGGGCTACTGGAACCCGAAAGACAATCGAATACCTACGCAGAACAGTACTCAGAACCTGTACGCCGGCGTGGGAGTGCAGCTACTTTTTTTATTCAACCACTAACAAGGAATCCATGGAATCCATCATCCAGATCGATCAACTTACCAAGCGCTTCCCGGTCGGAACCGGCCAGTTTACCGCCCTCAAAGACATCAGCCTGGAGTTCCGGAAGGGAGAATTCACCGGTTTCGTGGGGCCGAGCGGGTCAGGCAAGACCACGCTGCTGAATATCATCGGCTCGCTCGATACGCCGACGGAGGGGGAAGTGACGGTTCTTGGCCATTCCATCGCCCAGCTGACTCACAAGCAGTCGGCACAGCTACGCAACCGGCACCTGGGTTTTATCTTCCAAACCTATAACCTCTTCCCGGTGTACACGGTCTACGAGAATGTGGAATTCGCCCTCCTGCTCCAGCATATGCCGGCGGCCGAACGGCGCAAAGCGGTCCTGGACGCACTGGAGTGGGTGGGCCTCACCGACAAAATTGACTCTAAGCCCGCTCAACTGTCGGGGGGGGAAGGACAGCGGGTGGCCATCGCCCGCGCCATGGTGAAACGGCCTGCCATTATGCTGGCCGACGAACCCACCGCCAACCTCGACTCGAAGAACTCGCACCACATCCTGCAAACCATGAAGCAACTAAATGAAGAACTGGACACCACCTTCCTCTTCGCTACTCACGACGAAAAAGTGATGGCCTACCTCACCCGTATCATATCGCTGGAGGACGGCCGGGTGGTGAAGGATGAAGAGATCATGATGGATAATGTAATTGAAGGTTGATAATGAGAGAGGTGAATGGCTGCGAAGGAGATTGTTTTGGTGGACGATGGAAGAAGTGTACGGTGTACTTGGCCGAACGGACGGGTACGATTGGGCTGGCGCTCGTAAAACATACATCGCAGCCACCGTGCACCTCGCCGAATACCTTCGAAGTAATGAACATTATACCTTATTCAATCCCGCGTTAAAAAATGAAGCCATGCTAGCATTTCATTTGGCATTCAAAAACATCCTCGGCGCCGGCTTCCGGACCATCCTGAACATCGCCGTGCTGTCCTTCGCCTTTGTTGTCATTATTTTCTACAACGGGGTGCTGGAGGGATGGAACCAGCAGGCGCGCCGCGATACTATGGAATGGGAAATCGGCCAGGGACAACTCTGGGTTCCCGGCTACGACCCGCTCGACTTCCTCTCCTATCAGGACGCCCACGGGCCTATACCGGAAACGCTGAAACCCCAGATAGCGGCCGGCCAGCTGACCCCTATCCTGGTGGCCCAGGGCTCCGCTTTCCCGCAGGGGCGCATGCAGGGCGTGGTACTGAAAGGCATTGACCCCGGACAAACCATTCTAAAAATCCCCACGGCTTTGCTCGAAGGGCAAGAAGCACAAATACCAGCCCTCGTCGGTAAGCGAATGGCCCAGTCCATCAAAGTAAAAGAAGGCGATCAGCTGCTCCTGCGCTGGCGGGATAAAAACGGCGCCTTCGACGCCCTCGAAGTCACTATCGCCGGCATTTTCGACTCAAATGTTCCCACCATCGACGGGGGCCAGATCTGGCTGCCGCTGGAACGCCTGCAGGAGATGCTGGGCCTGCCCGGCGAGGCCACCCTCCTGGTGGCGGGAGAAGGTTTTATTCCTTCCGGTAACGCCCCCTGGGCATTTAAAGATCACGACTTTTTGCTGGCCGACCTGGATATGATCATCCAATCCAAAAAAGGAGCTTCGGGGATCATGTACGGGCTGCTGCTCGTCATCGCTCTGCTCGCCATCTTCGACACCCAGGTACTGTCGATCTTCCGCCGACAGAAGGAGATCGGCACCTACATCG
>JAGQXQ010000508.1 GCA_020436535.1 Phaeodactylibacter sp.
GGGTTTAGGGCTTTGTGGACGCTCTTTCGGGTTTAGAAGGCCGCTGAGCAGCCTTAAGAAGGCATCCTAAACCTTTCTAAACCCCAAACCAGGCCTCCATAAGCTCCTAAACCTCCGGTTAGGGCCTTTTTAGCTGCTAAACTATAGAGGGGGCACATTTCAGCATCGCGCCCGTAAACTTGTTGAATGCCCAAATAACTACCAACGGACAAAACGAAGGAAGCTATTTACATTAGCCGTAGAGATGTTTATCTTTGCAAGTCTATAATCCCTGACAAACATATACTATGAGGCGATCGGCGCACTTTACTTTTCTGCTTTGTTTTCTCTTCACCACGGCCCGGGCCCAGATGTGGAACGGCACGGACACCCTCTACGGCAACGAATGGATCCGTTACGATCAATCCTACTTCAAGATCATGGTAGCGGAAGACGGCATCTACCGCATTCCCTACGAAACCCTGCAGAGCAGCGGCCTGCCGGTAAACTCCATCGACGGCTCTCAGTATCAGCTGTGGCGCCTGGGCGAGGAGCAACCGCTCTACGTCAGCACGGCCGGCCCCCTGTCTCCCGGCGGCTTCATCGAGTTCTACGGCCAGCAAAACCGCTCGGAACTGGACCGCTACCTGTTCCGTGATCCGGATAATGAATTGCTCAACCCCTGGTATAGTTTGTTTACGGATACGTCGGCTTATTTTTTGACCTGGGTGGAGAGTGGGGAAGCGACGCTGCGGTATGAGGAGGTGGAAAATGAGTTGACCAACCTGCCGGGGAGGGAGGAGTGGGTGTGGGAGGAAAGTACGACTTTCTTTACCGACCAGGCTTCCAAGCAGTATAGCAAGAATAGCACAACGGATATCTATTATTCTCACTTTGAAGATGAAGGCTTTTCCACCGAATTCAAAAGCCTGCATGCATTTACGGTGCCCTGCCCGGAAGTGTACGCCTCTGGCCCGGCGGCGGAGTTGGAGCTGCGTTTCCTTTCGAATAATAACATCGATACCAATGTAATCCTGAGCCATGCCCTGGAGGTGCGGGTGGATGGAGCTCTGGTTGTAGAAGAGGCTTTTTCCGGCGTGGTATTGAAGAAATTTCAATTTCAACCATTATCGTCAAATTTGGGAAATGCAGTAAGCATCGGGGTGAGAGGCTTGAACAATAGTGATAAATATGCGGTGGGAGGCGCTAACCTGCGCTATCCACGTAGGCCTTCCCTCGGTGGCAGCCGGTTTGGGCGCTTCAGCCTGCCCGCCGGAAACAACGTTCGTTACCTGGAATTGGAGAAGGTAGGCGGTGAGGGGCCTGCCGTTTTGTACAGCCTCAGCGATCGCCGCCGGCTCGTGCTGCAGCCGGAGGGCAACCTCAGGAAAGCCAAATTGCCTGCTGTTGCCGGCGAGCGCCAGCTTGTGGTAGCGGGAGGCTTAATTACAGTAGATGCCCTGGCTCCCATAGTGTTTACTGATTTTGATAATACGAATGCCGATTTTCTCATTATTTCCAATGAACAGCTATATGACGATGGACAAGGCAACAACCGGGTGCAGGAGTATGCCGACTATCGACGGAGTGCGGTGGGGGGGGGCTATTCCGTAGCCGTGGTGGGAGTACAACAACTGTACGAACAGTTTGCATACGGCTTGAACCGCCATCCTTTATCCATTCGCAACTTCACGAAATACATCACCGGCAAGTGGCTGGCCCTAAAGTATTGTTTTATCATCGGCAAAGGGCAGGAATATAAAGATGTGCGGAAGGCCGCCAACTTGCAGGCAGCAGTAGCGGAAGGCCGCATGCTGGTCCCCAGCTTTGGCTTTCCGGCCAGCGACAACCTTCTGCTGTCCAATAACTATACCAGCGTTCCCGTCGTGCCGGTCGGCCGGCTGGCCGCCACCGATGGGCAGAAAGTTAAGATTTACCTGGATAAGGTGCAGGCGGTGGAAGCTAACCGGGACAACTCCCAAACCATAACAGACAGAGCATGGATGAAGCAGGTTGTACACCTGGGGGGCGGCGGCACTTCTATTGAGCAGGATGCCATCCGCACGGCCTTGGAAACAATGGCGCGGGACATCGAGAACAATTCCTTTGGTGGCGCGGTACGCGGCTTTTACAAGACCAGTACCGACCCTATACAGACTTCTCTCTCCGAGCAGATTTTCAACACCATCAACCAGGGCGCCAGTATCCTCACCTTCATGGGCCACAGCAGCCCCGGCACCTTCGATTTTAACATCGATAACCCAGACAACTACAGCAACTACGGTAAATGCCCGTTGATGCTATCCCTGGGCTGCTACTCCGGCAACATCTTTACCACCGGCGAGAGCATCGGCGAGCGTTTTATTTTTTACGAGAATCGGGCGGCGGTGGCCTTCGGCGCCTCCAGGGGCGTGGGGTACATCTCCTCTCTCGGCGCTTTTGCCCGCAGCTTTTACGGCCATATCGGCGGTGACTACTATGGCCAGGGCATCGGCGACGCCCTGAGGGCCACGTTGGCGGACTACGACCAGAACCCATTCATCGGCACCGCCACCCTGGTGGAGCAGTTCACCCTACAAGGCGACCCGTCCATCCGCCTGCACCCCGCCCCCGGGCCTGACTTTG
>JAGQXQ010000509.1 GCA_020436535.1 Phaeodactylibacter sp.
TTGATATAATCGAGGTCCTCCGGATTCAGGCCGGCATCCTTTAGTGCAATTTTCATGACATTGCTCGCTCCCAGGCCTTCCGGATGAGGAGCCGTAATATGATGAGCATCGGCGGTAGCGCCGCTGCCTACTAATTCTGCGTATATCGTGGCGCCTCGTTTTTTGGCATGTTCCAGTTCCTCCAGAACCAGAGCGCCGGCGCCCTCGCCCAGTACAAAACCATCACGGTCGAGATCGAAAGGCCGGGAGGCTGTTGTGTAGTCATCATTGCGGGTGGAGAGCGCTTTCATGGCATTGAAGCCTCCGACCCCGGCTTTTATAACAGCGGCCTCAGACCCTCCGGTGATGACAATATCCTGGCGGCCAAGGCGAATATAATCAGCAGCTACCGATATGGCATGGGAGGAAGAGGCACAAGCCGAGACCGTAGCGAAATTAACGCCCCGGAAACCATATTTTATGGAGATCTGCCCGGCAACTATATCCACGATCATCTTGGGGATCATGAATGGATTATATCGTGGAATACCATTACCGGTAGTAAATTCTTCGATTTCGGCTTCCAGGGATTTCAACCCTCCGATTCCGGAACCCCAAATGACCCCTATCCGGTCTAGATCCAGCTTTTCCGGATCCAGCCCGGCATCCGCTATCGCCTCATCGGAAGAGATCGCGCCGTAGATGGAGAACAAATCCATACGGCGGGCTTCGCGGCGGTCGATAAATTGCTCAATGTCGAGCCCCTTAACTTCGCAGGCGAATTGCGTTTTAAATTTAGACGCGTCAAAGTGAGTGATAGGATTAGCGCCGCTTACGCCATTTTGTAAACCCTCGAGGTAAGCTTTGATATTGTTGCCGATCGGAGTCAATGCCCCTATTCCTGTTACAACAACCCTTTTCATTTGCTATTAAGTTTTTGCTTTGCGGCACTCGTTATCAATACTGGCCTCCATTGACGATGCATTCAGATGGGCGGCCCAACTGAAGGGGCATGGATGATTAGTGTCCTCATTTTGCGCTTAGCAAAAGTAAGCGCGACATCGGCACCTCTTAAAACCACAAATTAGAGGTATGGAACATACCTCTAATTTGCAGAAAATGAACATCTAAGTCAAATATTGTTGAACTTAGCCCTGATCGGCGTTGGCTTCGAGATATTCAATCGCTTGCCCAACGGTTTGGATGTTCTCGGCTTGCTCATCCGGAATGGAGAGGTCAAATTCCTTTTCAAATTCCATGATCAGTTCCACGGTGTCCAGAGAGTCGGCACCCAGATCGTTGGTAAAGCTGGCATCTGGAGTCACCTCAGATTCGTCGACACCCAGTTTGTCAACGATGATTTTACTTACTCTTTCTGCAATACTAGACATAGTGAATTCGCTTTATTGGTTTACGATTGCGATGCAAAGAAACGTAGAACTCCCCTGATAACCAAAGTTTTTAAAAAAAAAAATTAACCGGCGGCCACGCCCGACTCCCCATAATTATTGGGGATGCGCTAATTTGCATGAATGGGCAATTTCGGGGAGTCGCCCCAGTTCAATGTATTTCCACATACCTTGCAAACGCTACCAAAATTCTGATTCAAGAGGTTTTATAAGCAGTAATTCTGCTACTTATTAGCTATTTACAATAAATAACTCCTACTTTTCCCTGACGGATATTTGAATATTTTTCAGATAGCTGTACATTTACAATACCAATTATTGTAAATTTTACACTTACTAATGAGCCCTACGCCTTGTCAGCAACAGAGCCCACTCAATTAAAATCACAGTTCTAAAATCACCAATGTCTATGAAAGTTGTAGACCATCAAAATACAAAGATCGTCGCTACTGTGGGGCCGGCCTGCAGTTCCTATTCCAACTTATTGGAACTCGTCAAAGCCGGTGTTGATGTATTTCGCCTCAATTTTTCTCATGGTACCCATGAGAATCATCTCGAGGTGATCAACCACATCACCTATATCAATGAAAAGTACAACCTCCATATCGGGCTGCTAGCCGACCTCCAGGGGCCCAAGCTTCGCGTTGGCCAGATCAAAGACAACGCCCTGGAACTCAATGAGGGGGATGTGATCACCCTGGTCAATGAGAAATGTATCGGGACCATGGAGAAGATCTACATGAGTTACGAGCAGTTTCCCAAAGATGTAAAAATGGGAGAGCGCGTACTGGTTGACGACGGCAAGCTCGTCTTCGAAGTAATCGAAACCAATAAAAAAGATATGGTTCGGTTGAAGACTCTTTTTGGAGGAGTGCTCTCGTCCAATAAGGGTGTCAACCTGCCCAAGACCAAGATATCCCTGCCTTGTCTAACCGAAAAGGACCTGGCCGACCTGGACTTCATACTCACTCAGCCGGTCAACTGGATCGCCCTTTCCTTTGTCCGCAACCCTAAAGATGTAAAAGACCTGGCCAAACGCATCGCCGCCAAAAACCATCCCGCCAAGATTATTGCCAAGATCGAAAAGCCGGAAGCAGTGGAAAACCTGGATAAGATCATCAAGCATTCCAACGGCATCATGGTGGCGCGGGGTGACCTCGGTATCGAGGTGCCCATGGAACAACTGCCTCTCATCCAGAAGGACATCATTGCCAAGTGCATACAACGGGCCCGCCCGGTTATCGTCGCTACCCAAATGATGGATAGTATGATCACCAACCCCAGCCCTACGCGCGCTGAGATAACAGACGTAGCCAACGCCGTACTCGACGGCGCGGATGCAGTAATGCTCAGTGCGGAAACTGCGGCCGGCAAGCACCCGGTGAAGGTCGTTGAGGCGATGAACAAGATTATCGAAGTGGCGGAGACGCACTTCAACTTTGACGGACGCCGCCCGATAGCCAACCCTAAATCCCGGACTTTTCAGTCAGATATCATCTGCTTCAATGCCGGCAAAACGGCCATGGATATCGGCGCCAAGGCCATCGTCGGCATGACCAGTTCCGGCTACACGGCTTTCAAGGTATCGAGCTACCGCCCGAAAAAAGACATCTATATGTTTTCAGACCGCATGCATATGCTGGCCACGCTCAATTTGGTCTGGGGAGTGCGTTGCTATTACTACGACCGCTTTACAACTACCGATGAGACCATTCAGGATGTTACGGATATCCTCAAACGGGAAGGCAGAGTACAAACTGGCGACATTGTCATCAATACGGCAAGTATGCCCCTGCACCGCCGCTTCCGGACCAATATGCTAAAGGTGACCGTAGTGGAATAGGGCCAAGCCGGAAAAATTATTATCTTCACAAAACCAACCTGAATTTTCAAACCGATTATGTATTCCGGCATATCGCTATGCCTCGCCGGCGAGGGTTGCTGTATTCTGGCATCGCTTATGCTACCATGTCCAAAGGCTAAATAGTTGCAAAAAGGTTCAACGCCCCTACCTGTATTCCCTTTGTACAGTAATTAATGGAGCGTGGCCATGCTGGCTTTGGCTGGCATGGCTTATTTTTTGAAGGTTGCTTACCTTTGTGAGAGGCGTATTATCGCCCAAAATTCCCGATAATCGGTATGGCCGTTTTTTAAAAGACCTCGTATCTAAAACATGACAGTAAGAAAAGTTTTATATCATTAGGTACAACTAAAACTAAATGCATTCATGAAAATTATCATTCCAATGGCGGGCCGTGGATCCCGGCTTCGCCCGCACACCCTGACCATTCCCAAACCCCTTATCCCCGTAGCTGGCAAGCCCATCGTTCAACGGATCGTGGAAGACCTCAGCGCCGCATTAGACGAAAAAGTGGAAGAGGTTGCCTTTATCATTGGCGATTTTGGCGCCGAAGCAGAAAGGCAGTTGCAAAAGGTCGCGGAAAGCATTGGCGCCAAATGTTCTATCTACTATCAAGACACGCCCCTGGGGCCGGGCCATGCTGTATTATGCGCCAAACCCAGCCTGTCGGGCCACTGCCTGGTTGCTTTCGCCGATACCCTGTTCAAGGCCAACTTCACCTTCGACCCCCGGGAAGACGGCATCATATGGGTGCAGAAAGTGGAGGACCCATCCTCCTTCGGCGTAGTGAAAGTCAATGAAGTCAATATCATTACTGATTTCGTAGAAAAATCACCCACCTTTGTGTCGGACCTCGCTATTGTGGGTATCTATTATTTCAACGATGGTGCGCGCCTGCGGGACACCCTCCAGAAAATGGTGGACGACGACATTACGGATAAAGGAGAGTATCAGCTGACCTCCGCCCTGGAAATCCTGAAGGAAAGCGGGGTGAAGTTCCGGGCTGGCCGGATCGAAGAATGGCTCGATTGTGGCAATAAGGACAATGTTCTGGCCACCAACCAACGCATCCTGGAGCTCAAAGCGCATAGCGAAACCCTGGTGGCTTCCAATATCACTAAGCAAAACGCCGTTATCATCCCCCCCTGTTATATCGGGGAAGGTGCAGTGATCAGCAATAGTGTCATAGGCCCCTATGTCTCCCTCGGTAACAATTCAACGGTTGAGGATTCCGTTATAAGCAATAGTGTCATTCAGAACAACACTAAGATCCACCATGCCAACCTCAGTAATTCTATGCTGGGCAACGAGGTTGAATACCATGGAGAAAAATCGGAAATTAGCATTGGCGATTTTTCTGAATATCGGTTCTGAAAGAACAAAACCACCTTATACGGGTATAGCATAAGAGGGCATTTTGAAAAAATCCTTCTTTGACAAATTTTGTGGCCAACTGAAAGCCGAAACAATAGTACGACTTGTGTTTCCGGCTTTTGGACTGTTCAATGCCACGAAATTTGTCAAAGAACCGAAAATATGATGGAAATTAAACAAAGCATACTAGGTATCCTACTCATACTGGCCTCCGGTTTCCCTCCGGGCATTATGGCTCAGGAAGGACGTGTTGGCGAAGATGATGTTAACCTGCAAAAAATATTCATCGACGCCAATCGGGAAAAGCTGTTAGGTAATTACGAAAATGCAATTGCCCTTTTGAAGGAGGTCCTGAAAAAAGACCCGAAAAACGCAGCGGTAGCTTTTGAGCTGGCGCGCGCTTATGAGGCTACAGAAGAAGACGAAAAGGCCGTGAAGGCGGTCAAAGAGGCTATCGAATGGGACGATCAGAATACCTGGTATCTGAAATTCCTGGCCGATCTCTACCAGAAGCTCAACCGCAATGATGAAGCGGCTAAAGCCTATGAGCGTATCGCCGAGCTGGAACCCCATGATGAATTCAACTATTTCCGCTGGGCTTATTTTCTGGTGCGCGCCGATGAGATCAACGATGCCCTCAAGGTGTACAACCTCCTGGAAAAAAGGATGGGGGTCAATGAAGAGGTCATTCGCCGCAAACACTCTCTTTATCTGGGAACCGGCGATAACAAAAAAGCAGCACGGGAGCTGGAACGGCTGATCGAAGCTTACCCAAAAGATATGGAATACCGCCATCTTTTGGCTGGTTTCTACCAACAGATCGGAGAAGAAAGCAAAGCCGAGGACGTATATCGGGAAATACTGCGCCTGGATCCCGAAAATGCCAAAGCACAGCTTGCCCTGGCCGGGGAACCAGGCTCCTCCAGAGGGGAATTGCAATTTCTCGAATCCCTGAAACCTGTATTTCGGCAGGAAGGGGTGAACATAGACCTTAAAATAGGGCAACTCATGCCCTTTATTCAACGCGTCGCCGACACCGGCGACCAGCAGTTGGCCGCCGCCGCCCTGG
The DNA here is from genome assembly GCA_020436535.1 of Phaeodactylibacter sp. Lineage (GTDB taxonomy): Bacteria > Bacteroidota > Bacteroidia > Chitinophagales > Saprospiraceae > JACJXW01. Next base: position 5,693 of record JAGQXQ010000509.1, read on the forward strand.
AGCTTTCCACTATCCTGGAAACCGTACATCCAACGGAGGCCAAAGGCTACTCTGCTTCCGGCGACCTGCTTTACTACTCCGGTAAAAAACAGGAGGCTCTGAAAAAATACAAAAAGACCCTTGAATTGGATGATACCGTCTTTCCCGTTTGGGAACAGACGATGCATATCTATAAAGAAGAAAGACAATATCAGGATTTGTTGGAGTTTAGCGAACGGGCCATGGATTTTTTCCCCAACCAGGCCATCGCCTATTTTCTTCACGGAGTGGCCGCCAGTAAACTGGAAGATCAACAGGAAGCCTTATCCGCCCTGCAGCGGGCGTTGCTGATGTCGGGCAACAATGGGTTTCTCCAAATGCAGATACGATCCCAACTCGGCCTCGTTTACAATCGTATGGAACAATACGAACAGTCAGATCAGTCTTTTGAAGCGGCCCTGTCCCTCAACCCAAAGTCGCCAGATGTACTCAGCCAATATGCCTATGCGCTGGCGGAACGAGGAGAACGACTGGAAAAAGCCCGGGAAATGGCGGCCCTGGCCAATGACATTCTTCCCAAACAAGCAGAATATCTGTTTACTTACGGATGGG
>JAGQXQ010000014.1 GCA_020436535.1 Phaeodactylibacter sp.
CTTTTCTTTTATTTTTCCAATTGTTGCCAATTTTTTTTTATTTAAAGTTATAAAGTTTCTGTTTCCCGGAACAACAGAAAATGCCGAAAATGAAAAATCCATCTTTCTTTTTATTCCTCCTCTTTTTCTTTCCCGGTTGTCAACCGGAAATACCGGCGCCTTCTCCCGGGGATTGGCCTTCCTATCTCGGCGGCAAGGACGTAAATCATTACAGTTCCCTCCGGCAGGTCAACACCGGCAATGTCCATGAGTTAGAACAAGTGTGGGTATACCACAGCGGAGATGCAGACGAGGAGGGCCGTACCCAGATACAATGCAACCCACTGATCATTGACGGCGTGTTGTACGGCACTTCCGCCAAGCTGAAGCTATTCGCACTGGATGCCGCTACGGGAGAAGAACTGTGGCGGTTTGACCCGTTCGGGGGACAATACAAAGAATATGGTATGGGCGTCAACCGGGGTGTTGCTTACTGGACGGATGGAGAAGAAAAACGGATCCTTTTTACTGCAGGCTCCTTTTTATATGCTGTGGATGCACAGACTGGCCAGCCCAGCCCTTCTTTCGGGAAAGGTGGAAAAGTGAACCTGCACGATGGACTGGACAGGCAGGCCGATAGCTTGTTCATTTCAAGCAATTCCCCCGGAATCGTTTATCAGAACCTTTTGATCCTGGGCTCTCGGGTATCGGAATCCATCGGCCACGTACCCGGGCACATCCGCGCTTACGACATCCGGACGGGAGAAATAGCCTGGATTTTTCATACCATTCCCCATCCCGGAGAAGAAGGGTACGAAACCTGGCCTCCGGACGCCTGGAAGCGAAGCGGTGGCGCAAATGCCTGGAGCGGCATGAGCCTGGATGAAAAGCGGGGCGTTGTATTCATCCCTACCGGGTCCGCTTCTTTCGATTTCTACGGTGGCGACCGGCACGGCCAAAACCTTTTCGCCAATTGTGTACTGGCCCTGGACGCCGCAACCGGCAAGAAATTATGGCACTTCCAATCCGTACACCACGACCTTTGGGACCGNNNNGACCTGCCGGCCCCGCCCAACCTGGTAAGTGTTACGCACAATGGAAAAAAGCGCGAGGCCGTAGCCCAGATCACCAAATCAGGCTATGTCTTTTTGCTGGACAGGGAAACTGGACAACCTTTATTTGAAGTAGAAGAACGGCCTGTGCCGGCTTCCACTTTGGACGGAGAACAGGCCTGGCCCACCCAACCCTTTCCTCTGAAACCACCGCCCTTCTCCCGCCAGGCCATCACGGAGGCCGACCTGCCCCAGCGAAGCCGGGAGGCATTTGACTACGCCCACCTCATCTGGTCGGCTACAGCAAAAGGCAGGCCTTTTATTCCACCGTCAGAACAAGCATCATTCCTTTTTCCAGGCTTTGACGGGGGCGGCGAATGGGGCGGCGCAGCGGTTAGACAGGAAGGCATCCTCTACGTCAATTCCAGCGAAATGCCCTGGCTGGTACAGATGGAAAAACATCAGGCTTTAACTGGCGGCTCGATGGCGGAGCGAGGGCAGCAGGTCTTCCAAAGTACTTGCATGGCCTGCCACGGCGCCGGCCTTAAGGGCAATGAGCTATATGGCAACATCCCCTCTTTGTTAGGGCTTAAGCAACGAATGCAAAAGCCGCAGTTTATCGAACTTTTAAGTAAGGGCAAAGGGCTGATGCCCTCCTTTTCCATACTGTCGGAAAATGAAATCAACGCTTTATCCGCCTACCTCCTGGATACTGAAGAGGTTGCTATCGAAGGTGCTAAAGAAGAATCCTGGCCCTACCCTTACACCTTCAAAGGCTACAACCGTTTCAAAGCCCCGGACGGCTACCCGGCTATTCGCCCTCCCTGGGGCCAGCTGACCGCCATCAACCTCAACGAGGGGAGCATTATATGGCAGATACCGCTGGGAGAACACCCGGATTTAAAAGAAAAGGGAATCCCGGCCACTGGAACGGAAAACTACGGCGGCCCAATTGTAACAGCCGGCGGCCTTATCTTTATTGCGGCTACCATGGACGAAAAGATCCGGGCCTTTGACCAACAGGCCGGCAAGCAGCTCTGGGATGCCCCATTGCCCGCCGCCGGTTTTGCCACGCCTGCCACTTATTCTGTCAATGGAAGGCAATATATTGTCGTTGCTGCCGGAGGAGGTAAATTGGGCCTAAAGTCAGGGGATGCTTATGTGGCGTTTGCGTTGAAAAAGTAAGTGGCCTCCTACTCTGGAAACAAAGAGGCATCCAGTCCTGGAATAACCTTCAGCGCATTCTTATAATACAGCTTCTTCAGTATCTCATCGGGCAGCCCGATACCGTACATCCGCCAGAAAGCGTGGTAGCGCTTGTAGTAAGGGAAGTACTCATCCTCTGTCTCAAATACACGGAAGTAGGTATGGTACTCTTCCGGGTTATAGGCATCCTTGCCGAAGAGAATGCGGTCCTGATATTTTTTGAAAAATTTCAGGGACTGCCGGGGTTGCCGCCCCAGTTCCGCGATGATGGCGCCGCACTCCACATACATATTGGGTATCTCATCCAACAGTTGGCCCAGCTTTTCCAGGTCGTTGGGGAACCAGCCGAAGTGAGCGTTGATGAAAGTGGTATTGGGATGTTTGCGAAAGATGTCGTGCTGTTCGGCGATGATGGTTTCCCAGGAGGCGGGATCATTCGCCTCCCGCTTGCGGCCGGGGCGCAGCTTCAGTTCCAGCCAGCGCTCGTTATTTTCATCGTGCGGCGCCCAGAAAGATTTGGGGTCCGCGGAGTGTATGAGCACGGGGATGCCCAACTCACCGCACTTTGCCCAAATGGGGTCCAGCCGCGGATCGTTAACCGCGATGCGGTTGCCGGCATTATCGGTATCCCTCATGCCCTGGCTCTTGTATATCTTCAGGCCCCGGGCGCCGATACTCACATCGTAGGCCAACTGTTCGAGGGTACTCTTTTCCCAGTCGGGGTCGTCTATGCTTCGAAAGTTGATATTGGTAAAATTGACGATGCGATCCTCATGGCCATACTTATGGATATTGTCCATCATACCCTTCAGGGCCGGGCCACCCCGTCCGCTGAGGTTGACAATAATGCCCATATTAAGGGAATCCATTTGCCGGATTAACACGTCGAGGTCCTGCTCCGCCATGCGCCAGTGGTGACTGTGAACATCGATGAAGGGGAATTTAGCGCTGGACAGGGTGTGTTCCGGCACCACCAGTGTAGAAGGTGGGTCGTACAACTCAAAGTCCATATGGAGAGAGGTATCGACCTCACGACGCCCTTGGGAAAAGGCCAGCAGGGGCAACCACAACGCAATACTGAGGAGATAAATCTTCATGTCAATCAGGTGTTTTTGATGAATTTTAAATATCCGGCGAGCTGAAATTACGGTTCCTAGTATAAAAACTGCTCTTTTTTGATGGATTTTCGATGCTAAAATGGCACCGTCAGCCCTACCAGCGGCAAAGGGCTTACCACCGCTTCACCATCAAACGCCACTCCCACCAGGCTAATATCCCAACTGGTGCGCCGTTTCCCAATCAGCCGGACCCCTGCTGAGAACGCCCCTCCTGACATCGGGCGGCCAAACCAACTCTCGGCAGTCAGAGCCATTCCAGATGATACCCGGTACTGCGCGCCAATAGAAAAAACGGGGGCAGAATTGAGTTCCCCTTCGTTCATCACATACCCCAACCCAAAAGAAATATTGCGGCCCCGGGGGCCATAGGTGAAGGCGCCGTAAAAGATATTGAGGTCAAAGGCCGAGCGGGTGTCCGGCGTACTAAGGAGAATAGCGCCCAGGCCAACACTGGCCTTGTTCTCCGCAATTGGAATGGTGTATTTGGGAAAGATGCCTACGGTGGGAAAATCGATGAAAAAATCGAAAAGAGTAACCAGCTCTACCCCCAACCCCAGAGAAAAATTGTCAGTAATGCCGTAGTAAATTTCATTGACAAAAAGCATATAGTTTTGGTAATACCCCCTCCCCTTGGGAAGATTGTATCCAGTACCCGGCCCGACGATGTTGCGGACATCGTCCAGCGTCTCCCGCCAGGCTTTCCCTTCAAAAGCCACCCCGTAGGCAACCAGGGTGATCTCCTGGCGAAGGATGTTCACCTTACCCAGGCTTTGGCTTTCCAACACGAGCTGTACATCATTCTCGAGGATGACCTCGCCAACCAACTCACTGCCATCCTTAAGGATTATGGTAGCGATCCTTTTTTCCACAACCTGGGCGCTGAGGGTATACGAAAATATCAGAAATAGCCCGAGTGTAAGCAATTGTGATCTATACATCATTTAGGTGCTCATTTTCATAAAGGACGAGGATGGCAGCCATTCAGTTGGTATACGGCTTTTTTATAAAACTTGCCCTGACAGAGGCGGTCACGAAATCCGGCGTTTATCCACAACCATCTTCCCTTTCAGAAATGCCCGCTCCACCAGGTCGCTGCCGAAAGCATAAGGCAGATACGCCACCGAAGGGATGGGCGGCGTGATGAAAAAGTTGGCCATTTTTCCTACCGCAATACTACCGTACTCCTGCTCCAGTTCCATGGCGCGGGCGCCGTTGAGGGTGGCGGCGTAGATGGCTTCCTCCGGTAGCATGCCACATTTGATGCAGGCCAGCGACACCACAAACTGCATCTTGCCCGATGGCGTTGAGCCTGGGTTGTAGTCCGACGCCAGGGCGACGGGCAACCCGGCGTCGATCAGCCGGCGAGCGGGCTGATAGGCGTCATTCAGGAAGAATGGCGCTGAGGGCAACAGAGTAGACATCGTATTGCTGCCCTTCAGGCTTTCGATATCCTCATCGCTCAGCACCTCCAGGTGGTCGACCGAAATAGCGCCCTGCCGCACACAGGCGGGGATAGCGCCCAGGCTGTTGAATTGGTTGACGTGCACTTTAGGCTTCAACCCGCAGCGGGCGCCTGCTTCCATCAATTGTTCGGTTTCAGCAACCGTAAAGAAGCCTTTTTCGCAGAAAGCGTCGATATAGTCCGCCAGCCCCTCATCGGCGATGCGCGGCAGCATCTCATCGATGATCAGCCGAATGTAGCCTTCGCGCTGTTCCCTGTACTCCGGAGGCAAGGCGTGAGCCCCCAGAAAAGTCGCTTTGATGGGCATGGCCGTTTTCCCTTTCAGGCGTTGGATCACCCGGAGCATCTTCAATTCGCTCTCCACAGTAAGGCCATACCCACTTTTGATCTCCACCGCACCGGTACCCAGTGCTTCAATCTCCCGGATGCGTTTCAGGGCAGACGCCAGCAGTTCTTCCTCAGGCGTTTCCCGCAGGCGGCCGGCAGAGTTGAGGATGCCCCCGCCCCGGCGGGCAATCTCTTCATAGCTCAGCCCTTTGATCCGATCAACAAATTCCTGTTCTCTGCTCGCAGCAAAGACGAGATGGGTATGAGAATCACACCAGCTGGGAAAAAGGAAGCCGCCTCCTGCGTCGATGATTTCGTCGGCCCGCTCCGGGCATTCGTCCATCGGGCCGAAGGACCGAAAGCGGCCGTCTTCGATGAGGAGATACGCGTCGTTTACCTGGGGCAGGGTTTGCATTGCCCGGCCCGCTACATAGGGGCGGGGCATGGTTTCGGCTAAAACCAGGCTTTGAATATTTCGAATAAGTAAGTTGGGCATGAGCAGGGGTTAGTGTCCGCAAAACTCAGGCAAAGATAAATATCTCTGCCGCCTAATTGTCAATAATTTTTACAAACCCGTCGATATTGCTTTTGCGGAGGGCCTTCAAACAGGATGCCGCTTCCTCCTGCCGTTCAAAATGCCCCAGGAAAATTTTATACAGCCCCTGTCCTTTGAGTTGGCAGAGAGCTATTTCTGTTTTCTGGCTCACTTTTGTTTCCAGGGTGGAACAATGCCGGACTGCATTATCATAAGAGGAAAAAACGCCGACCTGAATGGTGAAATAAACAGTGGGAGTTTGTTGGATAGCCGGAGCAGGCGGGGAATAGGAATGCGCTTGGCCGGCCGCTGGCGCCCCGGCTAACTCATCGGGAATCAGAGCCGGGCGGGATATAGAAAAGATGGGTTGCGGGCTGGACAAGATGTATTCTTCCATGGCTGCCAACGTAGCCCGGATCCGGTTGGCCGGCCGGTCATATGCCTTCAATTCTTCCAGCAGCGCTTCGGGTTCCATAGCGCCTTCGTGACGCCCCAATAACTGCCCCTGAGAACTGAAGACCAATATAGAAGGTAAGATGTTAACCCGGTACTGCCCTTTCAGGGCTTGTCCTTCCGGCCGGTCAACATCGGCACGCAGAGCAAGAAAGTTTTTTTCTAAAAAAGCAGAAAGGGGCTCATCCGTGAAGGTGTGCCGCTCCATCCACTGACAAGGCATACACCAATCAGCAGCAAAATGAATAAAATAAAGCTTTCCTTCCCGGGCGGCCATCTGCCGTACTTCGGATAGGTTACCTTCCAAAAAATGAATATTTGAAGACGAACTGGCAAAAAAGGTGAAGGGCAGGCACACCAGGATTAGGGTAGTCAGATTTTTCATGGGATAATATTTTTGTTATCCGCCCAACCTGCTTTTCAGCAAGGCAGGCGGAAGGCCTATCCTTTTTACGACAATTGGGAGAAAAAGTTATATAGAAAAGAAAATATTATTAGGCCTCCGGTTGTGACCGATTACAAATGGCGGGTCTTAGAATAGTAGTAGGTTAATTGGATGGCTAACAATGGAAGCGTTCGAAAGAGCTGAATCGCCTCAGCAATTATTATCGGGTGCGGCCCCGCAAAAGGCGGGGTTATGGCCGAAAGCGGCACTTGACAAAGTCGATGAGCGAACGATGGTTGTGCATGAGTTCCTGACAGGTGTCAAACAATTCTTCGAACTTCATGGCAACCATTTGCATCTCTTTGGAGTCTTTAAGCTCCTCATCCAGAGATTTTGCTTTAAAGAGGAAGCAGGTGTGAATACTTTGGAAAACTTTTTCCAGTTCCTCAGCCCTGCGCAGGAATTGCCCCATCAGTTCAAGTTCATTGGAAGACAGGTTTTGATAGCTGCTGCTCGCTTCCGACAGCACTTCTGTATCGGAGAGGTCTTTCTGGGTAATGTCAATGATGGAAATACCAAAAAGATTGGCTATTTTCAAAAGGTTACAAATCTTGGGCTCCGCGGTCCCATTCTCGTAGGATGCAATATTCCCGCGGTTGAGGCCAACACGGTTGGCCAATTCCTCCTGGCTTAGTTTAAGCCCTTTTCGCAAAAGGCGAATATTTTGTTGTAAAAAAATCGTTGAGGTGTTCTGTTTTACCACATCCATATCCATTTAATATCCTGCTTTTCCTAAATAAATGCCTTTTGAAAAATCTTTTGATATTGAGCCACCTGAAAGCCAGAAAAACACTTCCTCGTGTTTCAGTTATGCTGACTTCCAACTGGATTGGAAAATTTGTTAAAGAAGAAAAAAATCGATGAACTCAGACAAAATCTCGATAAACCAACCTACAATAAGTACAAATGAATTGAAACTTAGTTTAAGTATGTTAATTTTTTTAACGCTTATGGGCCTCAAAATGCCATTTAAGTGTCAAAAAGGTTCCAGCTACGACAATAACTGGCCTAAATAGGAAATTTTATTTGCAAAAATGATGTTCAAACTGTAGATTTGTAAATAAGAATTACAAAAACAGGCAAACTCGTAAATCTAAATCACCGGCTAATATGATATATGCAATTCAGAATCAAATTCAGGAACAACTTGACAGTATCAGTAGTTCACTGAGAGCCTTTTCCCTTAAACTAACGGGCAACTCCGTTGATGCCGAAGACCTGTACCAGGACACGGCGCTGAGAATCATTACCAACGCCGATAAATACAGGCAGGGCACTAATTTTAAGGCCTGGGCTGTAACCATCATGCGGAACATCTTTATCAACAACTACCGCAAGAAGGTTCGGCGCAACATGATCATTGACCAGACTCCGAACAACTACTACATCAACTCCGGCGACAAGCTTGTCGAGAACGACGGAGAAATGAACGTAGCCTACAACGAGCTGATGAAAATGGTTAATACGTTGCCCGAAGACTTTCGCCGTCCTTTCATGATGGCTTATCAGGGGTTCAAGTACGACGAGATCGCCGAGCAGTTGGGGTCTCCGCTTGGCACCATTAAGAGCCGTATCTTCTTCGCTCGTAAAAAGTTGCAGAAGATGTATAAGGATGCTCAGAAAGAGAGAAGAGCTTAAATCCACTTATAATATTTTTTGATAACTATTTCAGCAAAAAAGGCTGGATGGCATACGGCTATCCAGCCTTTTTCGTTTAATTTTGATATGAAATTCTCTGTGTATGGGCTTTTTGTATATTTAGAACTTTAACCACCTAAACCGGCTATATGAGCAAATTAACCATTAAAAGCGGCAAAGGCGAACTCAACCTGAAAAAGAGCCAGTCACTGGTAGGCTTAAAAACCACTACTGAAAACCCGGCGGAAAAAGAAGATTATGTAGAGTCCCAGGTCTTTCAGAACCTGGGTGGCTTCCAGGTGGTGAGCCTCAAGAAGGAAGGAGAAACTATTGACAATAGCCTGGACAAAGTGAGAATGCGGGAGGACGTGGAGGTAGGCACACACGTCTACTACGCCGAGGGCAGCAATAAACCACTAATAGCTACCGGTGATATTTATATCACTTTTGAAGATGGGGTTAGTGAAAAAGAACAGAGCATCGTCCTGGAAGAATATCACCTGGAGATAATCGAACGCCGAAGTGAGAACCGCATTCTGGCCAAAGTAACACCTCAATCGCCCAACCCCATTAAGGTGGCCAATATGTTGCAACAGATCTCCCTGGTGAAGCTGGCGGAGCCCGACCTGGACACCATGCTGGACGAATATGAATTCCGGGAGCCCACCGATGATCTGATTGGCCAACAATGGCACCTGAACAATAAAGGCAGTATTCCAGGTACCAACTACCACATTCGGCAGGGCGCCGACGCCAAGGTATACGATGCCTGGCGCCGACTGGGCGCCCTGGGGTCCGAACGTACTGTCATTGCTGTGATTGACAACGGCTTTGACATCAATCATCCCGACCTGAGAACCAAAGTTTTCCGCCCTTTCGATTTGTGGAACCAATCGCCCAATTTGAGTATCGGCGATCCTCGCTTCACTCATGGCACGCCATGCGCTAGCGTGGCCCTGGCGGTATCCAACGGGCGGGGAATCGTCGGCGCCGCTCCCAACGCCATGTTTATGCCGATCAGCGGAACCTCCTTCAGCAATCGGGCCACCGAACAGATGTTTGACTACTGTGTTGAAAATGGCGCTGATATCATTAGTTGCAGCTGGGGTACAACCGACCCCAACTTTAACCTCGGGTCAATCAAATCGGAAGCCATCACCCGGGCGGCCACCAAAGGGCGCGGCGGCAAAGGCTGTATTATTCTCTTTGCCACCGGCAATGATGACCTTGATTTTGTCAACTTCTACGCCGCCCATCCTGATGTGATCGCGGTGGGCGCTTCCACCAGCCAGGATACGTACGCCAGTTACTCCAACCGGGGGCGGGAAGTTTCCGTAGTAGCGCCCTCCAACGGAGACTGGCCTATTCTGGCCGCGCGGGCCTCCTGGGATGAAGGCATCTCCTGGGAAACCGGCGTATACAAGTTCTACCGGGATGGTAATGACCGCGGGCCCCTTTACAAGCACTTTGGAGGCACCTCCAGCTCTACGCCCCTGGCAGCAGGCGTTTGCGCGCTTATTCTATCGGCCAACCCGGACCTCACCGCCCGCGAAGTGAGAGACATACTTCAATCTACGACCGACAAGATAGGAGCGCCGTCCGAATATTCCGGCGGGCGTTCTGCCAAATATGGCTTCGGCCGTATCAATGCCGACCGGGCCGTCGCCGAAGCCCTTCGCCGGCTGGACAAACAGCCCGAGCCGGCAGAAGTAAAAGAGACCATCTCCTCCGGACAGGGCTTATTCCGCTTTGACGTACAACGGCATCCTTCCTCGGGCTGGGGCGTGCAGGTCGGAGTGTACAAGGATTACGGCAATGTGCTGATCCAGGCGGAAAAGCTGCAGAGCCAATTCAAGCAGCCCATCATCGTCAACATCAATGAACTGGGCGGGGCAACGGTCTACAAAGTTATCGTCGGTGCTTTTGACTCAGTATCCGAGGCTAAACAGTTGCACGAAAAGATCAAAGCTGCCGGCATCAGTTCCTTCCCGACGGACCTTTCAAAGCTGGGGTAGAGGATGAATTTTTCCGGCTTCGAGCAGTTCGATGTGAGCTTTGGCCGTTCCTTGCGCCAGTCGCCGCCGAGCGTATTTCAGCATAGCTCCTGACGGCTCTACTGCCAATACTTGCGCTTGAGAAGAATAGAGGTGGAAATTTGCTCCTGTACCAGCTCCCACTTCCAGGATGCTGCCATGAGCATGCCGAAGCAGCTCCCGGCGCCTGGATTCCAGAAAACTATTTTCCATTCCCCGCATGATGGGGTCGTAAAAATGAGCCACGAGGCGGGAGTAGAGGGTGTTGGTTTGAGCGCAGATGGGGGGCATTGTTATATTGCTGTAGGGTTATATTGTTATAGGGTCAAAAGTTATCAGGGTGCTGCCCGGGAACAATATATCAATAAAACAATCCACAATATGACTTCTCCTACCACGTACCCGTCGAGAACCAGTCATTATCTTTTTCATGCTGGCGTTCCTGTTTGGTTTTGTCGAACGTATCTCGATCGAGAAAATATTCCCCTTCCTGTTCCGGTTCCTGTTCCCAGGAATAAGTGGCCCGTTCCTCATCGCCTTCAATGACATTCTTGAACCAGAAGGAGGTGAATATCCCCACCAGGCCGCCCAGGAGATGGCTTTCCCAGGAAATATTGGGCTCTCCATTCGGCAATATGCCCATAAACATGGATCCGTAGTAAAAAACGACGATCAGGGCCAATACAATGGATTTGAGGTTGCGCCGGAAAATGCCGTTCCAGAAGACGAAGGCCACCAGGCCATAGACCACGCCGCTGGCGCCGATGTGAAAGGCATTGTCCCTCGCAAACAACCAGACCGCCACTCCGGTGAGCAGGTAGATCATAATGAAGCCCTGTATAGCGACCCGCCGGTAAAAGAACAGTACAATGGCGCTGAGCATAAACAAGGGCGGCGTATTGGAAAGGAGGTGGGGCCAACCGGAATGGATCAGTGGCGAAAAAAGGATACCCCGCAAGCCAAAAGATTCCCGGGGGAAGACCCCATACATGCCAAGGTCAACTCCGGAAAGGGACTGAAAAAGCTGAATGATCCAAAGAAAAGCGATCAGCCAGAACGGCAACAGCAGGCTTTCCCGGAATTTATTCTTCATGGTCATTGGTGATAATTATTGGTTGATCGTTACAGCTACCTACGAGGAACAGCGATAACTAAATTATGACATTATTTCAACCTGTGCCAACTACATAAAGTTGAGCCTTTCATCCAGTATACCCTCTCATTAGTAGAGAAATTACTGATACCGCCGCCGCACCAGCTTGATAAAATCTCTGGCTACCGGCTGCCGTTCTTCCTCTATCCAGTTGTATTGTTCCGCCAGGTTAAACAACAGGCCGCGGGCTTCCTCCATACCATCGTATTTATTCAACATGCTAAGCGTGTCGTTGAGGGCGTTGAGGTCTTTGCCGAACAACTCGTTCATATAAAGCAGACGGTCGTTGATGGCCAGGGATTTGGTCAGGTCATTCACCGGCCGCTCGCTCAGCTTTTCAGATAGCTCTTTGGCCGCTTTAAACTCGAACAAAGCGGCAACCTCTTTATTGTTTAGAGCGGGAGCATGCCCCCTCGGCGGCCTGGGTTGAGGTTGGGGCGGCGGCGGCGGCACGGGTTGGGGTTGAGGCGGCGGAGGGGTTGGCCGGGGGTTGGGGTCCGGTTCTGGTTCGCGCTTGGGTTCCGGCTCTGGCTGTTCCGGCACAGGATCCGGGAGAGGGTCCGGCCCGGGGGCCATTCTGGCGCTCCTCTGCGTGTCAGGGATCTCAATAATGCGGGGAGGTGTATACGTGCGCTTCACAGCCGGCCTTTCTTGCCGGGTGCTGTCAGGCTTATCCACTTCCGCCGGCCGGCTGGCCTCATCATGCAGAAAATGTTCGTACAATTGCTTAATATAACTGAGCATGAGGTCGCGTTCTATGGAGGCGACATTGCCATCATCTATGCTCATACTATTATGAAGGGCGTTAATTTTTTCGAGGATGACCTTAGATTGCTTTAAGTTCATATTTGCGCTATTATCTTTCTTTTGGTTTTCAACAAATCTCCTCCTACCGGAGACGAATACAAATATAAGGAGTTGCCTTGTTCTATGCTGGAAAAGAGCCGCATACTTTCAAAGAAGGCTAAAGTTTATGCCCATCTCTTCAGCAGGTACGGATGAAATTCCTAACTTTACTTCTAAGCGTAATCAATACTGTTATGTTTTTAGAACCACACTTTAAGGGGCAACGCAGCGGCTGGATCGAAGTGATCTGCGGCTCCATGTTTTCTGGAAAAACAGAAGAACTCATCCGAAGGTTGAAACGGGCCAAGATTGCCAACCAAAGAGTGGAGATTTTCAAACCTAAAATAGACACCCGCTACGATGAAGCCAAGGTCGTTTCCCACGACGCCAACTTCATTCTTTCCAGTCCGATCGAACATTCATCAAAACTTCTGGAGCTGGCCGAAGGTGTCAATGTGATCGGTATCGACGAAGCCCAGTTCTTCGATGCCGAGCTGCCCGACAACTGCCAGCGGCTGGCCCTGCGCGGCATCCGCATCATTGCCGCTGGCCTCGACATGGACTTCCGAGGCAAGCCTTTTGGCCCTATGCCTAATCTACTGGCCGTTGCGGAGTACATTACCAAAGTACACGCTATCTGTCAGCATTGCGGCAACCTGGCCACTCATTCCTATCGCTTATCCAATAACCCCGATACCGTCGTCCTCGGAGAAAAAGACACCTACGAAGCCCGTTGCCGAACCTGCTACCATATGGGTAACATTCTCGACCTGAGGGCTCAGCCGGAAGGCAAACAGAAAGGGGAGGCGAAGGAGCGGAAGCTGGCTTGAATGTGTGTCGGTGTATCAGTGAGGGCACTCCGGAAACCCTCCGGAAGGAATGAATAGGAATAAAATATGTTTGAACCTGAAGGCCAGAATCAATTACATATGTAATATATTCAATCATTCGCTAATTCAGTCCTTCATTCCTT
>JAGQXQ010000094.1:0-749 GCA_020436535.1 Phaeodactylibacter sp.
GCGGAAAATTGCCTGGAGTACATTGTCCTGTTTGCGGCAGCGCAGAAAATAGGCTGTATTTTGGCGCCCATGAATTATCGCCTGGCCAGCGCAGAGATTGACTATCTGATTCGCGATTCGGAGCCTTCGCTGGCCATTTGCGAGAAAAAATTCGCTCATTTGTTTCAAGGGGCGCCTTCCTTTGCCAGTATTCCTCACTTCTGGGCATTGGAAGAAATGGCCGCTTTTTGCCAGAGAGAAAAAGCAAGCCATAAGGACAAGCTTTTCCCCTTGCAACCCGTCGATGAAGACGACCCCATTTTCATTCTCTATACTTCAGGTACCACTGGCTTTCCCAAGGGGGCTGTTTACACCCATAAGATGCTGTTCTGGAATAGCATCAACACCGCTATGAGCCTGATTATCAATACCGACAGCCGTACCGTAAATGTGATGCCGCCCTTCCATACCGGAGGTTGGAATGTGCTGGCCACCCCCTTTCTTCATCACGGCGCCTACACCTGCATAGTGAAGAAGTTTGACGCTTCAACTGTGCTTCGTCTGCTTCAGGAAGAGGATGTCACACTTTTCATGGGGGTGCCGACCATGCTTAAAATGATGGCTGAGGTGCCGGAATTTGGAGAAGCTACCTTTCCCAGCCTTTACTATATCATCGTTGGCGGAGAACCGATGCCAATACCCCTTATCGAGCGCTGGCAATACACTAAAGGGGTAGCGATCCGGCAGGGTTACGGTATGACGGAAGTGGG
>JAGQXQ010000094.1:830-15809 GCA_020436535.1 Phaeodactylibacter sp.
GTGGAGATCCGGATCGTGGATAGTGAAGGAAAGGACGTACCCGCAAATACGGCTGGAGAGCTGCTGTTTCGCGGGCCGATGGTGACCCCCGGGTACTGGCGCAATGAGGAATCCACCCGCAAAGCCATTGTTGAGGGCTGGTTTCATACCGGTGATATGGTCCGCCTGGATGAAGATGGTTATTTGTTTGTCGTCGACCGCATTAAGAATATGTTTATCTCAGGCGGGGAGAATGTCTACCCGGCGGAAGTGGAACGGGTGTTGCAAACCCATGCGAGTGTTTCGGAAGCGGCCGTAGTGGGGGTGGCGGACGCCAGGTGGGGAGAAGTAGGCAAAGCCTTTGTAGTGCTTAGGCCCAATGCCGTGGCCTCTGAGGCCGGCCTTCAGGAACACTGCCGCAGCTTGTTAGCCCGCTTCAAGGTGCCCCGGTATATCATCTTTGTCGAAGAACTACCCAAAAATGATACTGGTAAGATCAACCGTGCGGCCCTCAAACAATTGGCTTAAAGATGCTGTGGGAATCTCCGGAGAAACGGTTAACTTGAGCCGGATTAAAAAATAGCCGTCATGAAGAAAATATATGTTGCCGCTACCGGACAGCACGTAGGCAAGACTACTTCCACCCTGGGTATTGTCTCCAACCTTAGGCAACGAGGTTTTCGGACCGGCTATTGCAAGCCGGTAGGCCAGGAATACCTGACCGTCGACGGCAAGATTGCCGATAAGGATGCCGTTCTCTTTGCCCAGGTGGTGGGCTTCAATATTATTCCCGAAATACATAGCCCCGTTGTCCTTGCCCGTGGAGCGACCAAAGCTTTCCTGGATGACCCTTCCCAATTTCATTACATGGAACACCTGAGGGATGCCGCTACCCAACTGGAAGCGGCTAATGATATTATGGTGTACGAAGGTACGGGACATCCCGGTGTGGGCAGCGTCGTTAATTTGTCTAACGCGGATGTGGCTGAGTTTCTGGGTGCCGGCATCATTATGGTCGTTGAAGGTGGTGTCGGGCGAACCATTGACCGCCTGCATATGAGTACGGCCCTTTTCAGAGAAAAAAAATTGCCTATACTGGGAGTCATTGTCAATAAAGTTATCCCGGAAAAGCACGAGGAGATCCAGCACTACCTGTCCCTCAAACTCGGACAGATGGGGATGCCACTGCTGGGAGTGGTGCCCTACGACCGCTCCCTGTCCTTTCCCATTTTGGAAACGATCAACCAGGCAGTGAACGGGAAAGTGATCATTAATGAGCACCGGCTTTCCAACCGTGTGGAAGATATCATCGCCGGTTCGCTGGTCGATATTGATGAATTCAATACTTTTCGCAATATCCTCCTGGTGGTGAGCTACAAACGGATGGCGGAGGCGATTGACAAGATACACGCCATTGCCAAGGTGAAAAGGCTGGCCAAGTCTCCACTCTCCGGCGTTATCGTGACCGGCGATGGCCGGCATGAGAACTGGTACAAGCTGGAGGACATTCACCATCCTTACCTGATAGATAATGAGATCCCTATACTGACAACTATCCTGGATACTTATGGCTCGGTGGTGAAGATCAGCCGAATCGAGGTGAAGATCAATGCCCGGACACCCTGGAAGGTCAAAAAGGCAATTTCGCTTATCAAAGACCATGTGAATTTCGAACTGCTGCTCGAACGACTGGATATTCTGGAGCGGGGCGGTGAATTGAAATGACGGTTTTGCCCAGGCCTTCTCCGTCTTTTCTTATATTGGCCGGAAACCAATCTTTCTATGGCTATTCTCATTATCGGCGCTACCGGCAATATTGGCAGACATCTGGTAAATATGCTCCTGGAAAGCCGGCAACAGCTTCTGCTGGGCGTGCGGGAACCGGAAAAAGCCAGGGCCATCTGGAAACACCGCGCCTCTTACATCCACTTTGATTTTAATGAACCGGAAACCTTTGAGCCGGCCCTCAACCAGGTGGAGCGATGTTTTTTTATTGCTCCTCATGACGAACCGGTCGACTCGGTGGAAGTGTTTCTTCAACACGCTCAACACCTCCAGCAACTGACCTTCAGTTCCGGCAGAACGACTGGCAGCGTGGAGGGCAAACCTCTTAACACCATCGAAAAAAGGATCTGGGATAGTTTTATTCCGGCCACCGTACTGCGCCCGGGCTGGTTTATGCAAAATTTTACTGGCTGGATCGGGGAGGACATTCGGGCGGAGCGTAAGATCGTGCTGCCCGCCGGCGACTCCAAAACAGCCTTCATCGACCTGCGGGATATTGCGGAGGTGGCGGCCCTCTCCCTCATTCACGGCGGCCATACCGGGCATACCTATGAACTGGTTAGTGACCAGGCCTTTGACCATTATCAGGTGGCGGAAATGATCAGTCAGGCTATCGGCCAAAAGGTGGAATATGAACCCCTGGGCCCCCTTGATTATATCAAACGGATGATGAAAAAGGGATGGACCAGAGATGTAGCCGAACATACGGTCGAACTCTACCGGCTGGTTATGGAAGGGGCGGAAGCTACAATCACAACGGATGTGGAAGCAATACTGGAGCGCAAACCAAGACGCCTGAAAGCCTTTATCGAGGAACATAAAAATCAATTCAGATAAATCATGATTAAGTATGTTGGAACCCATACAGCTTTGTGAAAATGGCCCGGCTTTTTCCCGTATTGTATTTGGTGTAATGAAGTGGGGCGATGGGGACATCAACTGGATACCCGGCAAATGTTGCGTAGAATAGAACAGAGGTGGGAGCACGTCGAGTATTCCTATTTTCTGTCAAAGAAATTGAGGGCCGGTTATAAAAGTCATTGCACCTTTGCCCAAATAGTATTAACGTGCATAGTTATTGGCTCTAATATTGTAACTGTTTAGGTATTGCGGTTTTACGGTGTTTAGGTATTGCGGCCGGGCGATTATAGCACCGTTAATGACGGCACGAGTGCTTCACGGTGGATCTGCATTAGGCTAACCGAAAAGCCATAATACCGCAAAACCATGGCACCTAAATAACTACCTAATATTTCTATAAACTTTTTCAATGAAAAAAACACAAGATGCGCTTATTCTTCAGGGGGGAGGCGCTCTGGGCGCTTATGAAGTAGGCGTGATAGAACGATTGATGGAACAACCCGGCTTTATGCCGGCGGTAGTAACGGGAGTATCCATTGGCGCAATCAATGCAGCCGCTTTGGTAGGAGCCCGGGAAGATCCGCTCCTTACGCTCAAAGCGATGTGGGAAGAATTTACCGTAACTTCTCCCTTCCCGGTGCCGGAAGTTATAGAGCCTTACCTGTCGCTTTTCGGCAATAAGGCTTTTTATCAAATGCGGTCTGATTTTACTGCCTGGCCATTCTGGACAAGTATATATGACACCAGCCCCCTACGGGAGATTTTAGAAAAATATATCGATTTCGAGCGCCTGAATAAGAGCAAAACGAAAGTTGCGGTGACTGCCGCCAATATCCGGACGGGCAAAGTCGATGTGTTTGACAATCATAATCAGAAGCTGACCCCCGATCATATTATGGCAAGTGGGAGTTTGCCGCCCGGTTTTCCCATGACGCAGGTCGGGACAGAATTGTATTGGGATGGCGGATTGTTCGACAACACGCCGCTGCTGCCAGCCATCGAACGGCTCGATGCCAGCCCGGGTCTCCGGAAACGTTTGTTTATCGTAAAATTGTTTCCCCGCCAGGGCCAGCCGCCCAATACGATGAACGAAGTCTATGACCGCATACTGGAAATGGTGTTTGCCGGTAAGCTTAGCAAGGATGTGGAAACGGCTGAAAAGATCAATGAATATGTGGATGTTATTCATCGCATTGATGAACTGTTGAATACCATTGATAACCCTGAAGCTACTGCCGAAATACGTGCTCAGCCCGGCTACAAGCGCCTGAAACAGTACGTGGCCCTAAAGCAGATCACCTGTATCGAGAACCAGGACGAGGAGATCGTTACCGCCCCCTTTGACTTTAGCCGTAAAAGGATCGAACAACGCATGAAAGCCGGCTATCGTGATGCGGAAAAAGCCCTCGCCAAAATGGAAACGGAGATGGTGAAGGTTTAGGGGCCGGAGTATTCTGGTTCGGACTCTTGATTTTCCAGTAAAACCGATATGGATAAAAGGCTGGTTTTTAGTTTATTCTGTTGACTTCCCATATAGCTTCTTTCGGCTCAAAACGAACAGGCAGGAAGTATTCGGCCATAGCCATATTGCTGAGCAGATGGCCGGTAGGGTGAGACACCTTCATACGGCTTCCCGGAATGAGTGCCAGGTAGGGCGCCAGCTGATCTGCCAGGTGCGGATCGACGGGGTCCCCGGAACGAAGGGCTCGGTTGAGTTGTTGTGCGGCTTCACTGCCTACGGTTTCGGCGGGCTTACCACGTTCGCCCAGTGCATCGGCGCCAAGGGAAAGAGGGATGCCTGCACCTGAGCAGTTAACCGTTGCCCGGAGGGTGATTCCCGCGCCGGGGTTGTGGGCCGGGCCATAGGCCGTAGAAATGTCCACGGGGCAATTCCATATCTGTAATTCGGCACAGGCGGCGTCGGCTATTCGTTCTGCTACCTGCCGCACCGCCAGGGCGTCAGCTGCAAAGGCAATACCGGCGATTTGGCTCGGCGGTTCCCGTTCTGTGAGCGAATAGGGGGGGAGTTGACCCGCTTCTTTCCAGGAGGACGACCTGGGTTGGATGCGCACCGATACATCTCCGCCTCCCTTAGGGTAATACCCTCTCCGTTTGATCGTCAATTCTATATCGGCGAAGTTACTCAGGTAGGGGAGCAATACCTCCCGGGTGTACTCCACCGCCGGCTGCCATTTGCCGCAGGTGCCGCCCCGCAGCCTCAGGGTTGTGGGGCCGGAAGAGAAAAGCAGAGGGGGCAACAGGGCTTGAAGCAAAAGAGAGATACTGCCAGCCGTGCCGATATCGAAGAAGTATTGCCCTGGCTGTACCGGCCCCGGTTGGAACGTGAAGGTTTTGGCGCCCAGCTTTAATGCCGTCACTTGCGCTCCGCAGATGGCCTGCAGCGCTTCGATGGCTTTGAGGTGCTGTGCCTTGAGCCCTGCCTGATGCCGTCCGGCGCGGATGTGCGTTATGTGGAACGGCCGCCCTGTGAGGGTAGAGAGCGCCAGCGCGGTACGCACCATTTGGCCGCCCCCTTCACCCTTAGAACCGTCGATTCGGAGCATGGTGGAAATTTTTTTCATCAAGGCTTATGGTGCTTAAAAAGTTCCACAGTTGACTATCTTATGGGGATTACATAAATTACAGGCATTTACACCCCTTATTTTACTTGCACCATGGCTGTTTCTCAGGACTACATCGACTTCCTAATGGATCAATTCTCCAACTTTGGAGAGGTCACTTATAAAAAGATGTTTGGAGGCGCCGGTTTCTATAAGGATGGCGTCATGTTTGGCGGCATCATGAACGGCGAACTGCACCTCAAGGTCAATGATGCCACCCGCCCTCTGTTCGAAGAGCAGGGGATGAAACCCTTTTCCCACGGTAAAAAAACGAAAACTGTGCCAACCTACTACTGCGTGCCGGTGGAGGTGGTGGAAGACCGTGACGAGCTGACGAGCTGGGCGGAGCGGGCGCTGGCTGCGGCAAAAGAGAAGCGCTGATTCGAAAAATTGCTTTTATTGCAATAAGATATGATGGCCCTGCAATAATACAACAATAACGCCCTCCCTCAAAACCCCGATCGCGCATCAATATTATTTCGGTTATACGGTATTTTTAGGAAGTCCAACGTACCGGGGCGCACCTGAATGTAGAAGCTGTAGGTTCCCCGGGTGGGTTGCCAGTTCATACCCATTTCCCAGCAATGGAGGTTGCGGGAGAAACCCACAGAGGGGTAGGTAATGCCCTTTCGGACGAAGTCATAGCCAAAGTTGCCGATGTTGATATTCCAGTTGTCGGTCATCTGTATGCTGCCCTGGCAGTTGATGGAATGGGTCGCCACCTTGAAAGTGTCGCGGCCGTCGGGCAGGCCTTCCCAGTCGAAGACGAGGTTGTGGCCGATGCGGAAGTTTTCGAACAAGCTAAGAAAGTCGGTTTCCTCCGGCTTTCTCAGTTTTTTCTCTTCTTCTTCCAGCGGGTCTTCAACCACTTCCTCTTCTTCGCCCATAAACAGGGCGCGGATCTTGCCCACTGTAATATTGGTGTTAAACCGGGCCTGGGCATTGACGAACCGCAGCAGCTTGCCGTCCCGGTTCCAGGCAAACTCGTTGAGCCGCACTGTGCGGCCATTGATCTTCTCTACTACATAGGGATCGAACTGAGCGCGCAGGCCTACGGTGGTCAGCCCCTTAGCCAGGCGGGTGGTGCCGCTGATGTTGACGGGGCTGAAGTTGAGCGAGTCGGCGGCAAAGTTGTAATTGCCCGAAACGATGATGTTGTCAAAGAGCTTGAGCTTTTTGTCGGAGGAGTCTTTTTTAGAAAAATATTTAGCTTCAAAGATGTTGTTAATGCTATAGCTCATGGCCATTTGGCGGCCGCCGGAAGAGGGCCCGCCGAAGATAGCGCCCTGGAAGATGGAGTATTCCGAGAACTCATTCGGGTCCGTTTCACTCTCTACTGTGCGATAGTAACCCAGGCTGGGGTCCGTATAATCCGGCATGAAGCCAAAGGAAACGCTCGGTTTCATCACATGGCGAATGCCGCGGAGCCATCCTTTTTTGAACTGTACCGTTCCAAAGATCTGGGTGTTGAGGCTGATGCTGGCATTAAATTCCCGAAAGGATTTGAAGCCGGGGATCAGGGTGTCGTTGACCATGCCATAGGAGAGCGTATCGTAGGTTTCCAAGCCGTTGTTGAAGGTCGTGTCTATCTCCAGGCCGGGAATAAAGTCCTTTCGCAGCGATTTGAGATACCAAACCTCGTCGTAGCTAACGCTCGGGTTGAGGTTGAGGTATCGGAACAACTTGAAGGAGGTTCCCGAGTTGACGGAATGCTGAACGCCAAACTGGGCTTCGCGCAGGGTTTTTTGACTGAAAAGCGTGGTGTCCGTGGCTTCAAAGCGATTGCGGGCATCACCCTGGTAGCGCAAGGTGATGGTTTCGAACCACTTTTCCTTGCCGCTGCGTTCTTTGCGTTTGAAAGGGTAGAGCGCCTGAGTTTGGAATTTGACGTTCGGAAAGTTGACCGTCACGTTGCGCGTAGCGGAGTTCTGGCTGTGGCTGAGGCTGGCGTTGAGGTTGATCGGCTTATCCCGCCAGTTCTTGCTGAAGGCCAGGTTGGAATTCAGTTGGTTTTGCAGTACCCGGCTGGCGTCGTTAAAAACCCTGCTTTGATAGTTGTTGGTCTGAATATTAATAGACCCGCCGAAGGTGTTAGTCGGGTGGGCGGAACGGTCCTGCTGGTGCGACCAGCGAAAGCGGAAAGACTTGGGGCGGTCGATATTGCCCTCGTCATCTTCCTGGCGGCGTACGTCGTAGCCGAGGTCAAAATTGCCGTTGTATTTATAGCGCTTGCGATATTGAGAGGTGGCATTGACACCCCAGGTGCCTTTGATGTAAAGATTGGTCGTAAGGGAGAGGTTGAAGTGGTCGCCCAGAGGGAAAAACCAGCCGATGCCTTCCAGTCCGAAGCCCCACTGCGGCGAGTACTGATAATCCCGTGGGAAGAGCAGGCCGGTGCGGCGCCCCGAAGAGATGGGGAAGAAGCCGAAGGGCAGCCACAGGGGCGTTGGCACGCCCATGATCTCCAGGTTGGAAGGGCCGACGACGACCAATTTGTTCGGAACGATCTTCTGCTTTCGGCTGTGAACGCCGAAGTGCGGGTTATCATGGGTGCAGGTGGTA
Source organism: Phaeodactylibacter sp. (assembly GCA_020436535.1). Lineage (GTDB taxonomy): Bacteria > Bacteroidota > Bacteroidia > Chitinophagales > Saprospiraceae > JACJXW01. The sequence goes on from JAGQXQ010000094.1 coordinate 8,639, forward strand.
AATATGGCGTCGGAGCTGAATATGACGTCATTGCGTTGCTGGGTGCTGTCCTGTACGGTATTACTTACAAACTTTGAACGGGCGCTATGTACCACGACATCGTTCTGTGTCGTTGTTACATCATAAACGACGCCTTTGCTCGTTAGGAAATTATAGCGCATGCTATCGGCAACAAAGCTCTGCTCGCCGTCAGAAAATTCCGGCAGGCCGGAGGGGCGCCCCAGGCTGTCGGGCATCCCTTCGGCCGTTACGATGTTGGTCGCCCAGTCGAAAACAATATGAGCCGCTTCCAACGTTATAGTGGTATAGGTAACCGAAGCATTGCCGTAGAGGTGGATCTTTTGTCCGCTGATATCATAGATCATGGAATCCGTAGCGTTGTATGCTACCGGAGCATCGAGAGAATCTTTAGAGAAAGCTACCTGCCGGACCGGCGCCAGCAGGCTGTCACCTCCGGCGGCAAAGGTGTCTACCTGCATACTGTCGAGCTGAACAGGAGGCAGCGTATCCCGCATCGGAATATTCCCATCCTGGGCCGTTAGATTCAGCAAAGGCCAGATGATGGATACAATAATAATTGGTAACTTTGCTCTCAAGGATTAATTATCATTAAGTTGTACTATGAAGAAAGCGGTAACTTTCCTACAAACGTTCCTTTTTTGTTTTTTGCCATTCACCCAGAAGGGGTTTAACATTTCGTTATCCTTTCCAGCTGCTTATCCAGCCGGCCCGGAGCCGGTTTGCATGCCTGAGCAAGGTTCGTACCGTGCTTCTGTTCCTGCTGCGAAAGTAAGCTTTGACTGTGAGATGGACAAAGTTATCAAAGAAAGGATAACAGAGAAAAAAGATTACCGGATAAAAACAGTGGTGATCGACCCTGGCCATGGAGGGCATGACCCTGGCTGTCTGGGGAGCAGTTCGCGGGAAAAACACCTGGCGCTGGCGGTTAGCCAGGCGCTGGCCCAGGCTATGCAAGCCCGTTTTCCGGACTTACGGGTGATCCTGACCCGAAACGAGGATGTGTTCATTCCGCTTTACGAACGCGCCGCCATTGCGAACCACAATGAAGCGGACCTGTTTATCTCCATCCATTGCAATTTTATGCCCGGTTCGGCGGCTACTCATGGTACGGAGACCTACGTCATGGGCTTGCACACCGCCGAACACAACCTGAAAGTAGCCAAACGGGAGAACGCGGCCATCCTTTTGGAAGACAATTATCAGCGCAATTATGATTACGACCCCAATTCTCCGGAGGGGCATATCATGCTGACGATGTTCCAGAACGCCTACCTGGAACAGAGTATTCTTTTTGCAGAGCGGGTGGAAGCCAAGTTCCAGAACGAGGCAAAGCTCAAGAGCCGTGGGGTGAAGCAGGCCGGTTTCGTGGTGCTCAAGGAGACGGCCATGCCCAGCGTTCTGGTCGAAACGGGCTTTCTCAGCAATAAAGAGGAAGAGGAGTTCTTAAAAACCGAAACAGGGCAGCAATCTGTAGCCATATCGATCCTGACGGCTTTTGAAGAATATAAGGCCGTTGTTGAAAGTGGAGTATACCCCGAATTTGCGATGGCAAAAAGTACGCCTGCTCCTTCCGCCTATTCTTACTCTCAGACACCACCCACTGCTTATCAGCCGGCGGTAAAAGCCAAGGTTTCTTCCCTTCCGGCTCCGTCCCAGGAGTACGAACGCGCTGGCCTGCCGGTTGAGTATCGGGCCGCACCCGAGATAACGCCGCCCCAATATCAGTATGGTTCTATGAACGAAAAAAGCGTTTCCCGCCCGCCGTCCGCCGCTTCCTCGGGCTCCCCCAATATTCAGTTCAATGTTCAATTGTCTGCCGCTTCGCGCCCTTTAGACACCAGCCATAGCAAATGGCATAATACCGGCTACCTGATCGAAGTGGTGGCCGAAGATAACCTCTACAAGTATCAGGCCCGGAATTTTTCGACCCTTCAGCAAGCATTTGAAGCGCGCCTGCTGCTTCAGGCCAATGGATTTCCCGATGCATTCATCGTTGCTTACAAAGATGGAAACCGCATTTCCGTCGAACAGGCCAAACAGGAACTCGGCATACCCTAAACGACGGTCAACCAAAACCATACTCAACGCGTTGTACTGAAGCTCCAAAGGAATATTGCCGATAGCATAGACGGAATTTCTCAGGATACTTTATGTCAAGCCTGAATAGCTCCAATTTGATGCTTTTTTTTACCTTTGCGGCGCTTAAATCCGATACAGCATGTCAAACGAAGTTAAGGTAGGCCTTCTGGCGGTGATTGCCATCGCCCTTTCTTTTTGGGGGTACAAATTTATCAGAGGCAGTAATGTCCTGCTCAAATCCAATACCTACAAGGTTTATTACCCTAGTGTAGACCGTATGCAGGTCGGAACTCAGGTCTTCATCAACGGTGTCGAGGTGGGGAGTGTGGCTAGTGTAAAACTGCTCAATGATGTGGACCGGACCGTGGAAGTTATCCTGGACCTCAAACCTGGTATGACTATTCCCAAGAATACTAAAGCCATTATTGTTTCTACAGGATTTATGGGCGGTAAAGCAGTCCTGTTGGATTATCCCCTGCCTTGTTCCGGCGATGACTGCGCCAAGAGCGGCGATGTGCTGGAAGGGGAGATCCGGGGGCTGTTGGGCTCCATGGTAGGAGAGGAAAATGCCGAGCGATACATCGATATTTTGAAGGAAGGGCTCGGGGAATTGGTCGACAGCCTGAATGCCGCTTTGTTGAAGGATCCCGATTCTCCTTTAGGCAAGAGTATGAAAAACCTGGAATCTGCTCTCGCGAACCTCAATTCCGCAACCGGCCAGATGGATGGCCTCCTGCGTTCTTCATCCGGCAGCATCAATGGAATGCTGGCGAATCTCAATGACATCACCGGCAACCTGAAGGGCAACAACGAAAAGATCAACAGCATACTGGGCAATGCAGACTCCCTCAGTAGCCAACTTGTGGCGGCCGACCTGGAACAGACTCTCAAAGAGGTCAATGAAGCCATTGTCGGACTGAAAACAACGCTGCAGTCCGCTAATACCGCTATGGATGGCGTCTCAGACGTAGTCGGTAAGATCAAAAATGGCGAAGGTTCTCTGGGCAAACTCATGTCCGATGAAGAATTGTATGACAATATCAGTGAGCTGAGCCAGCGCGCCGACTCCCTGATCAACGATTTTCAGGACCGCCCGTACCGGTATATGCCGTTCAAAAGCCGCAGCAAAGTGAAAAAATTCGATAAGAAGGATGCGGTTATGGATGGGCAGTAACGTCAAATCACATTCACTTCCATCTCCAGCCTTATTCCAAATTTTTCTTCCACGTCGTCCTGGATACGTTGCGCCAGCTCGTAGATATCTCTGCCGCTGGCTTGTCCGTGATTCACCAGTACCAATGCTTGTTTTTCATAACAACCTGCATCTCCGATGCGCCTGCCTTTCCATCCTGTTTGTTCGACCAGCCAGCCGGCCGGCACCTTTATACAGCCATTATCGAGCGGATAAAAGGGCATATCCTTATGCTGTTGCTGGAGTTCCTCAAACTGGCGGCGGGGCAGTTCCGGGTTTTTGAAGAAACTGCCAGAATTGCCCAGTACACTCGGGTTGGGTAATTTACCGGAACGGATGGCGACCACCGCCCGGCTAACATCGTGTATAGTGGGGGCGCTTATTCCTCGTTCCGCCAGCGTCTGCCGGATAGCCCCGTATGACGTGTTAAGATGGTGGTGGGCCGTGCGGAGTTCAAGGGAGACTCTGGTGATGCAGTATCGTCCTTTGAGTTCCCGCTTGAAAATGCTGTCGCGGTACCCAAAGCGGCAAGCTTCTTTGCCAAAGGAATGCAGGGCGCCGGTTTCCAGCTCAACCGCTTCCAGCATGTGAAATACTTCACTGAGCTCCCTGCCATAGGCGCCAATATTCTGTATTGGCGCAGCGCCGGCCGTGCCCGGGATCAGGGAAAGGTTTTCGACCCCCCCCAACTCATGCTCCAGGCACCAGCAGACGAATTCATGCCAGTTTTCTCCACCGCCAGCCGATACCCAGGCTTTGTTCCCTTCCCTGGAGGTGATGGCCTTTTCTTTGATGCTGTTTTTAATAACGAGGCCGCATAATTCGCCGGCCAGCAGGATGTTACTGCCCCCACCGAGGATAAATGGTTGCCCGCCCTCCCATTGCTGAAGTATCTGCTGCAGCTCTTCCGTGCTGTGAACTTCGACGAAATAAGGGGCAGTGGCTTCAATGCCAAAAGTATTGTATGCCTTCAGTGAAACGTTTTCCTGGATCTTCATGAATTGATATTGTAGGGCAAATATCTAATATTTCCCTCACTCCCTCACTCCCTCACTCTCTCACTCCCTCACTCCCTCACTCTCTCACTCTCCCTCCCTCACCTCCACCACCACCACATCATACCCCCAGAGGCCGCGTTTAATGCGAAGCTCTGCGGTTTCACCTCTTTCCCTTCCAGGTAGCAACGGTTGTTCGCTTTTGATCCGGCGCAATCGCCCATGGTAGTAGAAGAACGTATAATATCCATCGGGTTCAACCCTTTCTCCTTTGATGAGTCCATATCGATCCGAATAAAAAGCCTGCTCCTCAAAGAAGGTTATCTGTTCCAGCCGGGGGGCGGAAAGGCTGAGCAGGCGGTTGCTCAGGCTGGCTGCTAATGGAGCAAACAGGGTGCAGATAAAAATGAAAAATACGTAGAGCTGGACTTTTTCCACGGTGTTCCGCCCCTGAGGGCTAAATCGCCGTCCCAGCGCTGCCCCCAGCGCTGCTCCGGCCGCCATTGCGTACAAAGCAAGGTTGCGCATACCGATAGTGCGGTCAAACCAGCGGAACTCCAGCACGTAAAGGGCGATCAGGCCCAACAACAGCAACACAACGAGCACAGCGGTAATGCGTAGCATTGGCAAGGAGTTTATTTTGACGGATAGCCAAAGCTCACCTAAGTGAGTTCAAACTGTAGCTTGGCCAGGGAATTATACGTTCCGTCCTCAATCTGGGACAGCTCTTCGTGGGTACCCTGCTCGATGATCCGGCCTTTATCAATAACGTAAATGCAATCGACATCCCGGATGGTGGCCAGGCGGTGAGCAATGATAATTGACGTGCGCCCTTCCATCAGTTTGTTAAGGGCGTCCTGTACGGCTTTTTCAGATTCGGCGTCCAGCGATGAAGTGGCTTCATCGAGCAGCAATATAACGGGATCTTTCAGTATGGCGCGGGCAATGGCGATGCGCTGCCGCTGGCCGCCGGAGAGCTTCACCCCACGCTCGCCGACAATGGTTTCCAAACTGTCCGGGAAGGATTGGATGAAATCCCAGGCGTTGGCCTTGCGGGCCGCCTCGATCACTTCTTCTTCAGTTGCTTCCGGCTTGCCGTACAGGATGTTTTCTTTGATGGTGCCTCCAAAGAGGATCACCTCCTGCGGCACAATAGCTATGTTCTGGCGGAAAGCAGTTGTATTGATATCGTAAATGCTATGCCCGTCTACCTTGATGTCTCCACCGTCCACCACGTAAAATTTAAGCAACAATTGTACGATTGTTGATTTTCCGGCGCCACTGGTGCCGACCAGGGCCACTTTTTGCCCGGACTCCACCTGGAAATCCAGTCCTTTCAGGACGGGCAGGTCTTTGCGGGTAGGATAGCTAAAATGAACATGCTCGTAGCTGATATTGCCTTTCAATGTAATCCGTTCAACCTGATGGCCGGGGTCGGCAGCTACTTCGCCTTCCTCTTTGAGGATCTCCCGAATCCGTTCGGTCGCTCCTACCGCACCGAGTATTTCAGTGTAGAAATTGCCCAATCCGGCGATGGCGCCGCCCAGGATGCCGGTATAAACCACAAACTCGATGAGCTGCCCCGCGGTCATCGTCCCGTTTTCCAACATTCTCGCACCTTGCCAGATGATAAAGAACAGCGCGCCAAACAGAAAAGTGATAATAAATACCGAAAAAAGGGCGCGCCAGCGGGCATACCGGAGGGCTACGCCAACAACCTGGTCAATAGACCGTCCGTACCGAAGTGCTTCGAACATTTCATTGGTGAACGCTTTGACGGCCTCAATGGCCTGTATGGTTTCGTTGAGTATGGTGTTGGATTGCGCCAGCTCTTCCTGTCTGCTTTTGGACAGCTTCCTGATAAAACGGCCAAAAAACATGGCCCCGATAACGATGACAGGGAAAGTGCCCAGCATAATCAGGGACAGCATGGGCGCCCGAATAGCCAGAAAGGCAATACCCGCCACCAGAATGATGATCTGGCGGATAAATTCAGCAAGGGTAATGGAAAATGCACTGTATAATTTCTCCACATCGGCGGTCAGGCGGCTGACCAGTTCGCCGACCCGGCTTTGCTCGAAAAACACAATGGGCAGGGTCACCAGTTTTTGATACAGGGCTTTGCGTACATCGGCGATCCCTTTCTCACTGACAATGGCGAAGAGCAGTACGCGGGAGTAGGATACTACTCCCTGAGCCACGAGGATGCCGAGCAAGACCCAGCCGATTTGCCCCAAAGTGATATCCATTTTGGCGTTGCCCTGCGCCACATCGACCATTAAACCAGACAGGTAAGGAAAGATCATAAATACCAGGCTGGATAAAAAAAGGAATACCATGCCAAGGATAAAGGGCCAGCGATAGGGCCGGATGAAACTAAATACCTGGGCGGCTTCCAGCAACTTTTCACGATTTAGCTTTGGCGGGGTTTCTCCACCTGCTGCTGTTTTTCGCCTGCGCATTCCCATAATTATTTTGATTTTGGTAAGCCTTAAAAAGTAACTTCAAACCGGGAAGTTATTTTTAATCACAACATCGTTTTCAAAACTGTATTATAACACTTTTTTTCACCGGATGTTAAATATGGATTTCTCTAATGCACAAAAACATAAAAAAACTGTAGATTTGCGCCTGCTTCTTGTAACCTCAGTGTACAAAAAAAGTATAATGCAAAAAGACTGGCCCGGTGTTTGGGGTTAAGTCTAATCCAACCCCGGAATTCCTGTTTAAATTGCCATGTTTCAAAAGAATCCATCATTCTCTGAAATAATGGCAGCAAAAATCCCAAAACATATGTATCGGTTTATTCTACCTTTGTTTATTGTTTGTTCTTCCCTTTCTTTGCGGGCCCAGGTCATAGATATAGGCTTGAATTTCGGGGCCA